>RDDZ01000108.1 GCA_003852775.1 Microbacteriaceae bacterium | reverse complement strand
GATCAAGCTGCCCCCCCCGATATATTCGCAGGCGCGTAGGTAAACAAGGCCCGCCCCGCCGGAGCCCTATCCGCCCCGCAAAAGCCGCGCCGCGTCGCCGTAACAGGCCAGCCCCGTTTCCTGCGCCGGGCCGGCATCCGGCCCCAGGTCGCGGCGCAGCTGGCAGATGGCCTCGTGCTGGCTTAGGAACACCTGGCCGGACAGGTGGCGCATGAAATCGCTGCGCCGCAGCCGGTCCATCACCGGCCCCTTGACCTCCGAGAGGTGCAGCTTGATCCCGCCCTCGGCCAGGCGGCGGTTGATCTCCTCGAGGCTTTCCAGGGCGCTTGCGTCTATGTCGTTGACCGCGGGGCACATCAGCACGACGTGGCGCAGGCGCGGCCGGTCGGCAACCAGCGCGGCGATGCGGTCCTCGAGAAAGCGGGAATTGGCGAAATACAGGCTTTCATCGACGCGCAGCGACAGGATCTCGGGCCAGATCAGCACCCGGTGACGGTCGACATTGCGGAAATGCTCGGTTCCCGGCACCTGGCCCACCACGGCGGAATGCGGCCGCGAGCTGCGGTAAAGCTGCATGACCAGCGACAGCAGCACCCCGGCGCTGATCCCAGGCTCGACCCCGACCAGCAGCGTGACCAGGATGGTCGCCGCCATGGCCAGGAAATCGCGCGGCGAATAGTCCAGCACCCGGCGGATGGCGGGGAAATCGACCAGCGACAGCACCGCCAGGATGATCGTCGCTGCCAGCACCGCCTGCGGCAGGTCGGCCAGCAGCGGCGTCAGGAACAGCGCCGCCAGCGCGATGCCGATGGCGGTGAACACTCCCGCCGCCGGGGTCTGCGCCCCCGCGTCGTAATTCACCACCGAGCGCGCGAAGCCGCCCGTGACCGGATAGCCCGCGCTGAGCCCCGCGGCGATATTGGCGGCGCCCAGCCCGATCAGCTCCTGGTCTGGGGCGATCCGCTCGCGCCGCCGCGCCGCCAGGGTCTGCCCGACCGAGACCGATTCGACGAAGCCCACGACCGAGATCAGCAGCGCCGCCGGCGCCAGCGCCGCCAGCAAATCAAGCGACGGGATGG
>RDDZ01000112.1 GCA_003852775.1 Microbacteriaceae bacterium | reverse complement strand
TGTACCGGGTCATCACGTTGGTGCCAGTCGGGTGATCGGCGGGTGGCCTCCGAGGGCTGAGTGGCGCCGTCCAGTGTTGTAGTGCTCGAGCCAGGGTGCAAGCGCTGCGGTGCGGTCTGTGTTGGTGAGGAAGACGTGCCGGTAGGCCCATTCGGTCTGCAGGGTGCGGTTGAAGCGTTCGACCTTGCCGTTTTGCCAGGGGCAGTGCGGCTTGATGAACTTCTGCCGGATCCCGTGCGCGGCGCAGACCTCGCGCAGCGAGAACCTGTAGGCCCAGGCGTTGTCGGTGATGAGCCGCTCGATGCGGGGGATGCCGTGGGCGGCAAAGTAGGCGATCGCGCGTTCCAGGAACGCCGCGCAGGTGGCTCCCTTCTCGTCGGGCAGGACCTCCGAGTACGCGAGCCGGGAGTGATCGTCGACGAGGGAGTGGACATAGTCGTACCCGACCTTCGTGTTCCGGTCTCGCAGGATGGATCCGCTGGCGCGGCCGTGTGCTTTCCAGCCGCCGCCGTCGGGGATCTTGCCGAGCTTCTTCACGTCCATGTGGACCAGCTCGCCGGCCCGGTCCCGCTCGTAACGGACCGCGGTGGTCTTCGACGCGCGGATCACCTCCCCCGTGATCGGATCCAGTGCCCGCAGCGGCGGGATGCCGTGACGGGCGAGGATGCGCGAGACCGTCCGAGCCGACATGCCCAGTCGCGCGGCGATCTCCTCACGCCCGATGCGCTCCCTCTGGCGCAGCTCGAGCACTGCCTCCTCGCGCCCGGGACTCGTACGCGTCGGGCTGGTGTGCGGACGCGAGGAACGGTCGACCAGCCCAGCCTCGCCCTCGGCGCGGTAACGCTCGATCCAGCGCTTCACGCAACGACGTGAGACTCCCATCGCCGCGGCGATGTGCGCCTGCTTCCAGCCGGCTCGGGCACGTTCAATGATCAACCGCCTGCCATGAACGGTCAGACGAGCGTTAGCGTGGGCCATGGGACCTCCGTGTGCTTCGTGAAGACGTCAGATACCTCCACTAAGCCCGGAGGTCCTCCCCATTCACAATCCCAACGAGGGGACCAACCTCATGGCCGGGTACA
>RDDZ01000148.1 GCA_003852775.1 Microbacteriaceae bacterium | reverse complement strand
GCGGGCAAGGTGCCCTTGCGGGTGATCGGCGTGGCCGAGGTGCAGAACCGCGGCAACTATCTCGGCGCGATCCTGATCGTGGCGCTGCCGGTGATCCTGTCGACGGTGCCGCGCGCCTTCGGCCTGCCGATCTCGCCCGCCATGGTCGAGCATCTGAACATCATGATCGTCGGTGCGCTCATCATCACCTTCCTGATCGTCGAGCCGCACGGGCTTGCCCGCTACTGGGCCATCATAAGGGAGAAGCTGATCATCTGGCCGTTCCCGCACTGAGGAGGAGACCGGCGGCCGGCCCGGCCGCCGGCAGGATACAGGCGGCTTTCCGGAGCCGCCGGCAAGACGGGGTGAGTTCGCCCGATCCGACATGGAGAAACGAACGAGTGGAGGAGATGAAATGAAGCTGCTTCGGAAAGTCACTGTCCTTTCGGCGGTCATCGCCTCGGCGACGATGCTCGCCGCGCCGGCGGCGCTGGCGCAGGACAAGATCCATATCAGCAACCTGTCCTACCGCACCGGCCCGTTCGCGGCCACCGGCACGCCGGTCATGAACGGCCAGCGCGACTACATGATCATGCTCAACGAGCGCGACGGCGGCGTCAACGGCGTCGAGATCGTCTACGACGAGTGCGAGACCGGCTACAACACCGAGAAGGGCGCGGAGTGCTACGAGCAGACCAAGGGTCAGAGCATCGTCACCCAGCCCTGGTCGACCGGCATCACGCTGCAGGTGCTGCCGCGCACCAATGTCGACAAGATTCCGATCCTTGCGCCCGGCTACGGCTTCTCGCCGATGCAGGACGGCAAGGTGTTCCAGTGGGCGTTCAACCCGCCGGCCTCCTACTGGGACTGCGCCTCGATGATCCTGCAATACGTGTCGGAGGGCAATCTCGACAGCCTCAACGGCAAGAAGATCGTGCTGCTGCACCTCGACGCGCCCTACGGCAAGGAGCCGATCCCGCTGTTCGAGGCTTATGCGCAGAAGCACGGCTTCACCTTCCTGCCGATCCCGGTCGGCGTGACGGAGATGCAGAACCAGTCGGCGCAGTGGCTGCAGATCCGCCGCGAGAACCCCGACTTCGTGTTCATGTGGGGCTGGGGCGCGATGAACGCCG
>RDDZ01000156.1 GCA_003852775.1 Microbacteriaceae bacterium | reverse complement strand
CCTACGCAGCCCCTGCCGCTGCGCCCGCCGCCAACCCGTACGCCGCGCCCGGTGCCGCCGCGGCGCCCGTCAAGCAGACCCTGAGCCTCATCTCGTTCATCCTCGGAATCGTGGGCATCCTGCTCGGCTTCGCGGGCTGGGGCCTTCTGTTCTCGATCGCGGCCGTCGTGCTCGGGTTCATGGGGAAGAAGCGCGAGCCGCAGGCGCCGAAGTGGATGTGGCTCACCGGTCTGATCACCGGTTGGGCCGGCATCGCGCTCAACATCATCGTGGGCGCGATCTTCCTCTTCGTGACGCTGTTGCCGCTCTTCTTCCTGAGCAGCTACTCGTACTGAGTCATACCCGCTCGACGAGGATCGCCGTGCGTTTGCCGGCGATCCTCGTCAGCACGAGCGTTGCGCTCTCGCCGCCGCGCAGTGCGAGGCGGTTCCTCAGGGACGCGGGGTCGACATCGACCCCGCGTTTCTTGATCTCCAGGGTGCCCACGCCCCGCGCCCGCAGCGCCTGCTTGAGCTTCCGCTCGTCGAGCGGCAGCTCCTCCCGCACGCGGAACGCCTGCCCGAACGGCGTCTCGGGCGCCGCATCCGTCGTGATCCACGCGATCGTCGGGTCGAGCATGCGCCCGCCGAGCGAGCGTGCGAGGTCGCCGATGAGGCGGGCCCGGATGACGGCGCCGTCGGGTTCGACGAGGTGCGTCCCGAGGTCGCCGGCCTCGGCATCCGGAGCGGGGCCCGGCGCGGTGAGCTCGTGGGCGCCGTTCGCCCCGAGCAGCAGCGCAGACCGGCCGACGCCGTCGCGCGCGAGCACGCCCGACCACACGACGAGCTCGACGACCCCCCGATCGACGGACACCCACTGGGCCTCGACGCCCTCGGGGAGGAGCTCATGGTCGAGCCCCGGGCCGAGCTTGACGCCCGTCGGCTTCGCCGCGGCGCGCGCGAACACCGCGTCGAGCGGCGGGGACCAGTCGGCGGGGTCGGCGTGGCGGCGGCCGCCTCCCCGGCGCGCAGGGTCGAACCACAGCGCGTCGACATCCGTCGGCTCGTCGGCGAGCGCGTCGCCGTGCACGACGCGGGCGTCGGGGAACGGTGCGAGGTTGTACGCGGCGATGGCGGCCGTCGTCTCGTCGCGCTCGACCGCCACGACGCGGAGGCCGAGGCTCGCGAACGCGAGGGCGTCGGCGCCGATGCCGCATCCGAGGTCGGCGACGGAGGCGAGCCCAGCGCGCGCGTAGCGGCCCGCGTGCTGCGCGGCGACCTGCAGCCGCGTCGCCTGCTCGAGGCCGTCGGGGGTGAAGAGCATGCGGTCGGCGAACTCGTGGAAGCGCGCCCGGGCGCGCGTGCGCAGCCGTGCCTGCGTGAGCACGGCGGCGACGAGCTCGGGGGAGTGGCCGGCCGCACGCAGGCGCGAGACGGCGCGCACGACATCCGCATCGGCCGCGACCGCGCCGACCTCGTCGAGCAGTCGCAGGCCCTCCGGCGTCAGCAGCGCGCGCAGCTCCTCAGGCGTCACCCCCTCACCGTACGCGGTGAGCGGCCTCCCGCGCGCCGACCGTTGGCAGTCGGATTGAATGAGTGCTAATCCGGGCCTATAGTTGTCCTGGCACTCTCGAAGTGAGTGTGCCAAACCCCTGAGTCTTCAGAAAGAGGTCACACGTGTCGGTCTCCATCAAGCCGCTCGAGGATCGCATCGTCATCAAGCAGGTCGAAGCCGAGCAGGTCACCGCGTCGGGTCTGGTCATCCCGGACACCGCCAAGGAGAAGCCGCAGGAGGGCGAGGTCGTCGCCGTGGGCCCCGGCCGCATCGACGACAACGGCAACCGCGTGCCCCTCGACGTCGCCGTCGGCGACCGGGTTCTCTACTCGAAGTACGGCGGCACCGAGGTCAAGTTCGGTGGCGACGAGTACCTCGTCCTGTCGGCCCGCGACGTCCTGGCGGTCGTCGTCCGCTGACCCGGAACCGGATGCCGCTCCGCGACATCCTGCCGAAAGGCCCCGTGGCTCTGCCAACGGGGCCTTTCCCGTCTTCGAGGGCCTGTTCGCCCCGGTAGCCTCGGATGGTGAGCACGCCCGAACCGACCCCGCGTGCCCAGGGTCAGGGGGCGGGCCTCGCGTTCGCGGTCGGCGCGTACGGCCTGTGGGGTTTCCTCCCCGCCTACTTCCTCCTGCTCGAGCCCGCGAGTCCGTGGGAGGTCGTGGCCTTCCGCGTCCTCATGTCGCTCGTCTTCTGCGTCGTGCTCCTCACGGTCACGAGCGGATGGCGGGCCTTCGTCGGGCTCGCCCGTCAGCGGCGCGTGCTCGGCATGATGGCGATCGCCGGCGTGCTCATCTACGGGAACTGGCAGATCTACCTGATCGCGGCGCTCGGAGGCCACGTCGTCGAAGCCGCACTCGGCTACTTCATCAACCCGATCGTGACGGTGGCGCTCGGTGTGCTCGTGCTGCGCGAGCGCCTCCGTCCGCTGCAGTGGGCCGCGGTCGGCATCTGCCTCGTCGCGACGGTCGTGATCGTGGTCGGCTACGGATCCTTCCCGTGGATCGCGTTCGGTCTCGCGTTCACGTTCGGCTTCTACGGCTTCATCAAGAAGCGCGTCGGCGCGCAGGTCGACGCGGTCTCGGGGCTCACGCTCGAGACCGCCTGGCTCGTGCCGGTCGCGATCGCGCAGCTCCTCGTCACGGGGGCGTCCGTCGGCCTCGCTGTCGGCAACGCGGGTCCCGTGCACACCGTGCTCATGATCGGCACGGGCGTCGTGACCGCCGTGCCGCTGCTGCTGTTCGCGGCCGCCTCGCGCAGGCTCCCGCTCATCGCGATCGGGCTGACGCAGTTCCTCGCCCCCGTGCTCCAGTTCCTCATGGGCGTCTTCATCCTCGGCGAGCCGATGCCCCCGGGGCGCTGGGCCGGGTTCGCGCTCGTCTGGGCCGCCCTCGTGCTGCTCACGGTCGACATGATCCGAGCCGCCCGCGCCGGCCGCCGCGCCTCCCTCCCCACGGCCTGAGCCCGCGGTAGGGTCACGGCGTGGTCGGCCCCGCCCGACCCGCACCGACCCGCGCCGGCCACCCCCGGCCCCGAGGAGGACCCCAGGATGCCGCGCACCCTGCCGCGCCGTCGTCGCCCCGCCGCGCTCGCCGCGGCATCCGCGCTCGCGCTCGCCCTCGCCGGATGCACGGCGGCGCCCCCCATGCCGACGCCGACTCCGACGCCCACCGAGACGATCGCCCCGAGCGGCGACGGGGTGCTGCGCATCGGCACGCTCTTCCCCACGACCGGGTCCACGTCGTTCCTCGGAGCCGCGCAGGTGGCGGGCGTCAACGCCGCCGTGCGCGAGATCAACGCCGCGGGAGGAGTGCTCGGGGCGCCCGTCGAGGTCGTCAACCGCGACTCGGGCGACGCGTCGACCGAGACGGCGGAGGCGTCCTTCGCCGCACTCGTGGAGCGCGGCGTCGACGTCATCATCGGCCCGAGCTCCTCGGTGCTCGCGGAGCGCCTGCTGCCGAAGGCGATCGAGGCCGGCATCCCGCTCATCTCCCCCGCAGCCACCTACCCCGGGGTGGGGGCGGATGCCGACGGCTTCTTCGCGCGCACGATCCCCGCCTACCCGCTGCAGGGTGTCGCGCTCGGCACGCTCCTGCCCGAGAAGGGCGCCGAGACCGTGGCTCTCGTCGTCGGCGCCGACGACGTCTCCTCCTCGATCACCGCACCGCTTGAGGCGACGCTCGCCGACAACGGCGCCGAGCTCGCGGTGACCGCCGTCGTGCGCACGAGCTCCGGGGCCTCCTCTGCCGTGTCCCAGGTGACGAAGGCGAAGCCCGACGCGGTCGTGCTCGCGACCCCCGACAACGGCGACCTCACGAAGTCCCTCATCACCGAGCTCGTCAAGGCCAGCTACGGCGGCGCGAAGCTGTGGCTCACGAGCCAGAACCTCGCCGACTACTCGCAGGCGCTTCCGGGCGGCACCCTCAATGGGGCGAACGGCATCCTCGAGGGCCTGCGTCCCGACGACGCGTTCACGGCGAGGCTCAAGGTCGAGGACCCGGGTCTCGGGTCCACGCGCTACGCCGCCGAGGCCTACGACGCGACGATCATCGCGGCGCTCGCGGCGATCCTCGCCGGCGACGACGGCGGACCCTCGATCGCGAGCCGCCTCGTCGCCGCGACGCGCGAGGGCATCCGCTGCACGAGCTACGGCGAGTGCCTCGACGTGTTGTCGACGGAGCCGGACATCGCCTACCAGGGCATCGTCGGCGCCCTGCGCTTGGACGAGGCGGGCGACCCCACCTCCGGCATCTACACGACCTTCGTCTACGGGGCGGAGAACACCTACAGCGCCACCGGCACCGTCTCCGGGTGACGACGGAATCCGCACGCGAGCGGGTCGTTGTGTAACGATTCGGTGCCGTTACAGAGTGTTAATACATCGCAACACTTGTGATACGCGTTGCCCGTTAGGTTTGAGCAACCGGGAGCGGCTCGATGCCGTTCCATGGACTTACCCAAGCAAGGAGCACAATGAGCGTCTTCACACGTTCACGGCGTTCGAAGGTCATCGGCGGCATCGCCATGGCCGGCGCAAGCGCCCTCGTCCTGGTCGGATGTTCGACCGGCACCTCGAGTGACGGAGAGACGGACGGCGGCAGCGCCTTCGAGTTCCCGGTCGACTGCGACGCGGCAGCGCCCGCCTCGTACACGCCGGAGTACTCGTCGACGTCGACCGGTCCGGCCAGCGGCCTCACCTACAAGATCGGCACGGCGCTGCCCGTCACCGGCAACCTCGCGTTCCTCGGACCGCCCGAGATCGCCGGTACCGAGTACGCCGCGTCCGTCGTCAACGAGGCCAACAAGGGCATCACGATCGACCTCATCCAGGGCGACTCGGGTGACACCGACAACAAGGCCTACGAGACCGAGATCCCGCGCCTGCTGGGCGAGGGTGCGACCGCCATCGTCGGCGCCGCGTCCTCGGGTACCTCGCTGCAGTTCATCGATCAGGTGATCGCCGCGGGCGCCATCCAGTTCTCGCCGGCCAACACCTCGGCTGCCTTCACCGGCTACGAGGACAACGGCCTCTACTGGCGCACCGCCCCCTCGGACGTGCTCCAGGGCGAGGTGCTCGGCAACCTCATCGCGGGTGACGGCGCCGAGACCCTCGGCATGCTGATCCTCAACGACTCGTACGGCACCGGTCTCGCGTGCTTCGCCAAGGCGTCCTTCGAGGCCGCCGGCGGCGAGGTCGTCTCGGCCGCCCTCTACAACACCGGCGACACGAACTTCTCGTCGCAGGTGGAGGACGTCCTGGCGGCCGACCCCGACGCGATCGCGCTCATCACGTTCGAAGAGGTCAAGACGATCATCCCCGAGCTCATCGGTGCGGAGTTCCCCGCCGACAAGCTCTACTTCGTGGACGGCAACCTCGCGAACTTCGGTGACGAGTTCGACGAGGGCACGCTCGAGGGCGCCAAGGGCACCTACCCGGCGGTCGACCCTGCCTCCATCGAGGAGTTCCGCTCGAACCTCCAGGCGTACTGGACCGGCCTCGGCAACGCCGAGCTCGCCGACTTCACCTACGCCCCGGAGTCGTACGACGCGGTGATCCTGCTCGCCCTCGCGGCCCTCGAGGCCGGCTCGACGGCCGGCGCCGACGTCGCCGCGCACCTCCAGCAGGTGTCGGGCGGTGCCGGTAACGGCACGAAGTGCACCACGTACGCGGAGTGCGCGGACATCATCCTCGCGGGCGGCGTCGCCGACTACGACGGTGTGTCCGGTCCGATCACGTTCAACGAGGTCGGCGACCCGACCGAGGCGTCGATCGGCATCTTCCAGTACGGGAAGGACAACACGTACTCCTTCCTGAGCGTGGGCTGATCCACACCCGGTGAGGAGCGGCCCCGGTCTTCGGACCGGGGCCGTTTCGCGTGTCCCCTCGGACGGCGGGCGTGCGCGCGGCTCGCCGTGCCGACGGCGGGACGAACGACAGCGCGGCGGGAGACGTACCTCCCGCCGCGCTGTCACGGCTCCCGCTGCGCCCCGATCAGGTGCCGAGGGTGCCGAGGTAGAGGCCGATGACCTTGGGGTCGTTGAGCAGCTCGCGACCCGTGCCCGTGTAGGCGTCGCGGCCCTGGTCGAGCACGTAGCCGCGGTCGCAGATCTGCAGGCAGCGGCGGGCGTTCTGCTCGACCATGATCGTCGTGACGCCCGCCTTGTTGATCTCCGAGACGCGCAGGAACGCCTCGTCCTGGCGCGACGGCGAGAGACCGGCGGAGGGCTCGTCGAGCAGCAGGACGTGCGGGTCCATCATGAGCGCGCGGCCCATGGCCACCATCTGGCGCTCACCGCCCGACAGCGAGCCCGCGCGCTGCTGGAGGCGCTTGGCGAGGTCGGGGAACACGGAGGTCACGAAGTCGATGCGCTCGGCGACGATCTTGGGGCGCTGGTAGGCGCCCATCTGCAGGTTCTCGGCGATCGTGAGGCTCGGGAAGACGTTGTTGGTCTGCGGAACGAAGCCGACGCCCTTCGCGACGAGCTTGTTGGCGCGCAGGCCGGTGATGTCGTCGCCGTTGAGCTTGACCGAGCCCGAGCGGATCTTGACCTGGCCGAAGATCGCCTTGAGCATCGTCGACTTGCCGGCGCCGTTGGGGCCGATGATGCCGATGAGCTCGCCCTTGGCGGCGGTCAGGTTGGCGCCGTTGAGGATGTTGACGCCCGGCAGGTAGCCGGCGACGAGGTCGGTGACCTCGACGACGTTCGGGGCGGGTGCGGCGGTCGTGGCGGTCGCGCCGCCGGTCATCGGGTCGCTCACTTGCCGTCCTCCGTCTCGGCGGAGACCTCGGAGTCGGCCTCCTCGATGGCTGCGTCGATCTCGCGAGCCGTCTCGGCGAGCTCCTGGCCCTCCTCCGACAGCTCACCCTGGACGCGGCCCGTGACCACGCCGAGGTCGACGTCCTGATGCGCGCCGAGGTAGGCGTCAATGACCGCCTGCTCGCGCATGACGGTGTCCGGCGGGCCCTCGGCCACGATCCTGCCCTCGGCCATGACGACCACCCAGTCGGCGATGTGGCGCACCATGTGCATGTCGTGCTCGACGAACACGACCGTCATGCCGAGGTCCTTGAGGTCGAGGATGTGGTCGAGGAGCGACTGCGTGAGGGCGGGGTTCACACCGGCCATCGGCTCGTCGAGCATGACGAGGGTCGGGTCGCTCATGAGGGCGCGCGCCATCTCGAGCAGCTTGCGCTGACCGCCCGAGAGGGAGGCCGCGAAGTCCTTCTCCTTGGCGTCGAGTTTGAAGCGCTTGAGCAGCTCGCGCGCCTTCTCCTCGATCTCCGCCTCCTGCTTGCGCCACAGGAACGGCAAAAAGCCCGCCCAGAGGTGCTCGCCCTTCTGCTTGGGTGCGCCGAGCTTCATGTTCTCGAGCACGGTCAGCAGGCCGAGCGACTTGGTGAGCTGGAAGGTGCGCACCTGCCCCATGCGGGCCGTCTTGTACGCGGGGATGCCGGCGAGCGAGGTGCCGTCGAACGACCACGTTCCCGCGTTCGGCTTATCGAAGCCGGTCAGCAGGTTGAAGAGGGTGGTCTTGCCGGCGCCGTTCGGGCCGATGAGGGCCGTGAT
>RDDZ01000116.1 GCA_003852775.1 Microbacteriaceae bacterium | reverse complement strand
ACCGCGCCCCCGGATATCTCCGGATCGTCGCCCTCTGCCGGAGCAGCGGCCAGCCCGCCGGTCAGCAGCGCCCGGCGCGTGGGGCGCGGATCGGGGATCGGTGCATCCGATGCCGGTCCGGCCTCGGATGCGGCCTCGGGCGGCGGCGCAAGCTCGGCCTCGCGGGCGGCGCGAATCTCGGCGGCGCGGTCGGTCCCGTCGCGGTTTTCGGGTTTGAACAGCTCGACCATCACCGCGCGCGCGACCTCGACGGCCTGCAACTGGCTGGTGAAATCCGCCATCGGCGAGAACAGCGAACAGGCCTTGTAAGGGCCGGTCATCTCACGGCTGTTATGGATGAATTCATATTCGCCCGAGGGAAAGGCGACCACCTCTTTCTCGCCCGCCTTCAGGGCCGACCAGTCGTGATCCTCGCCCGGCAGCCAGATCAGGTTCATGAACCAGGGCGCGATCAGCACCCCCAGAAAGCCGCCCTGCCAGGGACGAAAGGCCAGCGCCTCGACATGCAGCGCCTGATTGATGATCGGCACGTCGCGCATCTTTGCGTTGAAGACCTCGCGGAAGTCGGCGACCAGCCGAGCGCAGCGCCGCTCGATCTCGGCCGCGATCCGCATCTCGTCAGAGCCGGGATCCTCGCGCACGATGAACTGTTCCTTCGGCGCGTCGCAGCCGGGACATTTCCAGTCGGCGGGCAAGGCCGCGAACGGCGTGCCGGGCAGAACCTGCCGGTATTCATCCCCCTCGGCCGGGTCATAGCTGGTCCAGCAGATCTTGCATTCCATGATCGCCTGCGGGCTGATCCGGTCATTGGCGCCCAGATAAGACCCCTCGAACCCGCCCCGTGCGGTCTCGACGCTCATCGGATCGCCCCCAGCACTTCACGAATGCGGCCCGCGCTGTCCGCCAGATCCTCGGACGCGGCCAGCACCACCTCGGGCATGGCGGTCACCTCGAAGGTATCGAGGATCAGCACATCCATCGAGTTGAAGAACTGCACCCGCCACAGACGATCCTGCGCGGTCGCGGTGATGCGGCAATTGCCATAGCCGCGCGACAGGATGGTCACCGACCCCTCGCCCAGAGCCTGATCGAGCCAGAGCAGATCCTCTTCGGTATGCGGAAGCAGGGTCAGGTTCACCACATGCAGATCACCGGGGCTGCGCCATGA
>RDDZ01000005.1 GCA_003852775.1 Microbacteriaceae bacterium | reverse complement strand
CATGCAGAACATGTCGGGGCTGGACGCCGCCTATGCCGAATCCATGGTCGCCGGCATCGTCAACACCCAGGACGCCGCCAAGGGCCGGCTGGACAGCTTTGCCCAGGGCACGGCGCAAAAGATCAAGCCGGGCGAGGCAGGCTGATCCTGCCGGGTTTCGGCCGCAAGAAACGGATCGCGGCCGCGTGCCAAGGCGGCAACATGCCCTGCGCAACCGGCCCCGGGGGTCGAAGGAGGGAAGATCATGCCGGTACCGACCGCCACCAACCGCCCCATGACGCCGCTGGAATGGGCGATGCTGCTGGCCCTGTCGGCGGTCTGGGGCGGGTCGTTCTTTTTCAACGCCGTGGCGGTGCGGGAACTGCCGGTGTTCACCGTGGTCGTGTCGCGCGTGGCGCTGGCCGCGCTGATCCTTTTGGCCGTCCTGCGGCTGCGGGGCGAGCGGATGCCGCGCGGCCGCGCGGTCTGGGCGGCCTTCCTGGGCATGGGCATGCTGAACAATGCCGTCCCGTTTTCGCTGATCGTCTGGGGACAGCAGCATATCGCCTCGGGCGCGGCTTCGATCCTGAATGCCGCGACGCCGCTTTTCACCGTGATCCTCGCCCATGTCCTGACCAGCGACGAGCGCATGACCGGCGGCAAGCTGGCCGGGGTGCTGATCGGCTTTGCCGGCGTGGCCGTGATGATCGGCGCGGATGCGCTGCGCGACCTGGGCGCGCATGTCGTGGCGCAGCTTGCCTGCCTGGCCGGGGCGCTGTCCTATGGTTTCGCGGGCATCTACGGGCGCCGCTTCCGCGCGATGGGGGTCAGCCCGATGAGCACGGCGACCGGACAGGTGATCGCATCGAGCCTGATCCTGCTGCCGCTTGTCGCGGTCGTCGACCGGCCATGGACGCTGGCGGCGCCAAGCCCGGCGGCCATCTTTGCGCTGATCGGCCTGGCGGCGATTTCGACTGCGCTGGCCTATGTGCTGTATTTCCGCATCCTGGCCACGGCGGGCGCAACCAATCTCGTGCTGGTGACATTCCTGATCCCGGTCAGCGCCATCCTTCTGGGCCTCCTGTTCCTGGGCGAAACCCTTCAACCGCGCCATGGCGCCGGCATGGCGCTGATCGGCCTGGGGCTGGCGGCCATCGACGGGCGGCCCAGGCCGGCCCCCGGGCCGCCCAGACC
>RDDZ01000098.1 GCA_003852775.1 Microbacteriaceae bacterium | reverse complement strand
AAATACACGATTCTTTCTCATTTACTATTCCAACAGCTTCAAGCTGATCGACCGCCTACAATCGGAGGACCGGGCTCACCGGATCGGCCAGGACAACAGCGTGCTGTATATCGACCTGGTGGCGGAGGACACGGTGGATGAGAAGGTGGTCGAAGCCTTGAGAAACAAATTCAACGTGGCGAGCCAGATCACTGGTGACCGCCTGAAGGAATGGTTATGAGAAAGAATCGTGTATTTGTCGTACAGAATCAACACCGCTGGAATCGGGACGCGGGCCGCTTTGAGCCCAAGTTCGATCTGACCCCGGCCCAACAGTTCGGTGAGCTGGTCTATCTGCTGAGCCCGACCGCGGCCCCCTTCCGCCCGGAGCCCGTGATTGAGGAGCTGCGGGAGAAGCTGGCGGACTTCGGCCCCGACGATCACCTGCTGTTGGTGGGCAATCCGGTCCTGATCGGGTTCGCCGTCGCGCTTGCCGCGGAGTCCAATGGGGGTGACGTCTCGCTTCTCCAATGGAGCGGGAAGGACCAACGATATATTCAGGTGAATGCTCCCGGGCTCTTTACTTCTTCGGCGGATTAGGTCTATACTTCTTCCGTCTCCTCCGAATGCGGGGCGACCCTCGAACATACAGAAAAGGTGAACAATATGTCAAACGACCCAAACGCATCCTATTTGGATTATGTCCAGCCGCCAGCGACCTCCGGCGGCGAGCTTTCCCAACTCCAATCCCTCGCGGAGCAGCAGGCCTCCGCCGCGGCCCGCGTGGCCGAACTCGAAGCGCAACTGAACAAGGCGCGCGAGGAGTACCGCGACCTGGCCGAACGCCAGGTGCCCGAACTCATGGACCAGATCGGCATGGCGGAGTTCAAGACCGCTACCGGCCTGAAGATCAAGATTGACGAGACCATCCGCGCCAGCATCCCGAAGGCCAAGGCCCCGCTCGCCTTCGCCTGGCTCAAGGCCAACGGTCACGCCGCGATGATTAAGCGCGTGGTCCAGGTCGCCTTCGGCAAGGGCGAGGACGAACGCGCCGATGAGCTGCGCGAGAAGCTGGCCGGTGAGTTTAATGTCGAGGACAACGCCAGCGTCCACCCGTCCACCCTCGCGGCCTTCGTGCGCGAGAAGCTGCGCGACGGCGAAGAAGTCCCGCTGGACCTGTTCGGCGTTCACCGCCAGCGCGTCTCGAAGATCGAGACATGATCAACGGGGGAGGGCCGGTGGCCTTGAG
>RDDZ01000076.1 GCA_003852775.1 Microbacteriaceae bacterium | reverse complement strand
CGCGAGGTCCGCCGTCAGCGCGACGAGCGTGCGCACCGCGACCCCCGTCGGCCCCCTGCCGACGCCGCCGTACGGGCTGCCCGAGTTGTAGGCGGGACCGGCGATGTCGAGGTGGGCCCAGCCGATCCGGGCGCCGGGGCCGTCGCCGCCCGTCTCGCCCACGAAGGTGCGCAGGAAGTGGCCGGCGACGAGCATGCCGCCCGCGGTGTGGCCGAGCTTGGCGTTCGCGATGTCGGCGATGTCCGAGTCGAGCACGGAGCGCAGCTCGGGCGGGAGAGGCATGGGCCACATCGCCTCGTCGGCGCGCTTGGCGGCGGCGAGCACACGGTCGACGGCGGGCTCGTCGCCCATGACGGCGACGGTGCGCTCGCCCATGGCCACGCGCGCGGCTCCCGTGAGGGTCGCGACGTCGACGAGGAGGTCGGGGCGTTCGGCGGCCGCGGCGGCGAGCCCGTCGGCAAGGACGACGCGGCCCTCGGCATCCGTGTTCGTGACCTCGACGGTCGTGCCGTTCCAGGTGCGCAGCACGTCGCCGGGGCGCACGGCCGTGCCCGAGGGCATGTTCTCGGCGAGGCACAGCCACGCGGTCACCCGCACGGGGGTGCCGCGGCGCGCCGCGTCGAGCGCGACGGCGAGGGCGGTCGCGGCACCCGTCATGTCGTACTTCATGGTGGCCATCGAGGCGGGCGGCTTGAGCGAGAGGCCGCCCGAGTCGTAGGTGATGCCCTTGCCGACGACGGCGAGGTGCTTGTCCGCACCCTCCGGTGCGTAGCGGACGACGACGAGGCGCGGCGGGCGGCTCGAGCCGCTGCCGACGCCGAGGATCCCCCCGTAGCCCTGGGCCGCGAGCTGCTCGTGATCGAGCACCTCGAGCTCGACCGGGAGGTCGCCCGCGAGCTCGCGGACGCGTTCGACGAAGCTCGCCGGGTAGAGGTCGGAGGCCGGCTCGTTGACGAGATCGCGCACGAGGTGCGTCGCGGTGGCGGTCGCGGCGGCGTTCGCGACGACCTTCTCGCCGTCGACGCCCGCCGGGACCCGCAGTGCGATGCTCCGCACGGGGCACTTCGCCGAGGTGTCGCCGGTGCGGTAGGCGAGGTAGGCGTACGCGCCGCTCGCGGCCGCCTCGAGGGCGGCCTCCGCGGTCTCGTCGTCCTCGACGGGCAGCGCGAACACGATCGAGTCGAGGCCGGCGGCGAGGCGGCCGACCGTGCCGGCGGCGGAGCGGATCGCGGCGCGGCCGGGTTCGGAGCCGAGGCCCACGAAGGCGATCGGGCTGCGGCCGCCGGGCAGCACGGGACCGCGGCGGAACTCGTCGGTCGCGCCCGTCACGCCGAGCGGGGCGAGCAGCTCGGCGAGCTCCGGGGGAGCGTCGCCCACGACGACCGGCCCGTCGGCGCCCTTCGTGACGCCGAGCACGAGGAGCGAGGCCTCGACGTCGGCGAGCGGGGCGGACGTGACGGACAGCTCGGGTGCGCTCATGCGGTCAGGGTAGTCCCCGGCCGTGACCTGTTCGCTGTGAGCATCACGTCCGGGGGCCCCACATCCGGCCGGGGCGGGGAGCCGGATCCTAGACTCGGAGCCATGGATCAGAACCCGCTCTACGAGGTCGTCGGCGACGTGTCCGACGTGCCCACGGGACTGCATCTCGTCGCCGGGCTCACCGGATTCACCGACTCGGGTTCCGCCGTCGGTCAGATCACGGAGCTGCTGCGCGGCCTGCCCGTGGTCCGAGACCTCGTGGTCTTCGACAACGACGCCCTGCTCGACTACCGCGCACGCCGTCCCGTCATGTTCTTCGACGAGGACCACCTGTCCTCGTACGAGCCCGCCCGCCTCGTTCTCTCGCTCGTCGAGGACGAGCTGCACCGGCCGTTCCTCCTGCTGACGGGCTACGAGCCCGACTTCCGGTGGGAGGCCTTCACGCGCGCCGTCATGGAGCTCATCGAGCGCTTCGGCGTGGCGGACACGACGTGGATCAACGCCATCCCGATGCCGACGCCGCACACGCGGCCGATCGGTGTGACGGTGAGCGGCAACCGCCCTGAGCTCGTTGAGGCGTTCTCGATCTGGCGCCCGCGCACCCAGGTGCCCGGCAACGCCCTGCATCTGCTGGAGTACCGCCTCCAGGAGACCGGGCACCCGACCGCGGGCTTCGTGCTCCTCGTGCCCCACTACCTCGCCGACACGGAGTATCCGCTCGCCGCGGTCGCCGCGCTCGAGAGCATCAGCGCCGCGACGGGCCTCATCTTCCCGACCGACGAGCTGCGCGAGGAGGGCCGCGACTTCACGCAAAAGGTGGAGGAGCAGGTCGCCGGCAACACCGAGCTCGAGCGCCTCGTGCGCACCCTCGAGGAGCGTCACGACAGCTACATGGAGGAGAACCCGCTCCCGTCGCCGCTCGTCGACCAGGACGGCGAGCTGCCGAGCGCCGACACGATCGCCGCCGAGCTCGAGCGGTTCCTCGCGAGCCGACGTGACGAACCGCGCCCCTGACGGACCGTAGCCTGGGAGAGTGAACTCCGCGCGCTCCTGGGTCGTGTTCGTCGGCGCGGCGTTCGCCTACCTCGTCGCCGTCCTGCAGCGCACCTCCTTCGGGGTCGCGGGCGTCGACGCGACGGACCGTTTCGAGGTCAACGCGGCCGTCATCTCGACGGTCGCGGTCGTGCAGGTCGTGGTCTACGCGGTGCTCCAGATCCCGGTCGGGGTGCTCCTCGACCGGTTCGGGGCGCCCGTGCTCATCGTCACGGGTGCGGTCGTCATGGCCGCGGGTCAGGCGATGCTCGCGATCGCCGACGACGTGTGGCTCGCGATCCTGGCGCGCGTGCTCGTCGGCGCGGGGGATGCGGCGACGTTCGTGAGCGTGCTGCGGCTGCTGCCCGCCTGGTTCGAGGGGCGGATCCTGCCGCAGCTGTCGCAGTGGGTCGGGATGACGGGGCAGATCGGCCAGATCGTGTCGGCGTTCCCCTTCGCGATGCTGCTGCATCTCGCGGGCTGGACGCCGGCCTTCCTCGTGGCCGCGGGATCGTGCGTGCTCTCGGCCGTCGTCTCCCTCGCCGTCGTGCGCCGCGGCGCACGACTCACCACGACGGCCGAGATCTCGGTCGTGGACCCGTCCGAGCTGGGGCTCCGCGCGAGCCTGCGTCGCCCGGGCACGCGCGTCGGCTTCTGGGCGCACCTGCTCGGCGGCACACTGCCGAACATGCTCGGGGTGATGTGGGGCTACCCGTTCCTCACCGCGGGGCTCGGCTACGACGCCGCCACGGCATCCGGCATCTTCTCGCTCATGGTCGTCGGCACCTTCGTGTCGGGCCCCGTCATCGGGCTGCTCGTCGCGCGGCACCCCCTGCGCCGCAGCGACCTCGCGCTCGTCATCACGTGGTCGGTGTTCCTCGTGTGGGCGCTCGTGCTGCTGTGGCAGCCCGTGCCGCCCGTGTGGCTCGTCTCGGTGTTCTTCCTCGGCGTCGGCGCGTGCGGACCGGCGTCGCTCATCGGCCTGGACGTGGCCCGCAGCGAGAACCCCATCCACGCGCACGGGTCGGCCACCGGGGTCGCGAACTCCGGGGGCTTCGCGGGAGGGTTCGTCTCGATGCTGCTCGTCGGTGCGGCGCTCGACCTCGTCGACGAGGTGCGCGTCGCCAACGGCCTGCCGTCCCAGCTCTACGGGCTCGACGGCTTCCGGATCGCGTTCATCACCGTCTTCGTCGTCGCGCTCGTGGGGTCGATCGGCCTCCTCGCGACGCGCCGGGGCCCTCGTCGGCGGCTCGCCGAGGAGGAGGGAATACAGATCGCCCCTCTGTGGGTTGCACTCTTCAGGACACGCGGCGGGAGGCGTCCCCCGCGTGTGCGAGAATAGACAACCGAGACCCGGTCGAATCCCCGTGTCGTGCGTGAGGAGCAGGCGAGAACCTGCTCCGGATGCGCGGGGGACTTGACACGGGTCTACGTACTGCCCAGACGCACCTCCCCACCCGCGAAAGGGGTCAGCATGGCCACCCCCCGCTCCAACTCGACGAAGGAAGCGGTCAAGGACGACCGCGAGACGACCACCGCCAAGGCCACCAAGTCGGCCGCGAAGACGACCGCGAAGACGACCGCGAAGGCGCCCGCGAAGAGCGCGGCGAAGCCCGCCGCCAAGAAGACCGCCGCCAAGGCGCCCGCGAAGGGCAAGGCCTCGCCTGCCAAGGCCAAGGACGCCGAGCTCGAGTCCGACGAGCTCGAAGAGGACGCCGACCTGGAGATCGACGGCGAGATCGAGGAGGTCGCCGACGACGTCGCGACCGACACCGACGAGGTCGCCGCCGACGCGAAGGACGCCGACTCCGAGGACGACGCCGACTCGGAGGACGACTCCGACGAGGAGGGGGTCGTCAGCCGCGACGAGCCGCTCCCGACGGGAGCCCTCCGCCTGTCGATGACGGACGACGACGACGAGGTCCCGGTCTACTCGGCCGCGATCACGGGCGCGACGGCCGACCCGGTCAAGGACTACCTCAAGCAGATCGGAAAGGTCGCCCTCCTCAACGCGGAGCAGGAGGTCGAGCTCGCGATGCGCATCGAGGCCGGCCTCTTCGCCGAGGAGAAGCTCTCGCACATGACCGACCAGGAGAAGCGCAGCCAGCTCGGCCGCGAGCTCGCCTGGGTCGCCCGCGACGGCCAGCGCGCCAAGAACCACCTGCTCGGCGCGAACCTCCGCCTCGTCGTGTCGCTCGCGAAGCGCTACACGGGCCGTGGCATGCAGTTCCTGGATCTCATCCAGGAGGGCAACCTCGGTCTCATCCGCGCGGTCGAGAAGTTCGACTACACCAAGGGCTTCAAGTTCTCGACCTACGCGACGTGGTGGATCCGCCAGGCGATCACCCGCGCGATGGCCGACCAGGCGCGCACCATCCGCATCCCGGTGCACATGGTCGAGGTCATCAACAAGCTCGCCCGCGTGCAGCGCCAGATGCTGCAGGACCTGGGCCGCGAGCCCACCCCCGAGGAGCTGTCGAAGGAACTCGACATGACCCCGGAGAAGGTCATCGAGGTCCAGAAGTACGGTCGCGAGCCGATCTCGCTGCACACCCCGCTCGGTGAGGACGGCGACAGCGAGTTCGGCGACCTCATCGAGGACACCGAGGCGGTCGTGCCGGCCGACGCCGTGGGCTTCACGATGCTGCAGAAGCAGCTCGAGTCGCTCCTCGACTCGCTCTCGGAGCGCGAGGCGGGCGTCATCCGCATGCGCTTCGGCCTCGGCGACGGGATGCCGAAGACGCTCGACCAGATCGGCGACACCTTCGGCGTGACGCGCGAGCGGATCCGTCAGATCGAGTCGAAGACCATGGCGAAGCTGCGCCACCCGAGCCGCTCGCAGTCGCTGCGGGACTACCTCGAGTAAGGGGCGCCGCGTGCGCGTGCTGCTGGCCGTCTGGGCGGCCAAGCTCACGGGCGGCGTGCTGCGGGCGCTCGGGCGTCAGGGGACGCACGTCCCCGGCATGATCGCCCGCCGCATCCATCCGGGGATCATCGGCGCCGTGCAGCATCCGCCGCGCGTGGTCGCGGTGACGGGGACGAACGGCAAGACGACCGTGTCGAACCTGCTCGCCGAGGCGCTCCAGGGCGAGGGTATGCGCGTCGCGAGCAACCGCAGCGGATCGAACCTCGCGGCGGGCATCACGGCGGCGCTCATCGCGGCGGTCGACTGGCGCGGCCGCTCGCGCGCCGACGTCGGCGTCTTCGAGCTCGACGAGCGCTCCGGGCGGCTCGTGCTGCCGGGGCTGCACCCCGACGTGCTCGTGTGCACGAACCTCACGCGCGACTCGATCAAGCGCAACGCGCACCCCGAGTACATCGCGTGGATCCTGAGCTCGGAGCTCGCGCCGGACACGACCCTCGTGCTCAACGCGGACGACCTCATCGCGTCGTCGCTCGGCGGCGAGGGGAACCGGCGCGTGCACTTCGCGGTCGACCGGCTGCCGAGCGACACGACGTCGCCCGTCGGCGCTGCGCTCGACGCCATGACCTGCCCCGACTGCGACGCGCTGCTCGAGTGGGACCACTGGCGTTTCAACCACATCGGCCGCGCCCGGTGCCCGTCGTGCGGGTTCAGCTCGCCGGAACCCGCCTACCGGGCGCGCGACATCGACGCCGATCGCGAGTACGTCGTGCTCGACCTCGACGGGGATGCGCGCGAGGCCCGGCTCGTCAACGACAACATCGTCAACGTCTACAACCAGATCGCGGTCGCCGCGGTGCTCGACGTGCTCGGCGTCGACCGGGATCGCATCGTGCGCGCCTTCGACACGCTCGCGCCGCCGACGACTCGCTTCGCCTCGGAGCGCATCGGCGACGCGCTGCTCGTGCGCCTCCTCACGAAGGGCCTCGTCGGCGTCGCGTGCTCGCGGGCCTTCGAGTACCTCCGCTCGTTCCCGGGCCGGAAGGCCGTCGTCATGTCGATCGACGAGTGGAGCGAGCGCGAGAACGAGGTCGAGAACACGGCGTGGATCTACGACGCCGACTACGAGTACCTCGCCGACGACACCATCGAGCAGATCGTCGTGGGCGGGCATCGCCGCTACGACCAAGCCCTGCGCCTCGCGATCGCGGGGGTGCATCCCTCGCGCATCGTGACCCTCGAGTCGGAGACCGAGCCCGCCGAGCGCGTCGACGTGACGGACGCCGACGTGGTCTTCAACCTGCACAGCGTGCACAACGCGCTCACGACGGGCGACCGCGTCCAGGCGCGGCTGCGTGAGCGCCTCGGCGCCCGGACGGGGGAGCGCGGATGAGCCGGCTCACGATCGAGATGCTCTTCCCGGAGGTCGCGAACCTCCACGGCGACAACGCCAACATCACCTACCTCGCGCAGTGCCGTCCGGACGCCGAGGTCGTGCGCACGGCGCTCAACGACCGTCCCGCGTTCCTCGACCGGCGGGTCGACCTGCTCTACCTCGGCCCGCTCACCGAGCGCGGCCAGCTCAAGGCGATCGACCGCCTGCAGCCGTACCGCCGTGAGCTCGAGGCGCGCTTCGACTCCGGCGGCCTCACGCTCTTCACCCACAACGCCCTCGAGGTGCTCGGCACGCGCATCCGCAACCCCGAGATGGGCTACGAGGCCCAGGGGCTCGGGATCTTCGAGCTCGAGACGACGCTCGCCATGATGGGGCGCTACAACGGCAAGGTCATGGGCCCGGTCACCGAGCTCCCCGACGCGCAGCCGATCGTCGGCTACAAGTCGCAGTTCTCGATGGTCGAGGCCGGCTCGGGCATCGACGGCTTCTTCACCGCCACGCGCGGCATCGGGCGCAACCCGTCGTCGGCCGTGGAGGGCGTGCGTCGAGGCGGCTTCATCGGCACCTCGCTCATCGGCCCGCTGCTCGTCATCAACCCGCACTTCACGCGCGCCCTGCTCGCGAAGCTCGACCCCGACACGGAGCCTGTGCTCGCGCACGAGGAGTACGCCGTCAAGGCGTACGTCGAGCGCCTGCGCGAGTTTCGCGACGACCGTCGCTGGCACGACGGCGAGCGGGTTCAGAAGCCGATCGTCTCGCGGTAGCGGGGGAGCAGACCCTCGCGGATGCCCGACACCGACGGCTTCGACTGGTAGACGCCCGAGTTCGGGTTGCCCTCGATGATGACGGGGCCGTCGGGCGTGATCGCGACGTCCCAGCCGACGTAGGGCACTTCGGGGACGACCCGGGCGGCGCGCTCGAGCATCGGGACGACCTCGTCGTAGAGCGGCACCTGGAAGCCGACGATCGAGGTGCCCGTGAGCGGGTGCACCTCGTAGCTCGTGCCGCTCTCGTCGAACGCGGCGAAGCGGGCGGTGCCGGACTCGTCGAGCATCGTGTACATGCCGCCGCCGGAGAAGTTGTCGATGTCGCCGCCGTTGCCCATCTTGAGCACGCTCGCGAGCACGTGGAGCCGCTCGCCGTCGAAGTAGGTGATCACTCGCAGCGAGTTGACGCTCGTCGGGCACAGCGACGCCATCGCGGGGTGCTGAGCGATGTAGCCCTCGAGCAGGAACTGGCGGTTGGCGAGCGCCTCCGCGAGGAAGGCGTCGACGTCCGTCACCTCCGACGCCTCGATCTTCTCGATGCCCTTGCCGGAGAGGCTGTCGGGCACCTTGAGCATCGCGCGGCCGTGGGCGTCGAGGAAGGAGCGCACGGCTGCCGCGTCCGCGACGCGGAGGTCGAGCCAGTCGCGCCCGACGAACTCGGCGAATCGGGCGTTGAACTGCAGCTTGTCGGC
>RDDZ01000031.1 GCA_003852775.1 Microbacteriaceae bacterium | reverse complement strand
CGATCCGGGTGCTGCTGTTCTCGGCCACGATCGACCTCTACGAGACGGTGCCGCAGGCCCGTCACCGGCTGCTCGAGGCGCATCGCGCCATCCTGGCCGAGATCGAAAAGGGCGACAGCGCCGAAGCCCGGCGCTGGATGGCCCGCCATATCGAGGATTTCCGGCGCGGATACGAGGTCGCGGGCTATGACCTGCGCGCCCCGATCCCCATCGACCCGCGTACGCAGGACCATTTCGGCTGAGCGCCGGGCCGGGCCGCATCCTCGATCCAAGCTGAACCCTTTGCCGCCGCGGCGGCGAAGCCATTCGCCGCGCCATGCCCGCCCGTGGCAGGCCCGGCCATGTCTGGAAAGGATGAACCATGACCAATGTCGTGATCGCCAGTGCCGTGCGCACCGCCATCGGCGATTTCGGGCGCGCGCTGGCCGCGATCCCGCCCTGCGAACTGGGCGCGCTTGTCGCGGCCGAGGCGATTTCCCGCGCGGGTCTTGCGCCCGATGCCGTGCAGCAGACCGTTTTCGGCAACGTGATCCACACCGCGCCCGAGGACATGTATCTGAGCCGCGTCGCCGCCATGCGCGCGGGCGTGCCGGAAACCGCGCCGGCGCTGACGCTGAACCGGCTCTGCGGCTCGGGCCTGCAGGCGGTGGTGACGGCGGCCGAGCAGATCATGCTGGGCAATGCCGGTGTGGCCCTGGCCGGTGGTGCCGAAAGCATGAGCCGCGCCGGCCACCTGCTGTCTGCCCGCGCCGGCCAGAAGATGGGCGATGTCCGGGCCGTGGACATGATGGTCGGCGCGCTGACCGACCCTTTCGGCGGGGTCCACATGGGCGTGACCGCCGAGAATGTCGCCGCGCGTTGCGGCATCGACCGCGCCGCGCAGGACGCCTTTGCGCTGGAATCGCATCGCCGCGCCGCCGCCGCCATCGAGGCCGGGCATTTCCGCGACCAGATCCTGCCGATCACCGTCAGGCAGGGCCGCAAGGAGGTGATCTTCGACCGCGACGAGCATGTGCGGCCGGGCGTGACGCTGGACGACCTGGCCAAATTGCACCCGGCCTTCAGCAAGGAGGGCAGCGTGACGGCGGGTAATGCCAGCGGTCTCAACGATGGCGCGGCGGCGCTGGTGCTGATGAACGAGGCGGCAGCCGGCGCGGCCGGGGTGCGTCCGCTGGCCCGGATCGTCGCCTATGGGTTGGGCGGGGTCGCGCCCGATGTGATGGGGCTGGGTCCGATCCCGGCCAGGT
>RDDZ01000105.1 GCA_003852775.1 Microbacteriaceae bacterium | reverse complement strand
CCACGTTGCCGCCGGATATTAGGAGGCAGGCGCGCACCAGCTTCGAGTGCGCCGCCGGGTACTTGGGCATGACGAACACGGCCCCGCTCACGTAGGTGACGGACTCGCTGATGGGCCCGACCGTCTCCGACTTCGACTGGACCGGAGCCCCGGACGGGTCGCGGATCGGGTCCGGGAGCAGGTCCGCGGCGAGGGCGCGCAGGGCGTACTCCGCCGTGGCGTCCTTCACCTCGCGGGGAATCCCCGTCACGTACCGGCGCGAGCAGTCCCAGGCGTCCGACCGGGGCCAGGCCGTGGTCTGGTCGCGCCCGTAAAGGGGCTTGCCCACGAAGCGGAAGCGCCCATCCAGGTAGTCGGTGGCCCGGACGATGCCCGTTTCAATCTGCTGATCCGTCTGTCCGGCGTAGCTGTTGCCCCGGGCGTCGTGGTAGTCCTTGAACTCCTGGACACTGATGTAGGCGTTGGCTCCGGGGACGGTTCCTTGGTCATTTTGAACGATCAGGGCCATGTTGCCTCCCAGAAGGGTTCGTATTTGGACCGGCGGAGCGTGATCACGTTGCGCACGTGACTGCGGTTGATGTCGAACCAGGACCGCCCGCCGTAGCCGGGCTGCGGAGTCCGGGACTTCAGGCTGGTATTCTCGACATGACCGAACCAGCGGGCCGGATCACATCCGCGGGTGTTGGAGCAAAGGCGGCGATCCTGGAGGACGGAGCCCAAGCCCCCGTTGTAGCTGGCGAGGACGAAGGCCCACTGATCCGTGACCGTCGCGCCCGGGGCGGCGGCGACCCGTCGCCACAGGTCCAGGTTCATTTCCACCACCGCCGTGAGCTGGTAGCCCGGGTCATAGCGATCCGCCCAAGTCCAGGCGCGCAGCGAGTCATGGGCGGCGCGCAGTTCCTCGAATTTGTTGAACCGGACCGTGCCGTTGGCGTTGTAGGCGACCGTGATCTGCCCGAAGCCGAAGCCATATTCACGCGAGGTCCGAAGCTCCGCGCGCGGGTTCCAGCACCGCGAGTGCGTCAGGCCGATACACGATTCCTGCTCCACCAAACCCGCGAGGGTCCAGGGCTCCGGCGCGGCGGGCCAGATCAGGCGCTGCTTCTCGACCAGCACAGGCGCGTACACCTCCGCCCCCGAAGGGACGAAGGTGCGAACGTCCTGGGCGAGGGCCGGACTCAGGGAGCCGATGGCCCAGGCGCAGAAGGCGAGGAGGAGGTGAATCAGGCTTTTGCCCATAGCACCAACCCCAGGAAGATCGCGCAGACCACCAGGGCGACCGCGAGCACGATCAGCGCCGCCGCCGTCCGACCCTCGCGGGGGCCTTCCCGCGCCTCGCGTAGCCACGCGGACAGGTCCACCTGGGGGAATACCACACGGGTGATGATAACGGTGATTCCTGCCAGCGCGAAGCCAAAGGCTGTCCATTGAATGAGAGTCACGACCATGGCCACGTCGATGAAGAGCAGCGGAACCAGGCTCACCAGGACCAGAACCCAGGCCGTGAGGTCCAGGAACGGGGCGAGGCGCTTGGCCAGGCGGCTGCGGAAACGGTTGATGAGGTCTTTCACTGTGGATTCTCCGTGGTGTTACAAGTCTGTACTGCGGACCGCGCCCAAGCCTGAAGGGCCGTCAGTTTCCTGATGGCCCGGTCGCCGTCTCCGGCGATTCCCCAGAGAGCAGCAGAAGTCTCTGGCGCAAGTTCGGCGCTTCCGGCTCCATCAGCTCCGCCGGGGGCGGGCTCAGGCGAACCGGCTGAGGCCGCACGACAAGAGGTGACTTGGAGGCGCAGCCGCTGATTGCCAGAGCGAAGATCAGCAATAGTGCGCTGGTCCCGCGCGGCGGCGTCCGCTTGCTGCTGGGCGAACTCCGCCCGGAGGTCGGCGACGCGCTGTTCATGGGCCTTCTCCTGTTCGCGGTTCTTGTCGTTGGCTTCCGCCAGGAGGCGTTCCTGCTCGCGCTCGCGCTCGCGGACCTCCTCCTTGTAGGCGTCCATCGCCTCCGCGGCCTTCTCCGTCGCCTTGGTGCCGCCGTAGCCGTAGCCCAGGCCGAAGCCCGCGGACACCAGAAGGATCGCCGCGACGCCCAGGGCGGCGGCGACCTTCAGCTTGGAGGGGACCGCGAAGCCGATCACCTCACACCCCGCCCTTGTCCGCGCCCTTGATCGGGGCGGTCGGGCCGGAGGGCCGCGGCTCGCGGGTCGCTCCGTGGGCGATGTTCTTGTTGCCGGGACCGTTGCGAACGCCGGAGCGAGTGGATGCGACCATCTTGTTGGCGCATTTGATCAGGGTTCCAGACTTGGCCATGATGTATCTCCTGTTTCAGAGGTTCGGGGCGGCAATCACTTCCCGCCCTTCGCCTGCTCGCGGTTGAAACCCGGCGCGACCGCTTCCACGTCCGCGCGGGTGATGTCCGTGGCGCCATACAGCTTCTCCACGGCGCTCATTGCGGGCTTCCCGTCCTTGGTCCAGGCGGAATCGTCCGCCGGGTCCAGGCTCAGGACTGCCCGCTGTAGCTTCGCGTTGACTTCAGCCACGGGCTCCTTCACGCCTTCCGGCTGTCCGTCCCCGCTGGGAACCGACCCGGAACCCCCGGACGGGTTTTCAGCTGCTCCGGTCCCTTGGTCCGGGCCTTGCTGACCGGCTTCAGCCCCTTCCCCGTCGGGCTGTACTCCGCCTGATAGCGGCGGTTCGCCGTTGGGCTGGGGATGCTGCGAAAGATCACGCTGGCCATTGGAAACCTCCGTCAGGGCCGGGTGTCCTTCCGGGTAGGCCCAACCGTTGCGCTCCAAGAAGCGCGCGTGAAGGGCCTGATCCTCGACCGGCGCAACGATACTCAGGCGACCCTCCCGGAACGGGTAGGGGAGGGTGCCCAGGTTGATCGTTTTGCCGGCCAGGGGACCGGCGAGGACGTAGTTGACTTGGATGCTACTCATGTACAATTCTCCGCGTTCTGGGTTATTCTTCCGGCGTGAACTCCGCGGTCACCGCGTTCGCGGCCACCGTGAGGGTGACGGTTCCGCCGGTGACGGCGAGGGTCTGGCCGTCGATCACGACACCGGCGGTAGCCGGGAGCCGAACGCCGGACAGGGCACCGGAGGCAACGGCGGCAGTAGCCGAAGCCAGCGAGGTCGAACCGGACGCCGGGAGGACCGGAACGGCAGCGCTGTTCGCGACACCGGCGATGGTCGCCGGGAGACGGGCGCTGGTAACGGCGCGACCGGACACGGCCAGAGTTCCGTTGCCGATGGCGGCACCGGCGCTGTTCTGTACCGGAACGGTCCCGGCGTTCTCCACTACGGCGACGGTCGCCGCGGTTTCCAGGCCCGTGATCGCGTTGTCCGCGACGGTCGGGGTCAGGGTCCGTTCGGTGCCGTTCACGTCCGTGGTGATCGCTTGGCCGTCCGCGACGATGGCCGAAGTGGCCGGAAGATCGCCGCCGCCTTCGTCCGGGTCGCCTTCCAGGGTCGCGGGCGTCTCCGGGTTGACGTTCAACCACAGAATGCCGTCCAGGAGGTCCAGGGAGTCGTTGGACATGAAGCCGCCCAGGGCTCCGGCCCAGGCGGGCGCGTTGATCGGGTCGGCTGCTGCGGCGAGTCCGCGGGCGACGCCCAGGGCATCCTCCGGCGCGGTTTCGTCGGGCAGCTTCAGCACCACGGCGCGGCGGTCGTTGACCACCTGGACGGCACCGGCGCTTTGTGAAAGTGCGAGCATGTAAAGCATAGCTGTTCTCCAGATAAGCAAAAGGGGCGGGACGGTGAGGACCATCCCGCCCCTTTGCGTGGGCTTCGGGGCGGAATGACCCCAGCGATCAGTTGGTGATGCCGGGAGCCGCCGCCAGGCCCTTCTCGCTGAACAGCGCCAGGCCGCAGTACCACTTCACGCGCCAGATGTGTTCGTCAGCGTCCTCCGACTCGCCCACGTCCACCACCTGGATACCCGCGGCGGTCGTGGCGGTCAGGCCCGCGATACCGTGGGTGCGGGAGCCGTCATCCAACGTACCTGCGAAGATCGTGGTGGCGGTGGAGACGTTGCCCTGGGTCTGGTTGGTGGGGATGTAGTCGTTGCGGAAGATCGGCACGCCGCTGTAGGCCGGGACTTCTGCGCCGCTGGGCAGCTCGACAACCTCGTTGATGGACGCACCGCCCAGGTTGCGCAGCAGGGCCTTGTAGGACCGCAGCGTGCGAGCGTGCATGGTGATGTAGTCCACCTGGCCGTCCTTGTCCACGACACGGTCCATCAGTTCGTCCAGAATCTCGAAGCTGAGGGCCTGGCCGTTGGTCTGAGGGGTCAGGGTCTGGCCCCCGGCGACCAGCTGGAGCAAGCCAGCGAACTCGTTGTTGGTGCCCGTACCGTTGATCAGCTGATTCTGGTACTGGCGACCGGCGGACTTGGCCTTGGACGCGATCTGTACAGCGGTCTGGTCGTTGCCGTCGCCGGAGCGAGTGGCTTGGATCAGGCCGTTGACTTCGGCGTCACCCATGATGGTGGTCAGGTTGCTGTTCACGCGGGTGAAGGTCGCCGGGTTCTTACCCGCGCCTGCGCCGCTGAAGGTCGTGCCCACGCCAGCGTTGATCACGTCGCCCAGGACGTTCTCGCGGTTGTACGCCAGGCTGTTACCTTCGATGCCGTCAAACGGCAGCACGTCGAAGAAGCGGTTGACGGTGATGATGTTCTCGATGACGCCAGCAACCAGTTCGTCCTGGGCCAGCTTGGCGCTTTCGGCAAGAGTAACGGAAGACATGTTTGTCCCTCCTGATGGGGTAGTTGATAACGGTTGAAGCCGTGCCGGATCACCCGGAGCCGTCGCGGGCCTCCGCCGGAATCACTCCTGCCGGGCCAATCGCGTGTTTGGCTTTCACCAAAACGTGTTCGGAGTATAAACCCAAACTCCGTAAAACGGAAGCCCCGGACCTGCCGGGGCTTCTTGTACATCAACGGCGGTGGGCTTTCGCCAGGCCTGCCGCGATCTTCTCGGTGGATGTCAGAGTCTTGCCCTGTGGGCGAGGCGTCTGACGCCCGCCGCCGGGAGGCATACCGCCGCCCGCCGGGGCTTCGGACTCGAACAGGCGGCCATACTTCTCGTTGGCCTTCATTTCCGCGACCAGTTCCTTGATGGTCATCGGCTGTCCGGTCACGCCGGAGTAGCGTTGGTCACCCTGGGCGTCCACGACGAACACCTTGAACTCGCCATCCTGCTCGACCACCTTCACCTGATTCTTGATGAAGGGCAGCAGGAGTTCGGGCACGCCCTTGAGTTCGGCGACCGCCGCGGTGGCCGCGTTCTCGACCAGAAGGCCATACAGCTGATTCTGGAGGGCTTCGGCGCGGGCTCCGGCCTTCTTCAGGTCCTTGGCGTGGGCGTCGGCCAGCTCCTGGCGAATCTTGTCCAGGTTCAGCTTCGCTTCGCCGCCCTTGGCCAGTTCGTCCTGGAGTTCCTTCAGCTTGTTGCTGATGTTGGTCTTGATTTCCTCCGGCGTCGCGCCGAAGTCCGCCAGGGGAGTCAGGTCAACGGAGGTCTTGGCCTTCGCTTCGGCACGCGCGGCCTTCAGCGACTTGTTCAGGCCGGTGATGGCCTCCACGATGCCCTTGTGGGAGTCGTCAACGATGAACTGGCCATCGTCGCCCTGCTTGTAGATGCCCCGGAATTGTTCCGGCACCTTGTCGATGGAATCGACCGGAGTGAATTCAAAATCCATAGATATGTCCTCATGTATGGTGGATCACCCACCGAAGTGCGTCACGCAAGACGAAGAATAATGTCAGAATGCTTCCGGGTCAAGTCCCGCCTTGACGAAGGCTTCCGGCTTCGTCGCCGCGAGTTGGTCCAGAGTGAGCTCATTGCCCGCCCGATCCACGAACTGATCGACCGTCAGGCCCCCGTCCCGAAACAGCTTGCCCTTGGTCCGGCCCAAGACATCGTCCTGGAAGGATGCGGGCTGGCGCTTCAAGAAGTCCTGGTAAGTGGTCGCGGCGGGAACCCGGCCCACGTTCCGGTCCGACCACTCCCGGCGAATGTCCTGGATGGACTTCCCGGTGCGCTTCGCCTCCGCCCTGAAGTCAATCTCACGGCGGCGACGGTTCCGGGTGTCCACGACGAAGGGGCGATTGCCCAGGAGGCCCACGCCGTCGATGTACCCGACCATCACCGACCGACAATTGATGTGCGCCGGGGGCTTCGCCTCCGCCGGGACCAGCGCCGGGATACCTTCGGGCAGGGGGTGATCGCCGACCGGCGCGGCGTGACCGTCCCGCGCTCGACAGACCGCACTGGTGCGACCGTCCAGGGTCGAAACCCAGATGCGCGCCGTGATCACGTCGCTGTTGGCCTCCCAGACATAGTTCCGGGCCGTGTTCGAGACGTGATTCACCGCAGTGCGCACGATTGCTTGGGCGTCTCGCCGGGTCACGGCCAGGATTCCGTCCGCGTAGGCGTTCGCCCGGGTCCCGACCACGCGCCGCACGATGGTCTCCGTGGGCTCGCCCTGGGCCATACCCAACTGAAGGGCCTGCGTCAATCGCGCCCGGTCGGTCTGCTCCAGGGTCTGGAACCACTGCCCAAGCAGACGGCCCTGGAACGGGCGGGAGGACACGATGGCGCGCAGCTGATCGGCGGCGACCGCCGCGAAGCTGATCTCAATCGGCACGGAAGCCTGGAGGATCGCCTGCTCACGCGCCCCTTCGAGCACGGCGAAGCGGCCCAGCTCCCCGCGGGTCAGGTCCTTGTACTGCTGAAGGGCCACCGCCCGGGCTCCGCGCACGTCATCCAACAGCGCCTTCCACCGCTCGCCGGTGAAGTCCAGGTCCCGGCCCTCGAACCGGGCCAGGCGCGCACGCAGCTTCTCCGTCAGGTCGCGGTCCGCCTCCTCCAGGAGCCGGGCGACCCGCCGGGCGAGCCCCGCGCTGTACCGGCGAATGCCGATCTGGTGGCGCAGGACCGCATCGCGGTATTCTTCATTCCAGGTCGGCATCAGCTTCGCCCATCCCGAAGTGGATCAGCTTGCCCACGAAGATCGCCGCGGGGATGCTGACCATCAGCCAAAGGCCCAACAGAACCCATACGCTCATTGATCACCTCCATCAGAAGGACCGCCGGACGGCGGGTTGTTGACCGGGGGCTGATCATCCCGTTGGCCCGGGTCCAGGTCCAGACCGGCGCGCGCCATGGCGTCGCTGATCTCCTCCTGGAGCACTTCCCAGTCCTCATCCATGTCGAAGTCCTCCGGGAGGATACCGCGGAGGATGAGGGCGTTCAGGTACGCCTTGCGGCTGATGTCGCGCTTGTCGCGGGCGACCTGGAGAGCCTGGAGGCCGGAGGCGTCCTGCTCGTCAATGTCGTACTCCTTGACCAGCTCCACGGTCCCGCCGCCTTCGGCAAGGCGCATCCACTCCGCGGTGATGTCCAGGGCCTGGGCCACGGCGTCCTCGAACGCGACGGCCATGGCCTGAAGGTCGCTGGTCGCCTCCGCGCTGTCCAGGGCGCGGGCCGTGGCGGTCTGGTCCCCGGGCTTCTTCTTCAGGAACTCCGCCCCGTAGCCCGCCATTTGATGTTCCAGGTCCTGTAGGTCCTGGCGACCGGCGCTGATGGCCGCGCCGCCGTGTTCCACGTAGTAGAACCGGCCTTGCGGGTCGGAGTTGTACAGAATCTTGTTGGGGCCGATCACCACCGGGTCGCTGTCCTCGCCCGTCGCGCCCGAACACGCCAGGAGCGGGAAGCGGGTGACGGTGAGGATGTGGCGTTGGTCGGAGGTCGATTGCCAATGGGAGACGTTGAGCCACGCGAGGTCCAACAGCGGGGGCTTGGCGAGCATCAGGCCCTGCTTCTTGGCGGCGTAGAACGTCACCAAGGGGACATAGTCCAGGCCGGTCCCCCACTCATCGACCAACGCCCATTCCTCCTTGGACTTGCCCGACCGCTTCCGGGGCTCCCAGAGCTGGACCAGGCCCGGCTCCAGGACGCGGATGCGAACCTTGGTCACCTCCGCGAAGCCGTCCTGCTCCGTGTAGTGCTCCAGGATGCGGACGTGCTGAAGGACCTCCGACCCGTTGATGACCTCCGCGCGGGCGAACAGCAGGCACTCCGGCTTGATCAGGACCCAGTACGGGCGCAGGCCCTCCGCCCGATCATCCGCCAGGGTCCGGGGCTGTCCGTCCTCGCGCGGGGCCGGGCGGGGGAAGTCGATCAGGACGTGGGCGAACGCCTTGGCCATGCCCTCCCGGAACCAGGCGCGGGCGAACACGTCCAGGTTGTTGCCCTGAAGGTCCACGTCCGGCAGGATGTTCTCCTGGATCGCCGCCGGGACATCGTCGTTCAGCT
>RDDZ01000060.1 GCA_003852775.1 Microbacteriaceae bacterium | reverse complement strand
TCCTCCACGGAGGTCTTCGCTAACTCAGCCGTTCACAACGTCCCGAGGAACTACACCTAGTCCTCCCGCGTCGTCCGCCGCACCCGCACGCGCGCCGCGACGAGAGCCGTGAGGCCCAGCGCGAACGCGCTCGAGGTGCGCACGATGAGCTGCGTCGTGCCGGCACGCGCGTGGCGCGGTTCACGTAGCGGTCCCCGGGGTTCGCGCCGCTCGTCTCGACCGTGATGGCGAACTCGTGCACGGCCGACGGCGGCAGCGCGGGCCCGATGACGCGCACGGCCGTGGCCTCCGGGGCGAACGTCGTCGTCCAGAGGGCGCTCGTGGATGCGGCCGGCGTACGCGTACGCGTAGCGCGCCGTCGGCGTGGGCGTCGCGGCCGGATCCGGCACGGAGTCGCGGTGCGGGTGGAACCACGTGGCGCCGCCGTCGTCGGAGAACGACGTCCAGAACCAGATGTCCTGGCCGATGGGGAAGCCCGGGCGCACACGCTGCCACGTGAACAGGAAAAGCAGATTGTGGCCGGCGTTCGCCTCAGACGTGGTCGTCGTGAGCGTCGCGCGGACGGCGCGCACCTCGGCCCCGGCGGGCACGGTCGTGACCCACCCGGCATCCGGGAGCGAGCAGTCGAACGCGTTGGGGTCGTAGGCGCCGTCCGGGTCGAGGATGCCGCCCGGTCCGTCGCCGATGTAGTACTCGTAGCCGACGCCCGGCAGCGGCACCGGCACGTCGGAGTCGTCGGGCAAACGTCCCACGGTGGAGCTCTCCCACTCCACGTAGCGCGCGTCGAGGATCGAGCACAGGACGGCGGTGCCGGTGACGGGCGGTTTCGTGGCGGATGCCGCGAGCACGCGGTCGCCCTCGAGCGCCCGGGTGAGGCCGCCGATCGCGGCCGAGAGCTGCACCTGGGAGCCCACGGGCCCCTGGGCGACGATGTCGGGGAGCACGATCTCGGCGGAGCCCTGCAGACGCTCTCCGACGTTGCAGGTCAGGGTCCGGCGGTCGGCGCTGATGGCGGAGACGGGCCCGGCGGTGCGGAGGCCGCCGCGCGTAGCCTGTCGTGAGGGGAGGTGTCATGAGCCAGCAGCCGCCGTCGTTCGGTCGTCACGCCGTCGCGATCGTGAGCGACTTCCCGAACGCGATGCGCTTCCGCGCGCGGTCGGCGCGATCGTGGCCCGTGCCCGCCGCGTACGCGCGCGGGGACGGGCGGCCCGTGCTGATCCTCCCGGGCGTGTTCGAGACCTGGCACTACCTGCGGGCCGTCGCCGACGCGCTCAACGCGGCCGGGCATCCCGTGTTCACGGTGCCCGGGCTCGGCTTCAACCATCGGCCCATCCCCGAATCGGCGGGCATCGCCTGGCGCCGCATCCTCGAGCTCGACCTGCGCGACGTGGCGATCGTGGCCCACTCCAAGGGCGGGCTCATCGGCAAGCATCTGCTCGCGCTCGAGGACGTCGAGCACCGCGTCGAGCGGGTCGTCGCGATCGCGACGCCGTTCGCGGGATCGCGGATGGCGTACTACGCCGTCGGGAGGGCGGTGCGCGAGTTCCGCCCCGACAACCCCGTCATCTCGCGGCTCGTCACCGCGGAGGACGTCAACGCTCGCATCGTCTCGATCGCACCCCGCTGGGATCCGCACATCCCCGACGGCTCGACCGTGCCCGGCGGGCGCAACGTGACGCTGCCCGTCGTCGGGCACTTCCGCATCCTGCTCGACCCCCGGCTGCCGCAGGTGGTCGTCGACGAGGTCGAGCGCGAGCTGGGCACGTGAACCGCGACCAGCGGCTCGTGCTCGCGATCGCGGTGCTCGCCGCGACGGTCGCGTTCCTCGACTCCACCGTCGTCAACGTCGCCCTCCCCGCGATCGAGCGCGAGCTCGGCGGGGGCCTCGCCGCGCAGCAGTGGATCGTCGACGCCTACCTGCTGACCCTCGGCTCGCTCATCCTCGTGGCGGGGGCCTTCAGCGACGCGTTCGGCCGCATCCGGATGCTGCGGGTCGGCATCGTCGTGTTCGGCGTCGCGTCGATCGCGATCGCCCTCGCCCCCGACCCGCTCGTGCTCATCCTCGCCCGCGGCGTGCAGGGCGTCGGCGGGGCGCTGCTCGTGCCGAGCTCGCTCGCCCTCATCACCTCGACGATGTCGGGTGCGCTGCAGGCGAAGGCGATCGGCATCTGGACCGCGCTCACCTCGGTTGCCATGCTCGCCGGCCCGCTCGTGGGCGGGATCTTCGTCGACCTGCTGTCGTGGCGGTGGGCGTTCGTGATCAACGTCGTGCCGATCGCGGTCGTGCTGTGGCTGCTCGCGGTGCTCGGCCGACGCGACGAGCGCCGACCGGAGGCGTCGATCGACCTCCTGGGCGCCGTGCTGTGCGCCGCGGGGCTCGGCGGCATCGTGTTCGCGCTCATCGAGCAGCCGCGGCTCGGCTGGCACGCCGTCGTCGTCGCCGCGGGACTCGGCGGAGCTGCGGCGTTCACAGGCTTCATCATGCGTCAGCGGCTCGCCGCCCGCCCGATGATGCCGTTGAGCCTGTTCCTCGTGCGCAACTTCGGCTGGGGCAACGTCGCCACCTTCTTCGTCTACGCGGCGCTCGGTCTCAACGGCTTCGTGATCGGCGTGTACCTGCAGCAGGGCGCCGGCCTCCCGGCGACGCTCGCGGGGCTCGCGAGCCTGCCGATCTCGGTGATCATGACGATCGGCTCCTCGTGGGCGGGGGCGCTCGCGGGCCGCATCGGGCCGCGCATCCCCATGACCGTGGGGCCGATCGTCATGGCGGGCGCGTCCGTGATGATGCTCGCGGTGGGGGAGCCGTTCGACTACTGGACGCAGCTGCTGCCCGGCATCCTGCTTTTCGGCGTCGGCCTCACGGTCACGGTGTCGCCGCTCACCGCCGCGATCCTCGGGGCGATCGAGCCCGCCCGCTCGGGCATCGCCTCCGCCGTCAACAACGCGGTCGCGCGCATCGCGGGACTGCTCGCGGTCGCGATGCTCGGCCTCATCACGGGCGGCGACCTCGACCTCGACGGACTGCATCGCTCGCTGTGGGTGATCGCGGCGCTCATGGCCGTCGGCGGTCTCGTCTCGCTCGTGGGCATCCGCCGTCGATAACGAAATGGTCACGGCAGCGCGCGGATGCGAGGGGCGCTCGGGGCCCGAGCTGCGGATGCTGCAAGGAATTGCGTCGATTGCGTAGAGTTCGCGACATGACGAGTCGTCTTGCCGAGGTCGCCAAGAAGGTCGGGGTGAGCGAGGCCACCGTGAGCCGCGTGCTCAACGGGAAGCCGGGCGTGAGCGAGTCGACGCGCCAGGCGGTGCTCGCGGCCCTCGACGTGCTCGGCTACGAGCGGCCGAGCAAGCTGCGGGGCGAGCGCGCCCGGCTGGTGGGGCTCTTCCTGCCCGAGCTCACCAACCCGATCTTCCCCGCCTTCGGCGAGCTCGTCGGCGGCGGGCTCGTGCAGCAGGGCTACACGCCCGTGCTGTGCACGCAGACCGCGGGCGGCATCAGCGAGGCCGACTACATCGAGCTGCTGCTGCAGCAGCGGGTGTCGGGCGTCGTGTTCGTGGGCGGCCTCTACTCGCAGGCCGACGCCCCGCACGAGCACTACGCGCGACTCGCCGACCTCGGCATCCCCACGGTGCTCGTCAACGCGCGCGTCGAGGAGCTCGAGTTCCCCACGGTGTCGACCGACGACGCCGTCGCGATCGAGCTCGGCTGGAACCACCTGCGCCAGCTCGGGCACGAGCGCATCGGCCTCGTGCTCGGCCCCGAGGACCACGTGCCCTCGCGGCGCAAGCTCGCGTCCGCGCGGCGGCTCGCGGATGCCGAGGGCGTCGCCCTCGAGGTCGCCCACTCGCACTACACGCTCGAGGCCGGCCAGGCGGCGGCCGCGCGGCTGCTGGGCGCCGGGGTCACCGGCATCCTGTGCGCCTCCGACCCGCTCGCGCTCGGCGCGGTGCGCGCGGTGCGCCGCGCCGGCAAGCAGGTGCCGACGGACGTCTCGATCGTCGGCTACGACGACTCCGCCCTCATGAACGCCACGGACCCGCCGCTCACGACCGTGCGCCAGCCCATCGAGCCGATGGGCCGCCTCGCGATCGAGCTGCTCGTGGCGCAGCTGCAGGGCGGGAGGGCGTCGACGGAGGAGTACCTCTTCGAGCCCGAGCTCGTGGTGCGCGGGTCGACGGCGCGCGTGCGCTGACGGCGCCCGCAGCATCCTCGCGCACGCAAGGGATCGCAAGTTTCTTGCACTTTGTTTAGTTCTTGCGTCATTCTGTCGGCTTACCTACATTCGGGCTGTCGGCGCCGACCCGGGCGTCGCGAGACCCCGAAGGAACCACCGCGTTGGACGCAGACGTCCTGGCGACCACGGCCCACGCCGCGGCCGCCGCACCCGCACCCGCAGCCCCCGCGCCGCCCGCCGACGACCCGGACTGGTGGCGCTCCGCCGTCATCTACCAGATCTACCCGCGCAGCTTCGCGGACGGGAACGGCGACGGCACGGGCGACCTCGCGGGCGTGCGCAGCCGCCTCGGCTACCTGAAGGCGCTCGGCGTCGACGCGATCTGGTTCACGCCCTGGTACGCGAGCCCGCTCGCCGACGGCGGCTACGACGTGAGCGACTACCGCGCCATCCACCCCGACTTCGGCACGCTCGCCGAGGCGGAGCTGCTCATCCGCGAGGCGCTCGCCCTCGGCATCCGCACGATCATCGACATCGTGCCGAACCACGTGTCGGCCGAGCACCCGTGGTTCCAGGCGGCGCTCGCCGCCGGCCCCGGCAGCCCCGAGCGCGACCGGTTCTGGTTCGTCGACTCCGACGAGCTCCCCACGCACTGGGTCTCGCCGTTCGCGGGCGACACGTGGACCCGCACGACGAACCCCGACGGCACGCCCGGCCAGTGGTACCTGCACCTGTTCACCCCCGAGCAGCCCGACCTCAACTGGAACCACCCGGATGTGCGTCGTGAGCACGAGGACATCCTGCGGTTCTGGTTCGACCGCGGCGTGGCGGGCGTGCGCATCGACTCCGCCGCCCTCCTCATCAAAGACCCCGAGCTGCGCGAGGTGCCCGAGGACCCGGGCCCCGGCGAGCACCCCACGCAGGACCGCGACGAGCTGCACGAGGTCTACCGCGGATGGCGCGCGATCGCCGACTCCTACCCCGGCACGCGCGTGCTCGTCGGCGAGATCTGGCTGCCCGAGATCGACCGTTTCGTGAAGTACCTGCGTCCCGACGAGATGCACACGGCGTTCAACTTCGACTTCCTCGCTCGCCCGTGGGATGCCGCCGAGCTGCGCGCGTCGATCGACCTCACCCTCGCGGCGCACGCGCCCGTCGGCGCCCCGAGCACGTGGGTGCTGTCGAACCACGACGTCACGCGGCCCGTCACGCGCTACGGCCGCGCGGACAGCTCGTTCGCGTTCCTCGCGAAGCGCTTCGGCATCCCCACCGACCTCGCCCTCGGCACGCGCCGCGCGCGGGCCGCCGCCCTCCTCACGGCGGCCCTGCCCGGCTCGCTGTACATCTACCAGGGCGACGAGCTGGGGCTCCCCGAGGTGGAGGACATCCCGCGCGACCGCATCCAGGACCCGATGCACTTCCGCTCGGGCGGCGTCGACCCGGGGCGCGACGGATGCCGTGTGCCGCTTCCCTGGTCGGGCACGCGGGCGCCGTTCGGCTTCAGCTCCCCGCACGCGACCGGCACCCCGTGGCTGCCGCAGCCGCGGCAGTGGGCGCTCTACACGGTCGAGGCGCAGGAGTCCGACCCCGACTCGATGCTGAGCCTCTACCGCGCGGCGCTGCGCATCCGGAAGGCGGAGCCGGCCCTCGGCGACGGCGCCTTCTCGTGGCTCGAGCTCGGCCCCGCCGCGCTCGCGTTCCGCCGCGGCGACGATTTCGTGAGCGTCACGAGCTTCGACGAGCCGGTCGCCCTCCCGCCGCACCGCGAGGTGCTGCTGGCGAGCACGGAGGTCGCCGACGGCGTCCTCCCCCCGAACTCCACGGCATGGCTACGACCACAGCACGAGCCCGGAGAACCCCACCCCACCACCCATCGATGAAAGGCAAGACAATGAAGTCACCCACCAAGGTGATCGCGATCGCCGCGGCGTTCGCGACTGTCGCGTCGCTCGCCGCCTGCAGCACCGGAGCCTCCTCCGACGGCAAGGTCGAGCTGCGCGTCGCGACCTTCCCGCCCGGCGCCGACCAGGCCGCCTACGACGCGTTCGCCGTGCAGGAGAAGCAGTTCGAGGACAAGCACCCGGACATCGACGTCATCGGCGTCGAGTACGAGTGGGAGGGTCCGACCTTCACGGCGCAGCTCGCCGCCGGCAGCCTGCCCGACGTGTTCACGGTGCCGTTCACCGACGCGAAGACGCTGCTCGAGAACGGTCAGCTCGGTGACGTCACCGACGAGATCACCGAGCTCGGCTACGCCGACAAGTTCAACCCGATCATCCTCGACGCCGTCACGAGCTCCGACGGGCGCCTGTTCGGCTTCCCGCGTCAGGCGTACGCGCTCGGTCTGCAGTACAACCGCGAGCTCTTCGAGCAGGCGGGCCTCGACCCGGATGCGCCCCCGACCACGTGGGACGAGGTGCGCGCCTACGCGAAGCAGATCGCCGAGAAGACCGGCAAGGCCGGCTACGCCACGATGACCCAGAACAACACGGGCGGATGGCAGCTCACCGCGCAGGCGGCCTCGCGCGGCGGGTTCCTGCAGTCCGACGACGGCACGACCTCGACGATCGCCAACGACGGCGTGCGCGAGACCCTGCAGTTCTTCCACGACCTGCGCTGGGAGGACGACTCGATGGGAGACGACTTCCTCCTCGACTGGGGCTCGATCAACCAGGAGTTCGCGGCCGGCAACATCGGCATGTACACCTCCGGGTCCGACCTCTACACCGCCCTCGTGCGCGACTTCTCGCTCGACGCGTCGGTGTACGGCCTCACCACGATCCCGATGGAGGCGGGCGGAAAGGTGCTGGGCGGAGGCGACATCGCGGTGATCCCCCCGAGCCTCGACGAGGCCACGAAGGACGCCGCCGTGAAGTGGATCGACTGGTACTACATGCAGAAGCTCCTGAACGAGGACGCCGCGGTCGCCGACGCGAAGGCGCTCGCCGACGCGGGCCAGGCGGTCGGAACGCCCGTGCTGCCGGTGCTCGACCAGGCCACCTACGAGGAGTCGCTCACCTGGATCGAGCCGTACGTCAACGTGCCGCGCGAGCAGATGGCGGGCTTCATCGAGCACATCTTCGAGCAGACCCCCGTGGGCGAGCCGAAGAGCCGCACGCAGGAGATCTACGCCCTGCTCGACCCGATCGTCCAGGCCGTGCTGACCGACGAGAACGCCGACATCGACGCGCTCCTCGCCCAGGCCGACAAGGACGCCCAGGCGCTCATCGACGGCTGACCCGTCAGGGGCCGCCGGATGCCCAGCGCGCATCCGGCGGCCCCCGCGACCCGAAGGGACCACCATGACCGTGCTCGACGAACGGCGTGCGGCGCCGCCGCAGCGCCCGCACCCGCGTCCGGACACCGCCCGCCGGCGCGACCGCAGCATCCGCGCGTGGGTGCGCCGCGGCGGCCTCACGACGCTGCTCTTCGCGCTGCCGATGATCCTCGTCTTCAGCGTCTACAGCTGGTGGCCGATCCTCCAGTCGCTGTGGATGAGCTTCCAGAAGACGAACCTCATCACCTCCCAGTTCGTCGGGCTCGACAACTTCGTGAACGTGCTGAGCGACCCGCTGCTCGGCCGCGCCGTCCTCAACACGGCCTACTTCGCGCTGCTCGCGCTCGTCTTCGGCTTCCCGCTGCCGATCTTCATGGCGGTCCTCATGAGCGAGGTCAAGCGCATGAAGGGGCTCTACTCGGCGCTCGCCTACCTGCCGGTCATCGTGCCCCCCGTCGTGGCGGTGCTGCTGTGGCGGTTCTTCTACTCCGCGTCGCCGACGGGCGTGTTCAACACGATCATCGGCTGGTTCGGCATCCCGCCGCAGCCGTGGATCCAGGATGCGACGCAGGCGATGCCGGCGCTCGTGCTGGAGGCGACGTGGGCGGCCGCGGGCGGGTCGATCATCATCTACCTCGCGGCGCTGCTCGCCGTGCCGCCGGAGCTCTACGACGCGGCCGAGGTCGACGGCGCGGGCATCTGGCGCAAGGTGTGGCACGTGACGCTGCCGCAGCTGCGGGGCGTGATCTTCATCATGCTCATCCTGCAGATCATCGCGACCGCGCAGGTGTTCCTCGAGCCGTACCTGTTCACGGGCGGCGGCCCCAACAACGCGACCGTGACGGTGCTGCTGCTCATCTACCGCTACGCGTTCGAGAACAGCCTCGGCGGCAAGTACGGCGAGGCGACCGCGCTCTCGGTCATGCTCGCCCTCTTCCTCGCGGCCGCATCCTTCCTGTACTTCAAGGCCACGCAGAAGTGGAGCACCGACTGATGAGCACGACCCTCAAGCTCCCCGCCGTGCCGCGGCGCCGTCGACGCCGGGCGTCGAACCCCGACCTCGGCACGGAGCGCGGCATCCTGTCGCTGCACGACCGCCGGCGCCGTCCGGTGCGCATGGGGCAGCTCGTGTCGCACGCGTTCCTGCTCGTCGGTCTCGTCGTCGTCGGTCTCGGGCCGCTGCTCTGGCTCGCGAAGGCGGCGGTCTCGACGACGCAGGACACCATCCAGCAGCCGCTCGCCCTGTGGCCGAGCGGGATCGACTGGGCGAACCTCTCGCAGGCGTGGTTCGAGGTCGAGGTCGGCAAGTACTTCTTCAACACGGTCGCGCTCGCGGCGGGCCAGTGGGTGATCGGGCTCATCGTGGCGACGAGCGGCGCCTACGTGCTGTCGATCCTGCGTCCGGCGTACGCGCGCGTGCTGCAGGCCGCGGTGCTCGCGACGCTCTTCGTGCCGTCGGTCGTGCTGCTCGTGCCGCTGTTCATCACGGTCGCGCGGCCCGCGTTCGGCCCGAGCCTGCTCAACACCTACCTCGGCGTGTGGCTGCCGACGGCGGCGAACGCGTTCAACATCCTCGTCGTCAAGCGCTTCTTCGACAGTCTGCCGTTCGAGGTGTTCGAGGCTGCGCGCACCGACGGGGCCGGGCCGTTCCGGATGTTCTGGTCGATCGTGCTGCCGATGTCGCGGCCGATCGTGGGCGTCGTGTCGGTGTTCATCATCATCGCGTCGCTCAAGGACTACCTGTGGCCGAAGCTCGTGCTGCCGGACGCGGCGGTGCAGCCGCTCGGCGTGCGGCTGCCGAACATCCAGTCCCAGACGGAGCTCGATGTGACGCTCGCGGCGCTCGCGATCTCGACGATCATCCCCGTCGTGCTGTTCCTGATCTTCCAGCGCGTGTTCCTGCGGGGCGCCGGGCTCGGGGGAGCGGTCAAGGGGTAGTCGCCCCTACGCTCGTCGCATGCGGACACGGGCGGCGCAGCTCACGGTGACGGTCGTCGTCGCCGCCGCGGCTCTGCTCGCCTGCACACAGTCGGCCGCACCCGTCTCGGCGCAGCCGCCGCGCGCCTGGGCGCCCGTCGAGCAGCCCGACCCCGCGGATGCGGACACCGCCTACGTCGCGGCGCGCCTCGCGGAGATGTCGGTGCGCGAGCTCGCCGCGAGCGTCATCATGACGCGCGTGCCGAGCACCGACCCGGCCACGGCGCGCGAGGCGATCGCGGCATCGGGGATCGGCGGCGTCATCCTCATGGGGGGAGACACGAAGGGCTCGGTGCAGACGTCGGCGGCGCTCGCGGGCGCCCTCGCGGCCGACCCCGGTCTCCCGCCGCTCACCGCCGTCGACCAGGAGGGCGGGATCGTCGCCCGCCTGCCCGATGGCGGCCCGAGCGCGGCGGCGCTCGCCGGGATGCCGCCCGCGGCCGCCGAGGCGGCGTTCGCCGAGCGCGCGCGGCTCGTGGCCGCCGGCGGCTTCACCGTCAACTTCGGCGTCGTCGCCGACGTCACGGCGGACGCGCGCTCGTTCCTCGCGCCGCGCGTGTTCGGCGGGGACCCGAGCTCCGTCGCGGAGCGCGTCGCGGCGGCGGTCGCGGGGGAGCGCGACGTCGTGCTCTCGACGCTCAAGCACTTCCCGGGGCACGGTGCGGCCCCCGGCGACTCGCACGCCCTCATCCCGACCGCCGGGATGGGGCTCGACGAGTGGCGGGCGGGCCACGCGCCGCCGTTCGAGGCGGGCATCGCCGCGGGCGCGGAGCTCGTGATGATGGGGCACCTGCGGTTCCCCGCCGTCGACCCGGCGCCCGCGACGCTCGCGCCCGAGTGGTACCGCGTGCTCCGCGAGGAGCTCGGGTTCGACGGCGTCGCCGTCACCGACGACCTGTGGATGCTCACCGCGAGCGGCGAGCCCGCCTACGAGGACCCGTACGCCGACGGGGTGGCGGCGCTCGCGGCGGGCGCCGACCTGCTGCTCTACGTGGGTCCCATCGACACCGCCGCGCTCGTCGACCGCATCGACCGCGCCGTGATCGTCGACGGCACGATCCCGCTCATGCGCCTCGAGGAGGCCGCGCGCCGCGTGCTCGAGCTGCGCCGCTCCGTGGCGACCTCGGACGCTCCCTACGTGCGGTGCACGGGGGCGTGCCTCGACGCGCTCAGCTGAGCTCGATGTCGGCCCCGAGGAAGCGCCCGTAGCGCCGGGCGGCGGAGGCGAGCGCGCGCTCGTCGCGGGCGCTCAGCGGTGCGAACGGCTGCGGCGCGACCCGCACGGCCGCCTTCCTCCGCTCGCGCGCCCACACCCCGAGGACCTCGCCCCGCGCGACGATCGTCGGCCGGAACATCCCGTTGCCCCCGGGCACGATCGCGTCGGCGTGCTCGGGAGCGAGCGCTGCGGCGCGGTCGGTGTAGCCGAGCAGGTACTCGTCGAAGCCGGGCAGCAGGTGCAGCCCGTCGCCGTCGGGCTCGAGCCCCGGTCGCATGAGGTACTCGACGCCGTCGACCTCGATCGCGTCGAGCCGGTCGCGCACGCGCGCCGTCGCGCCGCGTACCCGGGTGAGCGGCAGGCCCGACCACCAGGCGAGGTCGCGCACCGTCGCCGGGCCGTGGCTCGTGAAGTAGCGCAGTGCGAGCTCCTCCGCGGCCTCGTCGGGGTCGAGCCGCCGCGGCTCGCGCACGTGCTCGTCGAGGAGGGCGTACTCTGTGCGGCCGCTCAGCACCGCGAGACCCGTGAATGCGAGGTGGCCGAGCAGCTGCGGCCCGCGCTGCCCCGCGACGTCGAGGCCCGCCTCCGCGAAGGCCGCGAGCAGCTCGGCGCGGTCGGCGTGTCCGCCGCCCGCGAGGCGCTCCCGGGCCACGGACGCCGCGCGCGCGAAGTCGCGATCGTCGAGCCCCAGCTCGCGGTACCGGCCCGCCGTGAGCCGGACTATGCGCTCGCCCGTGAGCGACAGCAGCCATCCGAGGTCCTCGGCGGCCACGAGGTGCAGCGTGCCGCGCAGGGGCCACGAGCGCACGAGGGCGCCGGATGCGTGGGCCGCCTCGACCTCCGCCTCCGTCGCGCCGCTGCGCAGTCCCACCGACCACAGCACGCCGAGGTAGTCCTGTCCCTGCAGCGCGAGCATCGACCGCACCGCCTCGACGGGGTGGGCGAGCGGGCGCGCGACGTACTGCGCCGCGAGACGGAGGGCCGTGAGCATGCGGCGTGCGCGTGCAGGGGGACGCGAGGTCACGGGGACAGTCTGGCGCGGGCGGGCGACATCGCCCGGGTCACTCCTCGACGGCGAGCGTCGGCAGCTGCACGTCGACCGGGTACTCGGCGGCGGGCTGGACGACCGCGACGGCGGGTGCCGGCTCGACGACGGTCGCCTCCGGGGCCGCGGGCTGCAGGGCCGCGATCCCCGCGGTCGTCGCGAGCGCCGTGAGCACCGCGAGGCCGCCCGACGCGAGCCCCTGCCGCATCCCGAGCCGCCGCGCACGGAGCAGCACGACGAGGGCGCTCGCGATGGCCGTGAGGGCGGCCGCGGCGAGGGCCACGAGCAGCAGGGTGAGCAGGCCGGACATGCCGGATCCTCCGGGTCGGGTGGGGGGTGCCGGCGGGCGACCGGCGAGGGGGTGGCACCACGGTAGCAGGCCCCCCGAGCGGGGGACAACGATCTCGTGCGCGTGCTGCGCGTCAGGCGCGCGGCGTCGGCAGGAGCCCGAGCTCCGCGAGCTGCTCGGCGAGCTCCGCGCCGTCGACGCCGTACACCCACGGTGCGGCGCCCCCGTGCGACTCGCGCTGCGAACGGCCGCCCGCGAGCACGGCCTCACCCGACGTCAGCCGGCGGATCGCGATCGCCGCGACGTTCTCCGGGTGCGCCTCGGCGAACTGCCGGTAGCGCTCCTCGTCGTGCTGGCCGTCGTCGCCCACGAGCAGCCAGCGCACGTTGGGGAACTCCTCCGCGAGCCGGTCGAGGTTCTCCTGCTTGTGGTCCTGCCCGCTGCGGAACCAGCGGTCGGGCGTCGGCCCCCAGTCGGTCAGCAGGAACGTGCCGCGCGGGTAGAGGTTGCGCGAGAGGAACCGGTCGAGCGTGCGCACGGTGTTCCAGGCCCCTGTCGAGAGGTAGACGACGGGGGAGCCCGGATGCGCGGCCATGAGCCGGTCATAGAGCACGGGCATCCCCGGCACGGGGCGGCGCGCGTGCTCGTTGACCACGAAGGTGTTCCACGCCGCGAGGAAGGGGCGGGGGAGCGCCGTCACGACGACCGTGTCGTCGATGTCCGAGACGAGCCCGAAGGTCACATCACCCGCGACGACGAACACGCGCGCCTCGATCGCGTCGGCGCCCTCGAGCGTCAGGAGCACCGACGACCAGCCGGGCTCGAGGTGGGCCTCGATGCGCGCGTCGACGACGCCGCCGCGGTCGGCGTGGATGACGTGCTCCACGTCGCCCGCGCGCACGCGCAGCTCGGCGGCGCCCACGGGGATGCTCGTGAAGCTGCGCCAGCCGCGGATGCTCGTGTAGCGGTCCGGCGCGCGGCGGCCCGGCTTGACGAGCACGACGCGACCGAGCACGCGGATCCATCCGTCGCCCCCGTAGCCCGGGAACGGCACGATCGTGGGGACCAGCCCGCGGCGCCGACCGCGGCGCTCGCGGAAGCGGTGGACGGCGTCCTCGATGCGCGCCGCGAGATGGTGGCGGCGTCGCTTCGCCGGGGCGGGGGGCGAGGCCTCGGCGGGGGTCTCCATCCGTCCAGTGTGTCACGGGCCCCGTGAGCGTCGGTCGAGGTCCGCAAGGACTAGAATCGCGACGACGACGAGGAGTGAACCCGTGCCCGACACACTGTCCGCCGCCCGCGAGATCCACGCGAGCCTGATCCGTAACGAGCCCATGCAGGCCCGCAGCACCGCGCGGCTCGCAGCGCTCCTCGACGCCGCCGCGGCGGTCGTCGCCGAGATCGGATACGAGCGCCTGACGACCGCGATGGTCGCCGAGGGCGCGGGCGCCTCGATCGGCACCGTCTACCGGTACTTCCCCGACCGGATCGCCGTGCTGCAGAGCCTCGCGGCGCGCAACGAGGAGCGTCTCACCGCGCGCCTGCTCCAGGTCGTGGCCGAGCCGCAGCACGACGACTGGTTCGCCGCGCTCTCGGCCGCGTTCGACGTGCTCGTCGAGTTCTTCCGCGACGAGGTCGGCTTCGCCTCGCTGCGCCTGGGCGACGTGATCGACCTGCGCCCCGCCGAGGGCGAGCCCCGCAACTCGGTCGCCGCCCGCGTCGTGTTCGAGGCGCTCGCCGAGCGCTTCGGCGTCGAGGACGGCGAGCGCGCCCGCGCGGGCTTCGAGCTCGCCTGGGAGGCGGCCGACGCGCTCATCGCGCGTGCCTTCGCGCGCGACCCGCAGGGTGACGCCGCGCGCCTCGAGGCGGCTCGCGACGCCATGGGCGCCGTGCTCGCGCAGTACCTGCCGGTCCCGGCCAACTAGGCCCCGGCATCCGACGTCCGTGCGATAGCGTGCGGACGTCACGATCCGCAATGGCCAGCGTCGGCCCCCCTCCGTACGGTTGAGTGGAGGCGGACCGGTCACCCGCACCGGTCCAGGCAGGGGCGGACATGATCGAGTTCCGGTCGGTGACCAAGCGCTTCCCGGACGGCACCGTGGCGGTCGAGGAGTTCGACCTCGTCATCCCCGCGCGCCGGACGACCGTGCTCGTGGGGTCCTCGGGCAGCGGCAAGACGACGCTCCTGCGCATGATCAACCGGATGGTCGACCCCACCTCCGGCTCGATCGAGATCGACGGCGAGAGCATCCTCGACCGCGATCCCGTGAAGCTGCGCCGCAGCATCGGCTACGTCATGCAGAACGGCGGCCTCCTGCCGCACCTCACGGTGATCGACAACGTCGCGACCGTGCCCGTGCTGAACGGGGTGCGGCGGCGCGAGGCGCGCGAGCGCGCCCTCGAGCTCCTCGACGTCGTGGGCCTCGACCGAGCGCTCGCGAAGCGCTACCCGAGCCAGCTCTCGGGCGGCCAGCAGCAGCGCGTCGGCGTCGCGCGCGCCCTCGCGGCCGACCCGGACATCCTGCTCATGGACGAGCCGTTCGGCGCCGTCGACCCCATCGTGCGCGACGAGCTGCAGCAGGAGACCATCCGCCTGCAGCGCGAGCTCGACAAGACCGTCGTGTTCGTCACGCACGACATCGACGAGGCGTTCCTGCTCGGCGACCAGGTCGCCATCCTCGAGACGGGGGCCCGGATCGCGCAGCTCGGGTCGCCGTCGGAGATCATCGAGGCGCCCGCGAGCGACTTCGTCGCGTCGTTCATCGGGGCCCAGCGCGGCACGCGCGCGCTGCGGGCCAAGCAGACCCCGCGCGGCACGGTGCTCGTCGACGCGGCGGGGCGCACCCAGGGGGTGCTCCTGGAGGACGGCGCATGACCTGGGTGCTCGCGAACCTCGACCTCATCGCGCAGCTCGCCCTCGAGCACCTGCGGCAGAGCGCCCTTCCGATCGTGCTCGGCTTCCTCATCGCGATCCCGCTCGGCTGGGTCGCCTTCCGCTACAAGCTCACCCGCGGGCCGGTGCTCACGATCACGGGGCTGCTCTACACGATCCCGTCGCTCGCGCTCTTCGCCCTCCTGCCACCGACGCTCGGCATCAGCTACCTCTCCGAGGCCAACCTCATCATCGCGCTCACGATCTACGCGGTCGCGATCATGGCCCGATCGATCGCGGATGCGCTCGGCTCGGTCGACGCGGACGTGCGGCAGGCGGCGGTCGCGATGGGCTACGGGCCGTGGCGACGCTTCTGGACCGTCGAGTTCCCGCTCGCCGGCCCCGTCGTGCTCGCGGGCCTGCGCGTGACGGCCGTGTCGACGATCGCGCTCGCGACCGTCGGCATCCTCATCGGCGCCGACAACCTCGGCTACCTGTTCACCAACGGCCTGCAGCGCCGCATCATCCCCGAGGTGCTCTGCGGCGTCGTCGCCGTCATGGCGATCGCGCTCATCGTCGACGGGCTGCTCGTGCTCGCGGGTCGACTGCTCATGCCGTGGGCGCGGCGTGACCGCTCCCGGCACCGCAGGCGCGCCGCGCGCGCGGCGCTGCCGGACGGGGGCGCCGCGTGAACCTCTTCGCCGACGCCATCGCGTGGATCTTCAGCCCCGAGCGGGTCACGGGCTCGCACCCGATCGGCCAGGCCGTCGCGGAGCACCTGTTCTACACCTTCGTGTCGGTGCTCATCGCGGGGTTCATCGCGATCCCGCTCGGGTGGCTCATCGGGCACACCGGCCGCGGCCGCGAGGTCGCCGTCGCGATCTCGGGGGCGGCGCGCGCCATCCCGTCCTTCGGCCTGCTCGTGCTGCTCGTGCTCGTGTTCGGCGTGCTCCACAAGCCGGAGGCCGCGGTCGTCACGTTCGTGCTGCTCGCGATCCCGTCGATCCTCGCGGGCGCCTACGCGGGGCTCGAGGCGATCGACCGCCGCGTCATCGACGCGGGACGCGCGATGGGCATGACCGAGTGGCAGATCCTGTGGCGCATCGAGGTGCCGCTCGGCCTCCCGTTGCTCATCGGCGGTCTCCGCTCGGCGGCCCTGCAGGTCGTCGCGACCGTCACGATCGCCGCCTACGTCAACCTCGGCGGTGTCGGCTACTACATCATCCAGGGCCTGCCCCTCCGGCGCTTCGACCAGATCCTCGGCGGCGCGCTCGTCGTGGTCGCGCTCGCCCTCGTGCTCGACGGGCTCTTCGCGCTCGTCCAGCAGCTCGTCGTCCCGCGCGGGGTCGCCGCGGGACGCACCCCCGATGTCCGCGGGGCGCCGAACCGGCGCCGCGCGGCGGTGGAACCTGCCACCAAGTAGAGAAGAGAGAACGACATGTTCACAGCACGGAACAAGGGCCGGCTCGCACTCGGTGCAGTCGCGGTGGGGGCGGCATTGGCCCTCTCAGGGTGCGCTTCCGGGGACCCGCTCGACTCGGGCGACCAGGATCCGGGTGCCGACAGCAGCGTCATCGTCGTCGGCTCGCAGGCCTACTACTCGAACGAGATCATCGCCGAGATCTACGCGCAGGCCCTCGAGAACGCGGGCTTCGAGGTGGAGCGCGAGTTCCGCATCGGCCAGCGCGACGCCTACCTGCCCTCCCTCGAGGACGGCTCCGTCGACCTGTTCCCGGAGTACACCGGCAACCTCCTGCAGTTCTACGACCCCGACACCGAGGCGACCGCGTCGGAGGACGTCTACGCGGCCCTCCAGGAGGCGCTGCCCGACGGGCTCACGGTGCTCGACCAGTCGCCCGCGACCGACCAGGACTCCTACAACGTGACGGAGGCCTTCGCAGCGGAGCACGGGCTCTCGAGCCTCGAGGACCTCGCCTCGGTCGGCGTGCCGCTCGTGCTCGGCGGACCGCCGGAGCTCGAGGCGCGTCCGTACGGGCCCACGGGCCTCGCGGAGAAGTACGGCGTCGACGTGGCGTTCCAGGCGACCGGTGACACGACCGTCGAGGACCTCCTCGCGGGAACCGTCAACATCGCCAACGTCTACAGCGCCGACCCGCGCATCCAGACCGAGGGGCTCGTGACGCTCGACGACCCGAAGGGCCTGTTCCTCGCGTCGAACATCGTGCCGCTCGTGAACGCGGCGATCGCCGACGAGATCGCGGACGTCATCAACGCCGTGAGCGCGAAGCTCACCCCCGAGGGCCTCGTCGACCTCAACGTGCGCTCGACCGTCGACCAGGAGTCGACGGCGGCCATCGCGACGGCGTGGCTCACGGAGCAGGGCCTGATCTAGCCGCCAAGGCTGGTTCCGACACGCCGCCTCCGGCGGCTACTCAACCAGCGGTACACACGCACGACCCGCTGGTTGAGTAGCCCGCGAAGCGGGCGTGTCGAAACCAGCCCGAGCTCTACTCGTCTGCGGACTCCATGGTGTTGGCGTCCCCGTCGCCCGGGCGCGCCCAGTGCCGCGACTCGTAGCGCTCGAGCAGCTTCTTCACCAGCACGACGAGCACGAGGAACAGCACGATGACGGCGACGAACACGTAGCCGGCGTAGTGCAGCTGGTCGGCGAGCTCGCGGTACGAACCGGCCGCGAGCGAGCCGACCGTCACGTACGCGAACGCCCACAGCACGCACGCGGGCGCCGTCCACGAGATGAAGCGGCGGTAGCTCATGGTGCTCATGCCGACCGTGAGCGGCACGAGCGAGTGCAGCACGGGCAGGAACCGCGAGATGAACACCGCGATGCCGCCGCGGCGGTCGACGTAGTTCTCGGCCCGGCGCCAGTGATCCTCGCCGATGCGCCGCCCGAGCCGGGAGTGCCGGATGCGGGGCCCGAAGAAGCGGCCGAGCGCGAACCCGATCGACTCGCCCGCGAGGGCCCCGAGGATCACGACGGCGACGAGCGCCCCGTACTCGAGGGGGCTGTCGACGGCGGTCGCCGCGACGATGACGATCGTGTCGCCGGGCACGACGAGCCCCACGAGCACCGAGGTCTCGAGCATGATGCCGAGCCCCGCGAGCAGGGTGCGCAGCACCGGGTCGACCGACTGCACGGCGTCGAGTACCGCCATGAGCGCCTCGTTGAACCAGTTCACGCCGCCGTGTCACCCCCGACCTCGGGGAGCGGGCGGCGCAGCGCATCCATCCGCAGCCGCCAGCGCGAGAGCCGGCCGGGCTCCTCGGCGGTCGAGGCGGGGCCGCCCTGCCAGGCGGTGACGATGCGGATGCCGTGGAGCGCGTTGAGCGCCCACACCTCGCGTCCGTCGAGCTCCTCGGGGCGCACGCGGCGTTCCTCGACGGGGATGCCCATCGCGGTCGCGAGGGCCACGACGGTGCGCTCCGTCGTCGACGGGATGCGGGGGAGCGTGCGGTCGACGACGGCGAGCGTGCCGCCTTCCCACCACGCGATGCTCGTCGTGGAGCCCTCCACGATGCAGCCGTCGTCGGTCACGATCACGGCCTCGTCGGCTCCGCGGCGCTGCGCCTCGGTGCGCAGCCGCACCATCGACGCGAGGTCGGGGCCTTTGACGGTCGGGGCGGTGCGCGGGTCGCGGCCGGTGTGGGTCGTGAGCACGAGGGAGCGTTGGAGGGCCGGGGCCTCGCGCAGCCGGAAGAGCAGCTGCGGCGTCCCGAGCTGTTCGCGCAGCTCGACGCGCGGGAACCACGCCCCGTGGCGCGGGATGCTCGCGATCGCGGCCTCCCAGAAGGCCTCGAGGTCGAGGTCGCGGGCGCGGGAGCGGGGGATGGACGTCAGGAAGCGCTCGCGGTGCAGGTCGAGGCCGCGCACGGCGCCCTCCTCGACGAGCCACGAGTCGGCGACCTCGACGACCGCGGGCGCGACGTCGCAGTCCTCGCGCGCCACGAGCTCCCCGCGCTGCCACATCGAGGTGGTCGCCACAGGGGCGGATGACGGCGCGCTCATAGACTCAGGCTATGCGTCTCCGGCTCCTGCGGCATCCGCTCGGAGAGGTATTCCCGCCGCGCGATGTGCTCACCGCCCTCCATCCCGGGGGTGATGCGTTCTGGCTCGATTCGGGGCCCGGGGGCCGTGCGTTCGTCGGGTCGGGCGCGCGTGTCGTCCCTCCGCAGGGTGAGGTGCTTCCGACCCTGCGGAGCGAGCTCGCGGCGCTGCACAGCGAGGAGCCCCTCGGCGCCGTGCCGCTCGGTCTCGTCGGCTGGTTCGGCTACGAGCTGCGCGGGGAGACCGTCGGCATGCCCGTGCCCGCGCGCGGTCGGCATCCGGATGCCGCGTTCCTGCGCGTCGACCGTCTCGTCGCGATCGACGGAGACGGAGCCGTGGAGCTGCTCGCGCTCGGCGAGGCGTGGGAGGGCGAGCTCGCCGCGTGGCGCGATCGCACGGTCGAGCTCCTCGCCCGCGGGTCGAGCGCCACGGTCCGCGGAGAGCATCGAGAGGAGCGACGCGCGCACGTCACCTGGCACGACAGTCCCGCTCGCTACCTCGCCAACATCGCCGCCTGCCGCGACGCGATCCGCGAGGGCGAGGCCTACCAGCTCTGCCTCACGACCGAGGCCCGGGTCGAGGGCGCCGTCGACGCGCTCACCGTGTTCGACGCCGTGCGCGCGTCGAGCGCGACGCACCACGGCGGCCTCCTGCGCATCGGCGACACGACGCTCGTGTCGGCGTCGCCCGAGCGCTTCCTCGAGGTGACGCCGGACGGCCTCGTGCGCACGAGCCCCATCAAGGGCACCCGCCCGCGCGGCGTCGACGCCGCCGACGACGAGCGCCTGCGCACGGAGCTCGTCGAGAGCGAGAAGGAGCGCGCCGAGAACCTCATGATCGTCGACCTCATGCGCAACGACCTGTCGCGCGTGTGCGAGACGGGGTCGGTCGCGGTCACGCGGCTGCTCGAGGTGGAGTCGTACGCGCACGTGCACCAGCTCGTGTCGACGATCGAGGGGCGCCTGAACCCCGGCCTCGGCGCCGTCGACGCCGTCGCCGCGTGCTTCCCGGCCGGCTCGATGACGGGTGCGCCGAAGCGTCGCGCGATGGAGGTGCTCGAGGCGCTCGAGGACCGCCCGCGCGGTCCCTACGCGGGCGCGTTCGGCTACCTGGCCGCCGACGGCTCCGCCGACCTCGCGATGACGATCCGCACGATCGTGCTTGACCCCGAGGGTGCCTCCGTCGGGGCGGGCGGCGGCATCACCGCGCTGTCCGAGCCCGAGGCCGAGCTCGCCGAAGCGCGCCTCAAGGCCTCCGCGCTGCTCGCGGCGCTCGGCGCGTGAGGACCCTCGCAGCCGCGTAGGCTCGGGGGCCATGGCCGCCGGCGCGACGATCCACACCTTCACCGTGCACCTCGCGGACGTCGATCGCGGCGTCTACGAGGAGCTCGCGCTGCGGGTGGCGCAGCATCCGTCCGAGACCGAGGCGTTCATGCTCACGCGCGTGCTCGCCTACTGCCTCGAGTACGAGGAGGGCATCGCCTTCACCGAGGGCGTCTCGGCCACCGACGAGCCGGCCGTCGTCGTGCGCGACCTGACAGGCCGCCTGCTCGCCTGGATCGAGGTGGGGGGCACCGGATGCCGCCCGCCTGCACACGGGCAGCAAGGCCGCCGACCGCACCGCGATCTACACCCACCGCGACCCCGCCAAGCTGCTGCCGCAGTGGGCGGGCAAGAAGATCCACCGGGCCGACGCCATCACGCTGCACAGCTTCGACCCCGGCTTCGTCGACGACGCCGTGCGGGCGCTCGAGCGCCGCAACGAGATGACCGTGTCGGCCACCGAGGGGCAGCTCTACCTCGAGCTCAACGGCGCGACGCTCAGCACGGCCGTGCACGAGCATCCGCTCGAGGGACCGCCGCCGCGTGCCACGGCACGGGCACACGAACCGCTCGGCGAACGTTGACTACTCTGTAAAGGTTGCAATCCCGAGAGGCAGAGACACCGCAGTGAGCGAGCACGACCACACCGGAGACGAGCAGGCCTACGACTTCCGCCGCATCCAGGAGCGGTGGCTCCCCGTGTGGGACGAGCTCAAGCCCTTCTCCACCTCGGATGCCGACGACAATCGCCCGCGGAAGTACGTGCTCGACATGTTCCCGTACCCGTCGGGCGACCTGCACATGGGCCACGCGGAGGCGTACGCGCTCGGTGACATCATCGCCCGCTACTGGCGTCTGCAGGGCTTCAACGTTCTGCACCCCATCGGGTGGGACTCCTTCGGCCTCCCCGCGGAGGGCGCCGCCATCAAGCGCGGCATCGACCCCCGCGAGTGGACCTACGACAACATCGCCCAGCAGCGCGCCTCGATGCGCCGCTACGCGACGAGCTTCGACTGGGACCGCGTCATCCACACCTCCGACCCGGAGTACTACAAGTGGAACCAGTGGCTCTTCCTCAAGCTCTACGAGCAGGGCCTTGCCTACCGCAAGGCGAGCTGGGTGAACTGGTGCCCCTTCGACCAGACGGTGCTCGCGAACGAGCAGGTCGTCGACGGCCGCTGCGAGCGGTGCGACAACCTCGTCACGAAGAAGAAGCTCACCCAGTGGTACTTCAAGATCACCGAGTACGCCGACCGCCTGCTCGACGACCTCAACCAGCTCGAGGGCCACTGGCCGAGCAAGGTCATCGCGATGCAGCGCAACTGGATCGGCCGCTCGACCGGCGCTGACGTCGACTTCGTCATCGAGGGCTACGACAAGAAGGTCACCGTCTTCACGACGCGCCCCGACACGCTCTTCGGAGCCACCTTCATGGTCGTGGCGCCCGACTCGGAGCTCGCCGCCGAGCTCGCCGCGGGTTCGACCCCCGAGGTGCAGGAGGCGTTCGCCGAGTACCTCGCGCAGGTGCAGAAGAAGACCGAGATCGAGCGCCAGGACGCCACGCGCGAGAAGACCGGCATCCCGCTCGAGCGCTACGCCATCAACCCCGTCAACGGCGAGCGCATCCCGGTGTGGACCGCCGACTACGTGCTCTCCGACTACGGCCACGGCGCCGTCATGGCCGTGCCCGCGCACGACCAGCGCGACCTCGACTTCGCACGCAAGTTCGGCCTCCCGATCAAGACGGTGGTCGACGTGACGGCGCCCATCACGGGCTCGATCCCCGTCATCACGCCCGAGATGCTCGAGAACGCGGACGCCGTGCGCGACCTCGCGTCGATGGACCCCGCGGTCACGGGTGAGGCGCTCACGGGCGACGGGCGAATGATCAACTCCGGCCCGCTCGACGGCCTCAGCAAGCAGCACGCCATCCGTCGCGTGATCGAGCTGCTCGAGGAGGCGGGCACGGGCCGCGCCGCCAAGACCTACCGCCTGCGCGACTGGCTCATCTCGCGCCAGCGCTACTGGGGCACGCCCATCCCGATCCTCCACACCGAGGACGGACGCGAGATCCCGGTCTCCGAGGACGCCCTGCCGGTGGCCCTGCCGCCGTCGGAGGGCCTCGACCTGCAGCCGAAGGGCACCTCGCCGCTCGGCGCGGCGGAGAACTGGGTCAACGTGACCCTGCCCGACGGCACGAAGGCCCGTCGCGACCCCGACACGATGGACACCTTCGTCGACAGCTCGTGGTACTTCCTGCGCTTCCTCTCGCCGAACGACGACACCCAGGCGTTCGATGTGAAGGAGGCCGAGAAGTGGGCCCCCGTCGACCAGTACGTCGGCGGCGTGACGCACGCGATCCTGCACCTGCTGTACGCGCGCTTCATCACGAAGGTGCTGTTCGACCTCGGCTACGTGAGCTTCACCGAGCCGTTCTCGGCGCTGCTCAACCAGGGCATGGTGCTCATGGACGGCTCGGCGATGTCGAAGAGCCGCGGCAACCTCGTGCGCCTCTCCGACCAGCTCGACGAGTTCGGCGTCGACGCCGTGCGCCTTACGATGGCGTTCGCCGGTCCGCCGGAGGACGACATCGACTGGGCCGACGTCTCGCCCTCGGGCTCCGCGAAGTTCCTCGCGCGCGCCTGGCGTCTCGCGGGCGATGTCACTTCGGAGCCGGGGATCGAGTTCGGATCCGGCGACACCGCGCTGCGCCGTGCGACGCACCGCCTGCTCGCCGACGCCCCGGGCCTCGTCGAGTCGTTCAAGTTCAACGTGCTCGTCGCGCGCCTCATGGAGCACGTCAACGTCGTGCGCAAGGCGATCGACACGGGCGTCGGGGGAGCGGACCCCGCGGTGCGCGAGGCCGCCGAGGTCGTCGCGATCCTGCTGTCGCTGTTCTCTCCTTACACGGCCGAGGACATGTGGGCGAAGCTCGGCCACGAGCCGACCGTCGCGCTGCAGTCGCTGCCGAAGGCCGACGAGCGCCTGCTCGTCGAGGAGTCGGTCACCGCGATCGTGCAGGTCGACGGCAAGGTGCGCGACCGCCTCGAGGTCTCGCCCCACATCGCCGGCGAGGAGCTCGAGGCCCTGGCCCGCGCCTCCGCCGCAGTGCAGCGCGCCATCGGCGAGCGCGAGATCGTGAACGTGATCGTGCGCGCGCCGAAGGTCGTCAACATCGCGACCAAGGGCTGACGCTCCGATCCTCCACACCCCGCGGGTGGCCCACCCGTCCCGGGTTTCGCGCCGCACCCCCGCGTGCGCCTCGGCGCCTCCGTAGCGTTCCCCGGGTGAGCGCTCGTCCCGACCCCGGCACCCCACGCGCCCGGGTGCGTCGCGGGGTCGGGGCGGCGCTCGTCGTGCTGCTCGCGGGCGCCGCGGTCGCGGTGTTCGTCACGGCCGTGACCCCGCGCGGCGCCCAGCGCGTGGTGGCGTCCGAGGGCTCCTCGGATGCCGGCCCCGACGCCGCGCTCGTCGCCTCCGCGCAGGCGGCCCCGATCCTCGTCCACGTGCTCGGCCAGGTGGAGCGGCCGGGGCTCTACGAGCTCCGCGAGGGCGCGCGCGTCTTCGACGCGGTCGCCGCCGCCGGGGGGCTCACCGACGCCGCCGACCCCGCAGGTGTCAACCTCGCCCGTCCGGTGGCCGACGGCGAGCAGCTGCTCGTGCCCGCCGTGGGGGAGGCGCCTCCGGCCGCCGCGGGTGCCGCATCCGATGGCCGCATCGACCTCAACACCGCCGACGTCGCGACCCTCGACACCCTGCCCCGCATCGGCCCGGCGATGGCCCAGCGCATCGTCGAGTGGCGCGAGGCCAACGGTCCCATCCGCTCGGTTGACGACCTGCTCGCGGTGAGCGGCATCGGCGCGAAGACGGTCGAGGCGCTCCGTCCACTGGTGGTGCCGTGAGCGTCGTGGTGTCGGCGACGGATGCCGTGGTCGCCTCCGCGGGCCGCCGCCCGCGCGCCGCCGAGCTGCGCCTCGTGCCGGCGGCCCTCGGCGCATGGGGCGCGGCGGGCCTGCTCATCGGCCTCGCGCCGGATGCGCCGTTCGGGCTCGTCGCCGCCGTGCTGTGGGCTGCGGCGGCGGGCGCCGCCCTCGCCGCCCTGTGGCTGCGTCCCTGCGCGGTCGTCTCCCTGGGGCTCACCGCCGCCGCGCTCGTCGCGACGGTCGTGGCGCTGCAGCTCCCGGTGCGCGTGCCCGAGCCGCTCGCGGAGGCGGTGGGAGGCCCCGCGGTCGAGCTCGACGTCGTCGTGGCGGGCGGCGTGATCGGCGATCGCGCGAAGGGAGCGGCCTCGCTCGCCGATCACCCCGAGGCGGGCTCGGCGCCCGTCCTCGTCTTCCTCGACCCGGGGGCGGCACCTCGCGTCGGGGAGACGTGGCGGCTCACGGCGCGCCTGCGCGCGGCGGAGCCCGGCGGCGCGGTCGCTCTGCTCGCCTTCGCGGAAGGCCCTGCCGAACGGGTCGGGCGCTCGCCTCCGCTCCTCGCGGCCGCGGCAGCGCTGCGCGAGGGGCTCGTGGAGCTGAGCGGCACGCTTCCCGGCTCCGGCGCCCTCCTGCTGCCCGGCCTCGCGGTCGGCGACACGAGTCGCGTCGACGCGCCGCTCGACGCCGCCATGAAGGCCGCGTCCCTCACGCACCTGACGGCTGTCTCGGGCGCCAACTGCGCCGTCGTCGTGGGCGCCGTGTTCGCCGCGTGCGCCCTCCTCGGCATGCCCCGGGGAGCCCGCATCGCGGTGTCGCTCGCCGCCCTCGCGGGCTTCGTCGTGCTCGTCACCCCCGAGCCGAGCGTGCTGCGGGCCGCCGTCATGGGCGGGATCGTGCTGCTCGCGCTCTCGCTCGGGCGCGCGACGCGGGGCATCCCGCCCCTGTGTCTCGCGGTCGTCGTGCTCCTCGTGGCCGATCCGTGGCTCGCACGGTCCTACGGCTTCGCCCTCTCGGTGCTCGCGACGGCGGGGCTGCTGCTGCTCGCCGGCCCGCTCGCCGCCGTGCTCGCCCGATGGATGTCGTCGCCGCTCGCGCTCGTGATCGCGATCCCGCTCGCGGCGCAGCTCGCGTGCCAGCCCGTGCTGCTGCTCCTGACCCCGACGCTGCCGCTGTGGGGCGTCCCCGCCAACCTCCTCGCGGGGCCCGCCGCGCCCCTCGCGACCGTGCTGGGTCTCATCGCGTGCCTCGTCGCGCCGGTCGCCCCACCGCTCGCGCACGGGGTCGCTAGCATCGCGTGGCTGCCGTCGGCCTGGATCGCCGCCGTCGCGCACTTCTTCGCCGACCTCCCGGGCGCGCGGATGCCGTGGCCCGCCGGGCCGCTCGGCGTCGTCGCGCTCGTCGCACTGAGCGTCGTCGCGGTCGTCGCGATGCTCGCGCCGCCCGGCACCCGCGGGCGCCGTCTCGTCGCGGGCGTCGCGTGCGCCGCGGTGCTCGGGTACGCGGGGTCCCTCGTCGGCATCCGCGTCGCGACCGCGCTCGAGCGCCCCGCCGACTGGCAGTACGCGATGTGCGACGTCGGCCAGGGCGACGCGCTGCTCATCCGCTCCCACGACGCCGTAGCGCTCGTCGACACCGGACCCGATCCCGGCCTCCTGGCCGCGTGCCTCGACGAGCTCGGTATCGCCGGCATCGACCTCCTCGTGCTCACCCACTACGACCACGACCACGTCGGGGGAGCGGAGGCCGTGCTCGGCCGTGTCGACGTCGCCCTCGTCGGACCCGTGGGCGACGGCGACGACACCCGCCTGCGCGACGACCTCCGCGCGGCCGGCGCCCGCGTGGTCGACGCCCGGCAGGGCATGGCGGGCCGCATCGGCGGCTTCACCTGGCGCGCGCTCTGGCCGCCCGCACACGGCTTCGAGCCCGGCAACGCGGCATCCGTCGCGCTGCTCGTGACCCCGACGGACGGATGCGGCCCCTGCCTCTCCGCGCTCCTGCTCGGGGACCTCGACGAGACCACCCAGCGGCGCCTGCGTGGCGCGACCCGATTGCCACCGGTCGACATTCTCAAGGTCGCCCACCACGGCTCCCGCGACTTCAGCGCCGAGCTCTACGCGGGGGCGGCCGCATCCGTCGCTCTCATTGGCGTGGGGACCGACAACGGCTACGGCCATCCGACGGATGCCGCGCTCGGCTCGCTCGTGGCTTCCGGAACCGCCGTGTTCCGCACGGATCTGGACGGCCTCATCCTCGTCGCACCGCCGACCGAACCCGGCACGCACCCGCGCGTCTGGACGGCGCACGGCGAGGTCGGCGGCGCTCGTTAGGCTGAACACATGGCGGCACGTGCGACAGCGGTGAAGAGCGCGGCGAAGAGCACGAAGACCGTCATCCCGCAGCTGTCGTGGGATCGCGTGGAGCCCGCGCCCGTCGTGCTCGTGACGGGTCCCGAGGACCTGCTCGCCGAGCGCGCCATCCGCGCGGTGCGCGAGAAGCTGCGCGCCGCCGACCCGAGCCTCGAGGTGTCCGACGTCGACGCGGGCGCCTACGCGCCGGGGGAGCTGCTGACGCTCGCGAGCCCGTCGCTGTTCGCCGAGCCGCGCCTCATCCGCGTGAGCCAGGTCGAGAAGTGCACCGACGCGTTCCTCGAGGAGACGCTCTCGTACCTCGAAGCGCCCGCCGACGACACCGTGCTCGTGCTGCGTCACGGTGGGGGAGTGCGCGGCAAGAAGCTGCTCGACGCGATCCGCGGCGGGTCCGGCGGCGGCGTCGAGGTCGTGTGCGCCGAGCTCAAGCGCGAGGACGACAAGGTCGCGTTCGCGCAGGCGGAGTTCCGCGCCGCCCAGCGCAAGGTCACGCCGGGGGCCGTGCGCGCGCTCGTCTCCGCCTTCACCGACGACCTCGCCGAGCTCGCCGCCGCGTGCCGCCAGCTCGTGTCCGACACCGAGGGCGACATCACCGAGGCGGTCGTCGACCGCTACTACGCGGGCCGCACCGAGGTCACCGCGTTCGCCGTCGCCGACGCCGCGATCGCCGGCCGCCCCGGCGAGGCTCTCGGCCTCATGCGGCACGCGCTCGCCTCCGGCTCCGACCCCGTGCCGATGGTCGCAGCGTTCGCGATGAAGATCCGCACGATGGCGAAGCTCGCGGGCGCGCGCGGCTCCTCCAACGACCTCGCCCGCCAGTTCGGCCTCCAGGCCTGGCAGGTCGACCGCGCCCGCCGCGACCTCCAGGGCTGGACGGATGAGGGCCTCGCCCGCGCCATCGAGGCGCTCGCCCTCGCCGACGCCCAGGTCAAGGGCGCCGGCCGCGACCCCGTCTTCGCGCTCGAGCGAATGATCGGCGTCATCGCCGCCCGCGGCGCCGAGCGCTGAACGCCCGCGGCGTCGCATCCCCGCATACGTCGCCGACGCATCCGCGCAGCCCGCGAACGGAGACGGGCCCCGCACCCGGAGGTGCGAGGCCCGTTCGAAGATTCGACGCTCAGAGAGCGGCGACCTGCTTCGCGATCGCCGACTTGCGGTTCGCGGCCTGGTTCTTGTGGATGACGCCCTTGCTGACGGCCTTGTCGAGCTTCTTGGTCGCCTTCACGAGCGCGGCCTCGGCAGCGGCCTTGTCGCCCGCGGCGATGGCCTCGCGGGTGGCGCGCACGACGGTCTTGAGCTCGCTCTTGACGGCCTTGTTGCGCTCCTGCGCCTTCTTGTTGGTCTTGATGCGCTTGATCTGCGACTTGATGTTCGCCATGGATGTGTCTTTCGTTCTGGAACGGATGGTGTGTGCCGTCTGCGGTAGAGGGGCGCATCCCGGCGTATCGCGTGTCGTGGGTCACGCGGAAACTTTCAGATCGAGCTCACGGCGCGCAAAGCGTCATGGGCCCAGACCCAAGGGTCTACGTTACCAGGCACCGCGTGAGCATGCCAACGCGGGACGGCGTGCCTCCGCCCGATCCGGACGGATGCCCGCCCGCCGATCGGGGGGTTGTCCGGATTCCGGCACGACGTCTCCGCGACGAGGCTGGATGCATGACCGAAACGACCTCCCTTCCCGAGGCGGACGCCCCCGAGCAGCCCGCCGACCTGACCACCACCGCGGCGAGCTCGATCCCCGAGAACCCCTACGCGGCCACCCGCGCCCAGACCCAGATCCCGACTGCGCAGCCCGCCGGCCCGACCCCCGGACTCAGCATCGCCGCGCTCGTGCTCGGCATCGCCGCGATCCCCACCGGTTGGTGGTTCGCCTCCGTCGCCGCGATCGTCCTGGGCTTCGTCGCCCGCTCGCGCGAGCCGCAGGGCCGCACGATGGCGAACTGGGGCCTCGCGCTCGGCTTCGTCGGCGCGTTCGGCTGGATCGTCGTCGCGCTCCTCGGCCTCGCGTTCTTCGCGCCGTTCGCCCTCTGGGGTGCGGCGTTCGCGTGGCCGTCGGTCGACCTCGGGTTCTTCGAGCTGTTCTGATCCCGGCAGGGCCCTGGACGGATGGCGGACGGCGCAAGCCGTCCGCCATCCGCCGTGGGGACCGACTCACGTCGTGCAGGGGGCGACGCGAGCCGATGTCTCGACGGACGGGACGTCTCGTTCGATACCCCTAACGCTGCCGTCTCGCGATCCCCTCGCGCGCGCCCGTGTTCGGGGGACAGACAACTCCGCTCAGGGGTACAGCCCTGTCCTCCCTGTCGCCCGCGACGGGATCGGCGCCGCGGCGCGGCGAAGCCCACGCGCATGGGAGAATCGTCCGGATATGTCACCCCGCGCCCTGAAGCCCCTGCCGCCTGCCGCCACCGACCCGGCGCGCATCCGCAACTTCTGCATCATCGCGCACATCGACCACGGCAAGTCCACGCTCGCCGACCGGATGCTGCAGATCACGGGCGTCGTCGCCGAGCGCGACATGCGCGCCCAGTACCTCGACCGCATGGACATCGAGCGCGAGCGCGGCATCACGATCAAGAGCCAGGCCGTGCGCATGCCGTGGGAGGTCGACGGCCAGACCTTCGCGCTCAACATGATCGACACCCCCGGCCACGTCGACTTCACCTACGAGGTGAGCCGCTCGCTCGCCGCGTGCGAGGGCGCGATCCTGCTCGTCGACGCCGCGCAGGGCATCGAGGCGCAGACCCTCGCCAACCTCTACCTGGCCCTCGAGAACGACCTCGAGATCATCCCGGTGCTCAACAAGATCGACCTGCCGGCCGCCGACCCCGAGAAGTACGCGCGCGAGCTCGCGCAGCTCATCGGCGGCGACCCGGACGACGTGCTGCGCGTCTCGGGCAAGACCGGCATGGGCGTCGAGGCGCTGCTCGACCGCGTCGTCGAGCGCATCCCGGCCCCCGTCGGCGTCGCCGACGCGCCCGCCCGCGCCATGATCTTCGACTCCGTCTACGACTCCTACCGCGGCGTCGTCACCTACGTGCGCATGGTCGACGGGCAGCTGAGCCCGCGCGAGCGCATCCAGATGATGTCGACGAAGGCCACCCACGAGATCCTCGAGATCGGCGTGAGCTCGCCCGAACCCGCCCCCTCGAAGGGCCTCGGCGTCGGCGAGGTCGGCTACCTCATCACGGGCGTGAAGGACGTGCGCCAGTCGAAGGTCGGCGACACCGTCACGAGTCAGGCGAAGCCGGCAGCCGAGCCGCTGCCGGGCTACACCGACCCGCTCCCGATGGTGTTCTCGGGCATCTACCCGATCGACGGCGCCGACTACCCCGAGCTGCGCGAGGCCCTCGACAAGCTCAAGCTCTCGGATGCCGCCCTCCAGTACGAGCCGGAGACCTCGGTCGCGCTCGGCTTCGGCTTCCGCTGCGGCTTCCTCGGCCTCCTGCACCTCGAGATCGTCACCGAGCGTCTGCGTCGCGAGTTCGACCTCGACCTCATCACGACCGCGCCGAGCGTGCCCTACCAGGTGACGACCGACGACGGGAAGACCGTCACGGTCACGAACCCCTCGGAGTACCCGACCGGCACGAAGATCGCCGAGGTGCTCGAGCCGATCGTCAACGCGTCGATCCTCGCGCCCAAGGAGTACGTCGGCGCGATCATGGAGCTCTGCCAGCAGCGCCGCGGCACGATGAAGTCGATGGACTACCTCGGCGAGGACCGCGTCGAGCTCAAATACACGCTCCCGCTCGGCGAGATCGTGTTCGACTTCTTCGACCAGCTCAAGTCGAAGACCCAGGGCTACGCGTCGCTCGACTACGAGCCCGCGGGCGAGGCACCGGGCGAGCTCGTGAAGGTCGACATCCTGCTGCAGGGCGAGACGGTCGACGCGTTCAGCGCGATCGTCCACAAGGACAAGGCCTACGCCTACGGCACGATGATGGCCACGCGTCTGCGCGAGCTCATCCCGCGCCAGCAGTTCGAGGTGCCCATCCAGGCGGCGATCGGCGCCCGCATCATCGCGCGCGAGAACATCCGCGCGATGCGCAAGGACGTGCTCGCCAAGTGCTACGGCGGCGACATCACGCGCAAGCGAAAGCTCCTCGAGAAGCAGAAGGAGGGCAAGAAGCGCATGAAGATGGTCGGTCGCGTCGAGGTCCCTCAGGAGGCGTTCATCGCCGCGCTCTCGGGCGACGTCGAGAAGGCCAAGGACAAGAAGTAGCCGCATGGGTGCCGACCCGGCCGAGGGGCTGAGCTGCTCGGCCGTCGGGATGTCGCGTCCGGACGCCGTGGTGCCGCGCGGCTTCCGCGTGCGCGCTCGGCGCATCCGGCTCGGCGAGGGCGACGCCCTCTGGCGGCGTGCCGTCGACGTCGTGTCGGGGTGGCGCATCAAGACGGCGATCGGGTTCGAGGTCTCACCCGACGACGACCGCGTCGTCGCGGGCCGCGACTACGACACCACCTACCGCTCGCGCCTCGTGCGGCAGTTCGAGCCCGTGCGCGTCGTGTGGGTCGCCGAGGAGGCCGCGCTGCGCGGCTTCGGGTACGCGATGCGGCCCGGGCACCCGCTCACCGGGGAGGAGTGCTTCCTCGTCGAGCGCGACGTCGACGGTGTCGTCTGGCTCGTCGTGCGCTCGGTCACGCGCGTCTCGCGCGGCCGGTGGCGGTGGCTCGCCCCGGGTGTGCGGATCGGCGTCCGCGTCTTCCAACGGCGCTACGCGGAGAGCGCCGTGAACCTCATCCTGGGTACGGATGCGCCCCTCCCGGGCGTGCGCGGCATGCGCCGCCGGATGGTGGGCGACGGCCCGTCGGACGTCGAGGGCATCGCGCGCCTCGGCTACGGCATGGGCCCCGGGCGCGGACCGTTCGACCGCCCGCCGGCCGAGCCCGTCGAGCTCGACGGCGACGAGCTGCCGTGGGAGCTGCGCGGCGACGAAGACGAGTCGTCCTCGGGTCGTTAGCGGGCTGCCCGCGGAGTCTGGGAGAATCGGGGCGTGTCACCCGCGTCCGCGCCCCCCGGCGACGCCCCGCGGCGGTCGACGACCACGGTCGCGACCGGCCCCGGCGAGCTCGCCCACCTCTGGCGTATCCCGGTGACCTACGGCGCCGTCGGCGCCACCCAGGCGCCGGACCTCATGCGCTACCCGCCGCGCGGCTACCGCCCCTTCGAGCGCACGGTGCGCGTCGGGCACGGCCCCGAGCGCTGGGAGTACGCGTGGATGCGCGTCATGAGCTGGGGCATCCAGCGCGGCGCCGGGTTCCACGTCACGCCCATCGAGGCACCCGCGGCGGCGACCGAGGCGGCCTACGTGCCCGTGGCGTTCGACGCCGACGGCAACCCCATCGCGCCCGCCACGGTCGGCGCCGGGGGAGAGGCCCTCTACACGCCCGAGGGCGACGCCATCGTGCGCGCCGGCGACACCGGCATGCTGCGTGCCCCGTTCTGGCCGAAGGCGTTCCCCGTGCGCGTCGTGTTCGTGGTCGACGAGCCCACCCGCCGTGGCGCCGCCTTCGGAACGCTGCCCGGGCATCCGCTCGCGGGCGAGGAGCTCTTCGTCGTCGAGCGCCGCGAGGACTACTCGGTGTGGCTCACGGTGCGCATCTTCTCGCGGCCCGCGGGCCCGCTCTGGACGGCGGCCCTCCCCGCCCTGCGTCTCGTGCAGGCGCTCTTCGTGCGGCGCTACCTGCGCGAGCTCACGGGGCCGCTGCCGGCTTGAGCGCGACCTCGGCCGTGCCGGGAGAGAATGGACGGATGCCGAGCGCCCTCCCGATCGCGGACCCCGCCCCCGCCGACGGGGCGCTCCCCGCATCCGTCGCCGAGGGATCAGCCGAGCGCGACCTCGGCGTGTACCTGCACGTGCCGTTCTGCCGTGTGCGCTGCGGCTACTGCGACTTCAACACCTACACGGCGTCCGAGATCCGCGGCGTGCGGCAGAGCGACTACGCCGCCCAGGCCGCGGCCGAGGTCGCGTTCGCGCGCGGCGTGCTCGCGGATGCGGGGGTCGCCGAGCGCCCCGTGTCGACCGTGTTCTTCGGGGGCGGCACCCCGACGCTCCTGCCGACCAGCGACCTCGTCCTCATGCTCGACGCCGTGCGCGACGCCTGGGGGCTCGCCCCGGGCGCCGAGGTCACGACCGAGGCGAATCCGGACTCGGTGACGGAGGGCGGACTCGCCGAGCTCGCCGCGGCGGGCTTCACCCGCGTGAGCTTCGGGATGCAGTCGGCGGTGCCGCACGTGCTGCGCACGCTTGAGCGCACCCACGACCCCGCGCGCATCCCTCTCGTCGTCGAGTGGGCGCGCGCCGCGGGGCTGCAGGTGAGCCTCGATCTCATCTACGGCACGCCCGGCGAGAGCCTCGACGACTGGCGGCGCTCGCTCGAGCTCGCGCTCGCGCAGCACCCCGACCACCTCTCGGCGTACGCGCTCATCATCGAGCCTGGCACGAAGCTCGCGCGGCAGATCTCGCGTGGCGAGGTCGCGCAGCCCGACGACGAGCTGCAGGCCGACCAGTACGAGCTCGCCGACGACCTGCTCTCCGCCGCGGGCTACCGCTGGTACGAGGTGAGCAACTGGGCGACGGACGACGCGCACCGCTCGTGCCACAACCTCGCCTACTGGACGGGCCAGGACTGGTGGGGCGTCGGCCCGGGTGCGCACAGCCATGTGGGCGGCGTGCGCTGGTGGAATGTGAAGCACCCGGCCGCCTACGCGGAGCGGATCGCGGCGGGTCTGTCGCCCGCGGCGGGACGCGAGACGCTCGACGCCGAGACGCGCCGTGTCGAGGACGTGCTGCTGCGCACGCGCATCGTCGACGGCCTGCCTATCGAGGTGCTCGACGCGTCGGGTCGTTCGGCTGTCGCCGGCCTCATCGCCGACGGGCTCGTGGAGGGCCCGAAGGCGATAGTCGGCCGCATCGTGCTGACACGACGCGGCCGGCTGCTCGCGGACGCGGTGGTCCGCCGACTACTGGATTAGCTGACGAACTTGATGCTGAGCGGGTACGTGTAGAACTCGCCCTTGTTCGCCGCGATGGCGGCCATGATCCCGAACACGATGGCCAGCACCCAGGCGGCCAGCAGGATCAGGAAGCCGATGAGGAAGAACGACGTGATGTAGCCCACGACGTAGGCGATCAGCAGCGTCAGCTGGAAGTTGAGCGCCGTCGCGGTGTGCGCGCGCACGAAGGCGCCGCGCTCCTTGAGCACGAGGTACGCGATGAGCGGCGCGAGCCACGAGAAGAGGATGCCTCCCACGTGGGTGAGCGTCGACCACAGACGCTGGTCGGCGGGCGTCATCTCCTGGCCGGGCACGGGGCCGGGTGCGGGAGGCGGCGGAGGAGGGGGAGGAGTGGCAGTCATGCGCTCATTAAAGCAAGTGCGCCGGGCCCTGGGGCCCGGCGCACCGTGAAGTCCGCGCTTACTTGATGAGGCGCAGGGCGAACGGGTAGCGGTAGCTGCCGCCCGCGTTGACCTTGGTGAAGCCGATGATCGAGAAGATGATCCCGACGACCCAGATCGCGAAGGTCAGGAGCGTCTGGATGAGGGCCCAGATGCCGAACGTCACGGCCGTCAGCACGATGCCGAGGACGAAGTTCGCGACGTGTGCGATCACGAGCGTGATCTGGAAGTTGAGCGCCTCCTTGGCCTCCACGTTCGTCTTCGGCCCGCGGTCCTTGAAGATGAGCCAGATGATGAGCGACGGGAGGAAGCCGATGATTCCGCCGAGGTGGGCGAAGGAGGCCCACTGCTTGTCCTCCGCCTCGGTGAGCGGGGCGGCGGGCTGCGGCTGAGCCGCCTGCGCGGGGTCGGTCATGGTGGTGGTGCCTTTCTCTCGTAAAAAGCAGACTCGGGTCGAGCAGTGTCACGCTAGCGCCCGGCTCGTCGCCCGTGCAACGGGCTCGCCGGATGGGTGCGCGGTAGAGTTGTTGGCAGTCACATACCCGGAGTGCCAGACCCCCTGGCGGCGACATCCGGGGATCGCGGAAGGGGATGCCATGGTCTCGGACCGGAGTCTCGCCGTGCTGCGCGTGATCGTGCAGGACTACGTCGCGACGAGCGAGCCCGTCGGCTCCAAGTCGATCGTCGAGCGGCACTCCTTCGGCGTCTCGAGCGCGACCATCCGCAACGACATGGCGCAGCTCGAGGAGGACGGCCTCATCACGGCGCCCCACACCTCCTCGGGGCGAGTGCCGACCGACAAGGGCTACCGCGTCTTCGTCGACCAGCTGAGCGAGCTGCGCCCGCTCTCGAGCGCGCAGCGCAAGGCGATCGAGACCTTCCTCGGCGAGAGCTCCGACCTCGACGAGGTGCTCGGCCGCACGGTGCGCCTGCTGTCGCAGCTCACCAACCAGGTGGCGCTCGCGCAATACCCCTCCTTCGGAACGGCGCGCGTGCGCCACATCGAGCTCGTCGCGCTCGCTCCGCACCGCGTCATGGCGGTGCTCATCACCGACACGGGGCGCGTCGACCAGCGCATCGTGGAGACCTCCGCGGCGTCCGACCCCGAGCAGCTCGCGCGCCTGCGCGAGCGCATCAACGCCGAGCTCGGCGGCGTCGCGCTCGCCGACGCCTCGGAGCTGCTGAACTCGGTCGTCGAGCACATCGAGCCCGGCGACCGGGATGCGGCGGCCCCGCTGCTCATGAGCCTCGCCGACCAGGTGGCCGCGAACCGGCACGACCGTCTCGTGATGGCGGGCGCCGCGAACCTCGCGCGCACCGAGCGCGACTTCAGCGGGTCGATCTTCCCGGTGCTCGAGGCGATCGAGGAGCAGGTGACGATCCTCAAGCTGTTCGGCGAGATGCACCTCGACGCCGATGAGGTCACGGCGCGCATCGGCCGCGAGAACGCCGAGTACGGCCTCTCGGAGACGAGCGTGCTGGCATCCGGCTACACGGCTTCCGGCGGCTCCGTCGCGCGCCTCGGCGTGCTCGGGCCGACCCGCATGGACTATTCGGGCAACATGGTCGCGGTGCGCGCCGTGGCCCGCTACCTCTCGCGCCTGCTGGGCGACGACATCGGACAAGGGGAACGTTGAGCGATCACTACGAGGTCCTCGGGGTCGAGCGCAACGCCTCGCCCGAGGAGATCAAGAAGGCCTACCGCCGACTCGCACGCGAGCTGCACCCCGACGTGAACCCGTCGGAGGAGGCGGCGGAGCGCTTCAAGCTCGTCACGCACGCCTACGACGTGCTGAGCGACCCGGAGCAGCGCGAGCGCTACGACCTCGGCGGCACGGGCGGCTTCGGCGGCCAGGGCTTCGGCTTCGGCGACATCTTCGACAGCTTCTTCGGCGCCGCGGCGGGCCGCTCGGCCGGACCGCGCTCGCGCACCGAGCGCGGGCAGGACGCCCTGCTGCGCATCGAGATCGACCTCGACGAGGTCATCTTCGGCACGACGCACGAGCTCGAGATCGACACGGCCGTGCTGTGCAAGGCGTGCGAGGGCTCGTGCTGCGCGCCCGGCACCTCGATGGCGACGTGCGACATCTGCGGCGGCACGGGTCAGATCCAGCGCGCCGTGCGCTCGCTGCTCGGCAACGTCATGACGTCGAGCCCGTGCGGCACATGCCGCGGCTACGGCACGATCATCCCGAACCCGTGCCCGACGTGCGCGGGCCAGGGCCGCGTGCGCGCGAAGCGCAAGGTCGCGGTCGACGTGCCCGCCGGCGTCGACACCGGCATGCGCCTGCACCTCCCCGGCGAGGGCGAGGCGGGCCCCGCGGGCGGCCCCAACGGCGACCTCTACCTCGAGGTCAAGGTGCGCCACCACGACATCTTCAGCCGCAACGGCGACGACCTCCTCGCGACGCTCGAGGTGCAGATGACGGACGCCATCCTCGGCGCCCAGGTGAACCTCGACTCGCTCGACGGCCCCGTCTCCATCGAGATCAAGCCCGGCACGCAGTCCGGCGACGTCGTGACGGTGAAAGACCGCGGCATCACGCGCCTCCGCGGGCAGGGGCGCGGCGATCTCCGCGTCGGCGTGCACGTGCAGACGCCCGTGCGTCTCAACTCGAGCGAGACCGAGCTCATCAAGCAGTTCGCGGCGAAGCGCCCGCCGGCGAAGCCGCAGTTCTCGAAGTTCCAGCAGGGGCTGTTCGCGAAGCTGCGCGACCGCTTCCTCGGCTAGGCCGCCCATGGCGAGCCTGTATCTCACCGACGACCTCGCGGATGCGCGCCTCGGCGCGCGCGTGGAGGTGACGGGCGACGAGGCGCGGCACGCGCTGCAGGTCGCCCGCATCCGTCCGGGCGAGCGCGTCGCGGTGGGCGACGGACGCGGCACGCTCGTGCGCGGCGCCGTCGTCTCAGGCGAGCCGGGCGTGCTCGCCGTCGAGGTCGACGAGCTGTCGCACGAGCCCGCGCCCGCTCCCGCGCTGTGGCTCGCGCAGGCGCTCGCGAAGGGCGACCGCGACGAGCTCGCCGTGCAGGCGGCCACCGAGCTGGGCGTCGCGGGCGTGATCCCGTGGGCGGCCGAGCGCTCGGTCACGCGCTGGGAGGGCGCGAAGGTGGCCCGCAACGAGGAGCGCTGGCGCACGATCGTGCGCGAGGCGAGCAAGCAGGCGATCCGCCCGTGGGTCCCCGAGGTCGCCCCGCTCTCCACGACCGCGCAGCTCGCCGCGCTCCCCGGCCTCGTGATCGTGCTCGAGCCGACCGCGACGGTGCCGCTCACGGGCGTCGCCCTCGATGCCGTCGAGCGCGTCACGCTCGTCGTCGGGCCGGAGGGCGGCATCGCCCCGCGCGAGCTCGACCGCCTCGCGGATGCGGGAGCCGTGCTCGCGCGACTCGGCACCGAGGTGCTGCGCACCTCGACCGCCGGCCCCGCCGCCCTCGCCGTCATCAACGCGGGCCTCGGCCGCTGGTAGCGGTCCCTGCTAGGTGGTCTCGAGCCGCATCCCCGAGGCGAGGTGGGCGAGCCCGCGGTGCTGCTCCGAACGCCAGGCCAGGATGACCGTCACGATCGTGAACACGAGCACACCCGTCTGCTGATCGAGGAGCAGCAGCAGCTGGTAGCCGCCGATCCCGGTGATGAAGCGCACGAGGCGCCACGCGACGACAGGGCGCTGACCGTCGACGCCCCGCAGCCGCACGGCGCGCTCGCCGATCGTCGAGCCGGTCGCGAGCACGTAGCCGCCGGTCAGGAGGATCGCCGTGATCGCGCCCGCGGCATCCGCCACCGACGCGTCGAGCTGCGTGCGGTCGACGCCGAAGAGGTACAGCTGCACCACGTTCGTCGTGATGCCCACCGCGACCGTGATGCCGAGCACGACGAGCACGTCGCACAGCATCCCGATGAGGCGGCGACCGAGGGTCATGCGGCTCGGGTCGAGCGGCGCGGAGGCGCGGCGCCGCGCGAACGGGAGCGCGAGGAGCGATCCGAGCAGGGCTCCCGCGGTGTTGGTGAGCAGGTCCGAGGTGTCGAAGAGCCGGTAGGCGCATGGGAAGGCGCCCCACACGCCCGTCACCTGGGTGAGCTCGACGAGCACCGAGATGCCGAACCCGGTGGCCGTCGCCACGATGAAGCCCCGGTTCCACAGGAGCCGCACGAGCACGCCCCACGGGGCGAACAGCAGTACGTTGAGCGCGAGCTGCTGCACGGCGGGGTTGCGCAGGATGCCGTTCGCCATGTTGACGGGGTCGGTCACGTCGGCGATCGCCTGCAGGGGGTTCCACACCGCGCCGACGCACCGGTAGTCGCCCTGGGGGATGGGCAGGAGGGTGTAGGCCTGCACCCCGAGGATCCACACGAGCACGGCGAGCCAGGCGAGGCTGCGCCCCGCCGTGAGACCGCCGCGGCGCCGGTAGCTGACGGCGACGAACGGGACGAGCAGCACGACGGCGAGCACGGCGCCGACGCCGAGCGCGATGAGGGCGGGGATGAGGCGGTCCACGCCTCCACGCTATGACGGCGCGGAAGCCGCCTCCGACCGGGCGGCGCGAGCGCCGCATCCGTAGACTGGGGGTATGCCGGACGCCCCTTCGATCTTCGAGCGGATCATCGCGCGCGAGATCCCCGCCGACATCGTCTACGAGGACGAGCGCGTCATCGCGTTCCGCGACATCGCCCCGCAGGCGCCCGTGCACCTGCTCGTGGTGCCGAAGACCGCCGAGTACGCCGACGTGACGGCGCTCGCGGCGGCCGACCCCGAGCTGCTCGCCCACGTCGTGGCGACCGCGAAGGACCTCGCGGCCGAGCACGCCGACGGCGACTTCCGGCTCGTCTTCAACACCGGCGCGAACGCCGGGCAGACCGTCTTCCATGTGCACGCCCACGTGCTCGCCGGGGGACTGGCGGAAGGCACCCTTGGCTGACGGATATCCCGACGAGGGCGCGCCCGAGCGCGCCGCGCAGGGCCACGCCGAGTTCGAGGTCGACGGCGTTGCGATGGTGCGGCTGCTGGGCCCCCAGGACCGCCTGCTGACGACCCTCGAGCACCAGTACCCCGATGTGACGGTGCTCGTGCGCGGCAACCGCGTGAGCCTCGACGGCCCCGCGGCCGAGGTGGAGGCCGCCACGCGCCTCGTGGCCGAGCTCGTCGAGCTCGTGCGCCAGGGCGTCGACCTCGACCCGGCCGGCGTCGCGACCTCGCGCCGCATCCTCGACAGCGGCGGCGCCCCGACGGAGGTGCTGAGCCAGGCGATCCTCACGGCGCGCGGCAAGGCCATCCGCCCCAAGACGCTCGGCCAGAAGTCCTACGTCGACGCGATCGACGAGAACACGATCACCTTCGGCATCGGCCCCGCCGGCACCGGCAAGACCTACCTCGCGATGGCGAAGGCCGTGCAGGCGCTGCAGCGCAAGGAGGTCGACCGCATCATCCTGAGCCGCCCGGCGATCGAGGCGGGGGAGCGGCTCGGGTTCCTCCCCGGAACGCTCACCGACAAGATCGACCCGTACCTGCGGCCGCTCTACGACGCGCTCAACGAGATGATGGACCCCGAGCTCGTGCCCAAGCTCCTCGCGGCCGGCACCGTCGAGGTCGCGCCGCTCGCCTACATGCGCGGTCGCACGCTCAACAACTCGTTCGTCGTGCTCGACGAGGCGCAGAACACGACGCCCGAGCAGATGAAGATGTTCCTCACGCGGCTCGGCTTCGGCACGAAGATGGTCGTCACGGGCGACATCACCCAGATCGACCTCCCGACGGGGGCGTCCGGCCTGCAGCTCGTCACGCGCGTGCTCGACGGCATCGACGACATCCACTTCGCACGGCTCACGAGCGACGACGTCGTGCGCCACACGCTCGTCGGCCGCATCGTCGACGCCTACACGAAGTACGACGCCGAGAAGCAGGCACGCGCCCACGAGCGGCGCGAGGCCCACGAGTTCGCGAACCGCGCCGAGCGCAGACGGGGCATGAGGAAGAGCTGATGTCGATCGAGATCAACAACGAGTCGGGTGTCGAGGTCGACGAGGCGGGCCTCGTGCGGCTGGCCACCTACGCGCTCGACTTCCTGCACGTGCACCCGGATGCCGACCTCGCGATCGTGCTCGTCGACGAGGCCGCCATGGAGCAGCTCCACGTGCAGTGGATGGACGAGCCCGGGCCCACGGATGTGCTGAGCTTCCCCATGGACGAGCTGCGTCCCGGTACCGAGGAGGAGATCACCCCCGCGGGACTCCTCGGCGACATCGTGCTGTGCCCGCAGGTCGCGATCGAGCAGGCGAGGTCGGCCGGCCACTCGACCCAGGACGAGTTGAACCTGTTGACCGCGCACGGCATCCTGCACCTCCTCGGCTTCGACCACGCCGAGCCCGACGAGGAGCGCGAGATGTTCGGGCTGCAGCGGGACATCCTCGTCGGCTTCGTGCACTCCCAGCGTCGACGGTAGGCGACCGTGCTCGGCCTGTTCATCGCCGTCGCGGTGCTCGCCGTCGCCTTCGGCGGCCTGCTCGCCGCGGTCGACGCCGCGCTCGGGGTGCTGTCGCGCGCGGACATCGCGGAGCTCGCGACGCACCACCGCGCCAAGCGCTCCCTGCAGGCCATCGCCGCCGACATCGGCGCGCACCTCAACGCCGTCAACTTCATGCGCGTGTTCTCGGAGGCGCTCGCGGCGGTGCTCGTGACGCTCACCTTCGCCGAGCTGTTCCGCTCGTGGTGGTGGGTGCTGCTCGCGTCGGTCGTCGTCGTCACGGGCATCTCGTTCGTGCTCGTCGGGTCGAGCCCGCGCAGCGTGGGCCGCGCCCACGCGAAGGGCATCGTCGCGTTCTCGGCGCTCGTCATCCGCGCCATCCGCGTCGCCCTCGGGCCGCTCGCGGCGGGCCTCGTCGCACTCGGCAACAAGGTCACGCCCGGGCGCCCGAAGGCCTCGGTGAGCTTCTCGAGCGAGGAGCAGCTGCTCTCCATGGTCGACGAGGCCACCGAGCTCGAGGTGCTCGAGGAGGACGACCGCGAGCTCATCCACTCGATCTTCGAGTGGGGCGACACCGTCGTGCGCGAGGTCATGGTGCCCCGCACCGACATGATCACGATCGACCAGGACGACACGATCGACGCCGCGCTCGACACCTTCTTCCGCACGGGCGTCTCCCGCATCCCCGTCATCGGCCGCGACACCGACGAGGTGCTCGGCGTGCTCTACCTGCGCGACGTCGCGCGCGTGCGGCACGAGCACGCGCTCGAGGGCGCGTCGCACTCCGTCGTCGACCTCGCGCGCCCCGCGACGTTCGTGCCCGAGTCGAAGAAGGCGGACGACACGCTGCGGCAGATGCAGCTCGAGTCGACGCACCTCGCGATGGTCGTCGACGAGTACGGCGGCATCGCGGGTCTCGTGACGCTCGAGGACCTCATCGAGGAGCTCGTCGGCGACATCTCCGACGAGTACGACCGCGAGGTCCCGGATGTCGTGGAGCTCTCCGAGGGCGTCTATCGCGTGAGCGCGCGGCTGCCGATCGACGAGCTCGGCGACCTGTTCGACCTCGAGCTCGAGGACGACGACGTCGACACGGCGGGCGGGCTGCTCACGAAGGCGCTCGGCCGGCTCCCCGTGCCGGGGTCGAGCGCCACGGTCGCGGGCCTCGTGCTCACGGCGGAGCGCACGGAGGGTCGCCGCAAGCGGCTCGTGACGGTGGTCGTCGAGCGGGACGAGGCCCTGCTCGACGCCGAGGAGGCCTTCGAGGGCGAGGAGCGGCGATGAACGACGCAGCAGCAGGATTCCGTGCCGGGTTCGCGACCTTCGTGGGGCGCCCGAACGTCGGCAAGTCGACGCTCACGAACGCGCTCGTGGGCGAGAAGGTCGCGATCACCTCGCCCAAGCCGCAGACGACGCGCTCCGCGATCCGCGGCATCGTGCACAACCGCCGGGGGCAGCTCGTGATCGTCGACACCCCCGGCATCCACCGCCCGCGCACCCTGCTCGGCGAGCGGCTCAACGCCGTCGTCACCTCGATCCTCGGCGACGTCGACGTGATCGGGTTCTGTGTGCCGGCCGACGAGAAGATCGGCCCCGGAGACCGCTTCATCAACGAGCAGCTCGACCACTTCCCGCGCGCCAAGAAGGTCGCGATCGTCACCAAGATCGACGCGACCTCGCGGCCCCGCGTCGCGGAGCAGCTCCTCGCCGTGAGCCAGCTGCGTGAGTGGGAGGCGATCATCCCCGTCTCGGCGACGAGCCGCATCCAGCTCGACACCCTGCAGTCGCAGCTCATCGGGCTCCTGCCTGAGTCGCCCGCGCTCTACCCCGACGACGCCGTCACCGACGAGACCCTCGAGCACCGCATCGCCGAGCTCATCCGCGAGGCCGCCCTCGACGGCGTCTCCGACGAGCTCCCGCACTCGCTCGCCGTCACGATCGACGACATCGTCGAGCGCGACGACAAGGACCTCGTCGAGGTGTACGCGAACCTGTGGGTCGAGCGCGACTCGCAGAAGGGCATCGTGATCGGGAAGGGCGGCTCGCGCCTGCAGGAGGTGGGGGCGCGAGCCCGCGAGGGCATCGAGCCGCTCGTCGGTAAGCAGGTGTTCCTCTCGCTGCACGTGAAGGTCGCCGCGAACTGGCAGCGCGACCCCAAGTACCTCTCGCGCCTCGGCTTCTGACGGGTCCGCGAAAGTACGCACTTTTCGCCCGATTCGGACCCGATTCGCCGAAAAGCACGTACTTTCGCGGATACATCGAGCGGATGATTTCCGCCCTTCGCGCCGATCCGCGCACCCGCATGCGCGTACCGTGATGAGCATGTGGAGGACGCTCACCCGGGGGCAGCTCGCCCTCGACATCACGGTGCCGACCGTGCTGTTCGTGCTGCTCCTCCTCCCGTACATGAACGCGAGCGCCCCGCTCACCTTCGTGCTGTTCGGCATGTGCGCGGCGCTCGTCTTCCGGCGTCTGAGCCCCGCCCTCGCGCTCGGGATCGCGTGGGTCACCGCGCTCGGGCAGATGGCCTCCGGCGCACCGCCCACCTTCGCGAACCTCGCGATCCTCGGGATCCTCTACGCGACGGCCGCCTACGGGGCGCGCCTGGTCATGTGGCTCGGCTTCGCGTCGATCTTCGTCGGCGCGCTCGCCATCACGCTCTACGTCACGGTGTTCGCCGGCATCCGCACCGGCAACTGGACGGGCTGGGAGGGCGAACTCTTCTCGGGCTTCGGCGCCGCGGCGTTCGTCAGCTCGCTCGTGAGCTTCGGCCTGTCGTGGGCGGTCGGCCTCGTCGTGCGCAGCCTCATGCGCGCCCGGCAGAGCCGCGCGGTCGCGATCGCCGCCAACCAGGAGGTCGCCGCCGAGCAGGAGCGCACCCGCATCGCGCGCGACATGCACGACGTCGTCGCCCACTCGCTCGCGGTCGTCGTCGCCCAGGCGGACGGCGCCCGCTACGCGGCCCGCACCGATCCCGCGGCGGCCGAGGAGGCCCTGCGCACGATCGCGACGACCGCGCGCGAGGCGCTCGCCGACGTGCGGGTGCTGCTCGCGCAGCTGCGGTACCAGCAGGAGGACGGTCCGCAGCCGACCCTCGGCGACCTCGACCGGCTCGTCGAGCAGGTGCGCGCGTCGGGCCTCGACGTGCGTCGGCATGACAGCGGCGAGCCGCTCCCGCTCGGCACCGCGCAGCAGATCGCGCTCTACCGCATCGTGCAGGAGTCGCTCACGAACGCCCTCCGCCACGCGGACGTCACCCAGCCGGTCGACGTACGCCTCGTGTGGACCACGCACGGCGTCGAGGCGACGGTCGTGAGCCGCCTCGTCGAGGTGAAGACCCGCACGGGCATGATCCCGCTCGACGTACCTCCCGTCGGCCACGGCATCGCCGGCATGACCGAGCGCGCCGCCCTCGGCGGAGGCTGGCTGCGCGCCGGCGCCGACGAGCAGCACTTCACCGTCACCGCGTGGCTCCCGTACGCCCCCACCGGCGCGTACCAGCCCATCGTCCTGGAGGAACCCACCGCATGACCGAGCCCATCCGCGTCGCCCTCGTCGACGACCAGGCTCTCTTCCGCACCGGCATCCGGATGCTCGTGGGCTCCCAGCCCGACCTCGAGTTTGTGGGGGAGGCGGGCGACGGCCGGGAGGGGGTCGAGCTCGTCGAGCGCACGCGCCCGGACGTCGTGCTCATGGACATCCGCATGCCCGTCATGGACGGCATCGAGTCGACCGAGCGGATCCTCCAGGCGGCGGATGCGGCGCGGCGCCCGGCGCCGAAGGTCGTCGTGCTGACGACCTTCGACCTCGACGAGGCCGCGACGCGGGCCATCCGCGCCGGCGCGAGCGGGTTCCTGCTCAAGGACTCCGACCCCGAGTTCCTGCTCGCCGCCATCCGCACGGTGCACGCGGGCACCGCGGTCATCGCGCCGTCGGCGACGCGCGAGCTCTTCGAGCACTTCGACTCGCGCGCCGCGGGCGGGGGAGAGCCGCCCGAGTTCGCCACCCTCACCTCGCGCGAGCGCGACATCTTCCTGCTCGCCGGACGCGGGCTGTCGAACGCCGAGATCGCGCGCAGCGAGTTCGTGTCGGAGGCGACCGTCAAGACGCACATCTCGCGCATCCTCGCGAAGCTCGGGCTCCGCGACCGCGTGCAGCTCGTGGTCTACGCGTTCGAAAACCGCCTGGTGTGAGCCTTCTCGCTTGTTGAGTAGCCCGCGCAGCGGGCGTGTTGATACCAGCCCACGTCTGACCTCGGGCTGGTTTCGACACGCGGCTGACGCCGCTACTCAACCAGCGGGCGAGGGCCACATCATCCTCCAGACGGATGGGATGCCCCAGCCAGGTGGACGCGCGCGACGGGGTGCGGTTCCTACCGTCGAAGCATGGACATCACCACCAGCATCCCGACCGCGGCCGAGCCCGCCACCGCGGGCCTCGTCGCCCGCGTCGAGAACCTCACCAAGAGCTACGGCGCCCACGGCGCGCGCGTCGGCGCCCTCCGCGAGGTGACCCTCGGCATCCGCCGGGGTGAGTTCACCGCGATCATGGGACCCTCGGGCTCCGGCAAGTCGACCCTCATGCACATCATGGCCGGCCTCGACTCGCCCAGCTCGGGGCGCGTCTGGCTCGGCGACACCGAGATCGGCCGACTCGGCGACGACCAGCTCACGCTGCTGCGCCGCCGCCGTGTCGGCTTCGTGTTCCAGGCCTTCAACCTCGTGCCGACGCTCGACGTGGAGGGCAACCTCCTGCTTCCCTTCGAGCTCGACGGCCGCACGCCGAGCGTGCGCGAGCGCGAGTGGATCGACGAGCTCGAGAACGTGCTCGGCCTCGACGCACGCCTGAGCCACCGCCCGCACGAGCTCTCCGGCGGTCAGCAGCAGCGCGTCGCGATCGCGCGCGCCCTCGTCACGCGCCCCGAGCTCGTCTTCGCCGACGAGCCGACGGGCAACCTCGACTCCCGCACGAGCCGTGAGGTGCTGCAGGTGCTGCAGGCGGCTACGCGCAGCTACGGCCAGTCGATCGCGATGGTGACGCACGACCCCGTCGCCGCGAGCTACGCCGACCGGGTGATCTTCCTCGCCGACGGCCGCGTCGTCTCCGACCGCGCCCGCATGGAGGCCTCCGAGATCGCGTCGTTCATGCTCACCATGGAGCAGGTGGCGTGATGGCGGCCGGATCCACCTCGACGGGGCTGCGCGAGCACGCCTCGTCGATCCTCGTCGCCCTGCTGTCGTCGGCGTTCGGGGTGTCGCTCCTTCAGGTCACGGGCGCCCTCGGCGACGCCATCTCGGCCGATCCCGTGACCGGTTCGAGCGGCACCGCCCTGCTGATGCTCACGATCGTGGCCTGGGTGTTCATCGTGATCGCCGTGTACGTCGGCTCGATCGTCACCTCGAACACCTTCGCCACGATCGTCGCCGGCCGCGCCCGCACGATCGCGCTCCTGCGCCTCATCGGCTCGAGCGCGCGCCAGCAGCGCCGCGCCGTCGCCCGAGAGGGCCTCGTCGTGGGACTCATCGGCTCGGTCGCCGGCGCCGCCGTCGGCACCGGCCTCGCGATCGGGCTCGAGCGCCTCGCCGTGCTCCTCGGCTGGATGCCCGACATCCCGCACGGCTGGGCGGACGTCGGCCTCCTGTTCCCGGTCGTCACGGTCGTGCTCACGACGTGGCTCGCCGCGTGGATCGGATCGCGCCGCGTGCTCACCGTCACGCCGCTCCAGGCGATCGCCGGCTCGCAGCCGCTCTCGCACGACGAGCTCAAGGCGCGCCCCGGCCGCAACGCCGTCGCGATCGCCCTCTTCTCGGTCGGCACCGCGATCCTCGTGCTCTCGATGCTCCTCGGTCTCATGACGCCCCTCGCGGTGCTCATCGGCGTCGTCGGCGGCATCCTGTCGTTCACGGGCGTCATCATCGGCGCGCACATCGTCATGCCGCCCGCCCTCAAGCTGGTCGGACGGATGCTCGGCCGCTCGCCCTCGGCCCGCCTCGCCGCCGCGAACGCCCTCCGCTACCCGGAGCGCGCCTCGCGCACCACGATCGGCGTCGTCATCGGCGTGACCCTCGTGACGATGTTCGGCGTGACGATGGAGAGCTTCCGCAACCTCATGCGCGAGGCGTCCGCGAACGAGCCCGGGGTCTATGCGGGCACCGAGTCGATCATCGACAGCATCACCGCCGTGTTCTCGGTGCTCATCGGCGTGAGTGCGCTCATCGCGGCCGTCGGCCTCGTCAACGCGCTGTCGCTGAGCGTGCTGCAGCGCACGCGCGAGCTCGGCCTGCTCCGGGCGCTCGGGTTCTCGCGCGGCCAGCTGCGCCGCATGATCCTCTCCGAGAGCGTGCAGCTCACCGCCACCGCCGTGCTCGTCGGCCTCGTGCTCGGCGCGTTCTACGGCTGGGTCGGCGCGCAGTCGCTGCTCGGCTCGGCCCGCGGCATGCCGGGGATCGTGGCGCCGGGCGTGCCCTGGACGATCCTCGCGATCGTCGTGGTCGCCGCCGCGGTGCTCACCGCGGCCGCGACCGTCACGCCGGCCCGCCGCGCGACGCGCGTGTCGCCCATCACGGCGCTCGCGGTCGAGTGAGCGCCCGCCGGGGTCGCGGATCCCCCTCCCGCGGCCCCGGCATCCGCGTCGTCGCATGCGGACCCGCTCCCGCAGCAGTGCTAACCTTTCCCCGTGCGCTTCGGCCTGCTTCTTCTTAGCTGCCGCGACGGGGCCTAACTCTCAGGCCTTCCCCGTCGCGGAGTTCGTCGTTGGCTGACCATCCCGACCGGAAGACGCAGAGACCATGAAGAACACACAGCAGCCCTCCTCGATGCCGATCCACCGGTATCGCCCGTACCACGAGCAGTTCCGCGTGGAGCTGCCCGACCGCACCTGGCCCGACAAGCACATCGAGAAGGCCCCCATGTGGTGCGCCGTCGACCTGCGGGACGGCAATCAGGCGCTCATCGACCCGATGAGCCCCGAGCGCAAGCGCATCATGTTCGACCTGCTCGTGCGCATGGGCTACAAGCAGATCGAGGTGGGCTTCCCCTCGGCGAGCCAGACCGACTTCGACTTCGTGCGCCTCCTCATCGAGGAGGACCTCATCCCGGACGACGTCACCATCCAGGTGCTGACGCAGGCGCGCGACCACCTCATCGAGCGCACCTACGAGGCCATCCGCGGCGCGAAGAACGTCATCGTGCACCTCTACAACTCGACGAGCGTGCTGCAGCGCGAGGTCGTGTTCCGTGCCGACAAGCAGGGCATCATCGACATCGCCCTGCACGGCGCGCGCAAGTGCCGCGAGCTCGAGGCGACCGTGCCCGGCACGAACGTCTTCTACGAGTACTCGCCCGAGAGCTACACGGGCACCGAGCTCGAGTTCGCCGTCGACGTCTGCAACCAGGTGCTCGAGGTCTTCGAGCCGACGCCCGAGCGCAAGGTCATCATCAACCTCCCCGCGACCGTCGAGATGGCGACGCCCAACGTCTACGCCGACTCGATCGAGTGGATGAGCCGCCACCTGAACCACCGCGAGAACGTGATCCTGAGCCTGCACCCGCACAACGACCGCGGCACGGCGATCGCGGCGGCCGAGCTCGGCTACCTGGCCGGCGCCGACCGCATCGAGGGATGCCTCTTCGGCAACGGCGAGCGCACCGGCAACGTCGACCTCGTCGCGCTCGGCATCAACCTGTTCACGCAGGGCATCGACCCGCAGATCGACTTCTCCGACCTCGACTCGATCCGCGTGACCGCCGAGTACTGCAACCAGCTCAAGGTGCACGAGCGCAGCCCGTGGGCGGGCGACCTCGTCTACACGGCCTTCTCGGGCTCGCACCAGGACGCCATCAAGAAGGGCTTCGAGGCGATGGACGCCGAGGCGGCCAGACGCGGCGTGCCCGTGTCCGAGCTCGAGTGGGCGGTCCCGTACCTGCCCGTCGACCCGAAGGACCTGGGCCGCGGCTACGAGGCCGTCGTGCGCGTCAACTCGCAGTCCGGCAAGGGCGGCGTCGCCTACCTGCTCAAGACCGACCACGCGCTCGACCTGCCCCGCAAGCTGCAGATCGAGTTCTCGGCCGTCGTGCAGGCGAAGACCGACGCCGAGGGCGGCGAGGTCACGAGCGAGGAGATCTGGGCGATCTTCCAGGACGAGTACCTGCCCGCCGCGAACGACGACGACAAGTGGGGTCGCTACGAGCTCCTGTCGACCCGCACGGCGAGCGAGCTGACCGGCGTCGTGAACCTCGACATCCGCTGGCGCGTGGGCGAGGAGGTGACCGAGGCGCACGGCGAGGGCAACGGCCCGATCGCGGCGTTCCTCGGCATCCTGCAGTCGGCCGGCCACGAGATCAAGCTCTACGACTACGTCGAGCACGCCCTCAGCGCCTCGGGCGACGCGCAGGCCGCGGCCTACGTCGACCTGCAGGTCGGTGACAAGCGCCTGTGGGGCGTCGGCATCGACGCGGACATCTCGACCGCATCGCTCAAGGCGGTCGTGTCGGCGGTCAACCGCGCCGTGCGCCTCGAGTCGGGCGACCGCGAGCTCGCCTCCGTCTGACGACGCGGGTCCCGTTCTTCGTCCGGGAGGACGACCCGCCGCGCCCAGGGCCCACAAGGCCCGACGGTCGCGTGTCGTCCTCCCGGGCGATCACTCCGCGTCGCTCTTCTTCGGCTTCGGGCGTCGGATGATGCGGATGGCGCCCGTCGGCAGGTGCCGTTGCTCGGGGAGCGTCCAGTGGAACACCACGGCGAGCACCCGCACCCCGAACGTCACGACGACGCAGACGATGCCCGAGACGAGCACGTCGACGCCGAAGCGGTCGAGCACGACGAGCGTCGCGGATCCCACGATCGCGGCGACCGCGTAGAGCGAGCCGACCTGCATGATCGCGATCGGCAGGTTGAGCAGCAGGTCGCGCAGCACGGAGCCGCCCACCGCGGCGATCGCGCCGACGAACACCGCGGGCACCTCGGGGAGGCCCGCCGCGAGCGCCTTGGTCGTGCCGAGCGCCCCGAAGAGGCCGATCGACACGGCGTCGAGCACGTTGAGCGTGACACCGAGCTTGTGCACGAGGCGCTGCAGCAGCATGCCGACGAGCGCCGCGACCGTCGCCACGGGCAGGTACCAGTTGCTCTGCAGCGCGAGCGGCACGTGGCCGAGCAGGATGTCGCGCAGCAGACCGCCGCCGAAGCCCGTCGCGATGCCGACGATCGCTACGCCGAGCAGATCGAGCCTGCGATCACGGAACTGGGCCGCGAACGCCGCCCCCTGCACGCTGCCGATCCCCACCGCGAGCAGGTCCATCCACAGCGGGAGCACGAAGACGGCGTCGGTCACGCCCCATTCGTAGCACGCCCAGCACGACGACGAGCAGCCCGAGGAGGGCGAACGAGCCGTTCGCGCCGATCAGGAACGCGACATCCGCCGGTCCCGCGTGGTGCAGGTGCGTCACGTGGAAGACGAGATGGGGGATCGCGAACACCGTGTAGGCGACTCCCGCGGTCGTCGCGAGCACCCCCGTGGGGTGGATGAGGGCGGCGATGAGCACGACCGCGATGCCGAGCGTCGCGCCGCCGAAGTCGCGCGCGTAGTGCTCGCTGTACTCGGGGTCGAGCGACACGGTGGGGAAGTGCGCGTAGAAGCCGTCGGGCCAGAATTGGTTCCAGGCGCCGACGAGCAGCTCCGCGGCGGCGAGGAGCGCGAGCGCGACGCGGGTGAGCGCCGTCATCGGGCCGACTCGGCGGCGAGGAACTCGGCGAAGGTGATGCGGCCGTCGCCCGGGCGCCCCGTCGTGAGGCCGCCCGCGGCCACCCCTCGTACGAAGCCGATCGGCAGGCGCAGCGTCCAGATGGGGCGCCGCACGCCGAGGGAACGCTGCCACTCGCCCGCGAACTCCGCGAGCGTGCGCGTCTCCGGCCCGGCGAGGTCGGCGACGCGGCCCGAGGGCCCCGACTCGACGAGCTCCACCATGCGCGCCGCGACGTCGCGCAGGTCGATCGGCTGCACGGTGCCGGGGAGGACGCACGTGACGGGCAGGTGCCGCTGGGGCGCGAGGTACATGCTCACGATGAAGTCGTGGAACTGGGTGACGCGGATGATCGTGTGCGGGATCCCGGACGCGGCGATCGCCTTCTCGGCGGCGAGCTTCGAGCGGTAGAGGCCGAGCGGCACCCGGTCGACGCCGACGATCGAGATATAGACGAGGTGGGTGCGCGATCCGTCGAGGGCGTCGAGCAGCGTGCGCGTCTGCCGGTCGTCGTTCTTCGACGTCGACGCGAGGTGCACGACCGTGTCGACGCCCGCGACCGCCGGTGCGATGCCGGCGCCCGTGCCGAGGTCGCCGACCACGTGCCCCGGTCCCTGCCGTCTGCTCAGCACGCGCACCTCGTGTCCGCGGTCGCGGAGCGCGGGGACGACGTGACGGCCGAGGCGGCCGGTGCCGCCGGTGACGAGGATGTCCATGGGTGTCCTTTCGTGGAGGTTCACCCGCTGTGACCGGACAGCACCTCGATTCGTGACAGCTTGGCCGGATTCATGACGTTGTAGAAGCCGCGGATGCCGTCGGGCCCGAAGTCGAGCGCGAACACCGACATGGGGGCGCCCGCGCGCACGCCCACGAACGCGAGGTCGCCGTTGTAGGCGGCGGGCACGAACGCGACGCCGTCGAGGAACTTGTCGACGACGCCCAGCAGGTAGGCGGCGACCTTCTCGCGGCCGACGACGGGTCGGCGGGCCGCGTGGACGGCTCCGCCGCCGTCCGAGAACGCCACGATGTCCTCCGACAGCACGGCCTCGAGCCCCTCGAGGTCGCCCGTCTGCGCCGCGGCGAGGAAGGCGCCCAGCAACCGCTCCCGCTCGGCGGGGGTGACGGATGCGGCGCGCTCGCGCGCGAGGTGGGCGCGCGCCCGGCTCGCGAGCTGACGCGCGTTGGCCTCGCTCGTCTCGAGCACCTCCGCGATGCGGCGGTACGGGTAGTCGAAGGCCTCGTGCAGCACGTAGGCGGCGCGCTCGGCGGGCGGGAGGCGCTCGAGCAGCATGAGCACGGCGAAGGAGAGCGCCTCCGCGCGCTCGGCGCCGAGCGCCGGGTCGGCGGAGGTGTCGACGGGCTCGGGCAGCCACGGGCCGACGTACTGCTCGCGACGGGCGCGCGCCGACTCGAGCTCGTTGAGGGCGAGACGCGTGACGGTCGTCGCGAGGAACGCGGCGGGTTCGCGCACCTCGCCGCGGTCGGCGCCCTGCCAGCGCAGCCAGGCCTCCTGCACGAGGTCCTCGGCCTCGGAGACGGTGCCCATCATCCGGTACGCGATGCCGAACAGTCGCGGCCGCACGGTCTCGAAGACCGTCAGTGCATCCGTCGCCACGCCCCCATCATGGCATCCGGGCGGATGTCAGCCCGGCGCGCGACAATGGAGCGTGCCCACCTACCGTGACGAAGCCGTCGTGCTGCGCACCCACAAGCTGGGTGAGGCCGACCGCATCGTCACGATGCTCAGCCGGCAGCACGGCAAGATCCGCGCCGTCGCGAAGGGCGTGCGCCGTACGGGCTCGCGTTTCGGCGCGCGGCTCGAGCCGTTCATGGTCGTCGACGTGCAGTGCTACATCGGCCGCAGCCTCGACGTCGTGCAGCAGGTCGAGATGCTCGGGCCCTACGGCGGCGACATCATGGGCGACTACGCGCGTTACACGGCCGCGAACGCGATGGTCGAGACGGCCGACCGCCTCACCGACCACGAGGCGGGCCTGCAGCACTACCTGCTGCTCGTGGGGGCCCTGCGTTCGCTGAGTCGCGGCGAACACGCCCCGGGCCTCACCCTCGACTCCTACCTGCTGCGCGCCCTCTCGGTGGCCGGGTGGGCGCCGAGCTTCGTCGACTGCGCCGTCACGGGCGCGCCGGGCCCGCACAGCGCCTTCGTCGTGCACCTCGGCGGCGTCGTGTCGGATGAGGCGGCCCCGCCCGGTGCGCCCCGTCTCGACCCCGCGACGCTCCGGCTGCTCGCGGCGCTGCTCGCGGGCGACTGGGAGACCGCGGAGGCGGCCGACGAGCGCACGCGCGCCCAGGCCTCCGGCATCACGGCCGCCTACACGCAGTTCCACCTCGAGCGCGGCCTGCGCTCGCTCGAGCACGTCGACCGCACGACCGCCTAGCGTCGGATGCGGGGCCGCGCGGCGTAGGGTCGTGGTGTGGCACCGGTACCCAAGACCCACCCCGACGCGGTCGACTTCGTGCCGCTCGACTGGACCGGGAAGTACCCGCCCGAGCTGCCCGCATCCGCCGTTCCCAAGCACGTCGCGATCGTCATGGACGGCAACGGGCGCTGGGCCAACCGCCGCGGCCTCACCCGGATCGAGGGGCACAAGGCGGGGGAGGCGGCGCTCCTCGACGTCGTCGCGGGCGCCATCCAGATCGGCGTGAAGCACCTCTCGGTCTACGCGTTCTCGACCGAGAACTGGAAGCGCAGCCCCGACGAGGTGCGCTTCCTCATGGGCTTCAACCGCGACGTGCTGCACCGCCGCCGCGACCAGCTCAACGAGTGGGGCGTCCGCGTGCGCTGGGCGGGGCGCCACCCGAGGCTGTGGCGCTCGGTCATCGACGAGCTCCAGTTCGCCGAGCGTCTCACCGCGCACAACTCGACGCTCACGCTGACCATGTGCGTCAACTACGGCGGCCGCACCGAGCTGCAGGACGCCGTGCGCGGCATCGCGCGCGAGGTCGCCGCGGGCCGGCTCAACCCCGATCGCATCGGCGAGAAGACGATCGCCCGGCACCTCTACATCCCTGACATGCCCGACGTCGACCTCTTCGTGCGCAGCTCGGGGGAGCAGCGCACGAGCAACTTCCTGCTGTGGCAGTCGGCGTATGCCGAGATGGTCTTCCTCGACACCCTGTGGCCCGACTTCAGCCGCGAGGACCTCTGGCGGGCGATCGAGCTCTACTCCGGCCGCGCCCGCCGCTTCGGCGCCGCCGTCGATGCGCCGTCGCCCGCTCCCGACGCGCAGTCGTAGCGCGGAATCCGGGCTGCGTTAGGGTCGCTTCGTGGATCTCGTGCCGCTGCTCGTC
>RDDZ01000094.1 GCA_003852775.1 Microbacteriaceae bacterium | reverse complement strand
GCGCTCGGCCCGGGCGGCGTCCTCGGCGGCCTCCAGCTCGTCGCTCCACAGCACGTTGGGCTTGAGCACGACGGCCTCCGCGTAGCCGTCGCGGATGAGGTCGAGGTTCACGAGCGCGCCGTCGTCGGTGAAGAGGAACAGGAGCGAGCGGCCGTACCTGTCGTAGGGCTGCACGTCCGCCACGGTGCGCACGCGCGTTCCCTCCGGAAGCAGCTCCCGCAGCCGGTCGCGCGCGACGTCACCCCAGCACTCGGCGTGCTCGCCCACCTCGGGGGTGTCGATGCCGAGCAGGCGCACCTTGCGGTCGTCGGTGAGGAACAGGGTGTCGCCGTCGTGGACGTAGCGCACGTAGGCGACCTCGGCGTCGGCCGGCACCGTGGGCGTCGCGCGCCCGGGTGCGTCCTCGTCGTCCGCGCCGGGCGCGGGGGAGGCGGATGCGGCGGGCAGGCCGGAGGGTCCGGTCCCGTCCGCGGGCGAGCCGAGCAGGCCCCGCTCTGCGGCGACGACGAGGATCACGAGGAGCACCACGGCGAACACGACCCCGAGGATGGTGCGCGCGGTCTTCACAGCACGATTCTGGCAGTCTGGGGCGCATGACCCCGGACGCCCCCGTCGTTCCCACCACGCCGCATCCGAAGCTCGAGGAGCTCATCGCCGTGCTCGAGCACCTGCGCGCACCCGGCGGATGCGCGTGGGACCGCGACCAGACGCACGCGTCGCTCGTGCAGTACCTCGTCGAGGAGACCTACGAGCTCGTCGACGCGATCGAGGCGGGCGACGACGCGGAGCTCGTGGAGGAGCTCGGTGACGTGCTCTACCAGGTGATCTTCCACTCCGACATCGCGGCCGAGGAGGGGCGGTTCACCCTCGAGGACGTCGCGGCGCACATGACGGCGAAGATGGTGGGCCGTCACCCGCACGTGTTCGGCGACGCCGTCGCCGACACCCCGGATGCCGTCATGGCCCGCTGGGACGAGCTCAAGCGCGTCGAGAAGCCGGGCCGTGAGAGCGTGCTCGACGGCATCCCGCAGGCCATGCCCGCGCTCGCGCTCGCCGCGAAGCTCGTCGGCAAGGCCGAGAAGGTGGGCGTCGAGCCCGTCGCTGCGGCGGGGGTCCCCGAGACGGAGGCGGAGCTCGGCGACCGGCTGCTCGCGACGGTCGTCGCGGCGCGCGCGAAGGGCCTCGATGCCGAGCGGGCGCTGCGGGATGCGCTGCGGCGGCTGCAGGACGACATCCGCGCGGCGGAGAACCCCGCCGGCTGAGGAGCGCCGACGGCGCCCGCTTCGCGGCCTGATCGACAGTGGGTGCGCCGCTACCGCCGCGCGCGGTAGGCGCGCACCGCCATGCGGTTGCCGCAGCGCGTGGAGCAGAAGCGCTTCGAGCCGTTCTTCGAGAGGTCGACGAACACGCCCGCGCAGTCGTCCGCCTCGCAGTCGCGCAGGCGGTCGAGCCGTCCGGCGCGCACGACGTCGACGAAGGCCATCGCCGCCTCCACGAGGATGCGCTTCGCGAGGGGTGCGTCGTCCCCGATCGCGTGGATGTGCCATCCGATCCCGTCGTGGTCCACGACCCGCGGCACGGCCTTCGCCTCGGCGAGCGTCTCGTTGACCCACGCGACGACCTCGGCCTCGTCGGCGCCCCAGATCGCCCGCACGCGGTCGCGTGTCTCGCGTACACCGGCGAGCTCGGGCTCGTCGCGGTCGATGCGCCCGGTGAAGCTCCAGCGGGAGAGGAGCGCGGCGAGGTCGGCCGTCGTGGCGAGCTCGTCGGTGCCGCTCTCGGAGGCCTCCGCGGCCGTGTCGAGGAGCGCCTGGAGGAAGGTGAGGTTCAGTTCGGTGTCATGGGTGAAAAGCATTTGACTCCTGACCACGCGCGGCGCTACTGTCACGACTGAACTCAACTTAGCCCATGACATCGCCCAGGAGCACCCCCGTGGCACCCGCCATCACCTCACCCCGCCGCGGCGTCCTCGGCGTCGCCATGGGCCTCGCCGCAGGTCTCGCGTTCGGGGCGGGCGGCACGATCGTCAAGCCGCTCTTCGTGGAGGGCTGGAGCCCCGGCGCGGCGGTGTTCGGGCGCCTCGTGATCGCGGCACTCGTGCTCGCGATCCCCGCGCTCATGGCCGTGCGCTTCGACATCCGTCCGCTGCTGCGCGGCTGGCGCACCGTGCTCGCCTACGCCGTGCTCGCCGTCGCGGGCGTGCAGCTCGCCTTCTACGCCTCGATCGAGCGCATCCCGGTCAGCATCGCGCTCCTCATCGAGTACCTCGCGCCGGTCGCCCTGCTGCTGCTCGCGTGGGCACGCACCCGACGGATGCCGCACAGCGTCGTGCTGCTCGGCGCGGCCCTCGCGCTCGGCGGGCTCGTGCTCGTCATCGGCCCGACCGGCTCGGGGGCGCTCGACCCCATCGGTCTCGTGCTCGCGGGCGTCGCCATGATCGGCGTCGCCTTCTACTACGTCGTCGGCGACCGCGTGCCCGAGGGTGTGCCGCCCATGACGCTCGCCTGGTCGGGCTTCGTCATCGGCGCGCTCGTGCTCGGCCTCGCGGGGCTCGTCGGCGTGCTCCCGATGGACGCCACCTTCGGCGAGGTCGACTTCTTCGGCCTGCGCACCGCCTGGTGGATCCCGCTGCTCACCGTCGGGGTGTTCTCGACCGCGTTCGCCTACGTCGCGGGCATCACGTCGATCACGTTGCTCGGCACGCGCTTCGCGTCGTTCCTCGGGCTCAGCGAGGTCGTCTTCGCGGGCGTCATCGGCTGGATCGTGCTCGGGGAGGCGTTCACTGTGGTCGCGATCGTCGGCGCCGTGCTCATCCTCATCGGCATCGTGCTCGTGCGCCTCGAGCCGGAGGCGGCCGTGGCGGCACCCGAGGCGCTCCCCGAGCCGGCGGACGCGGACGAACCGGAGCCCGAGCCCGCGCCCACCGGCACCTGACGCGCTACTGCGCCGTGTAGCCACCGTCCACGAGGTGGTAGCTGCCCGTGATGAACGAGGCGGCGTCGGAGGCGAGGAACACCACGAGCGCCGCCACCTCGTCCGGGTCGCCGAGGCGACCGAGGGCGTGCTTGCCCTCGAGGAACTGGAGCGTCGACTCGTCGAGGTTCGCCTCCACGAGCGGCGTGCGGATGAAGCCCGGGCCCACCGAGTTCACGCGCACGCCGTGGGCGGCGTACTCGAGCGCGGCGTTCTTCGTGGCTCCCACGACGCCGTGCTTGGCCGAGACGTACGCGACCGACTGCGCGAAGCCGACCGAGCCGAGGATCGACGCGACGTTGACGATCGAACCGCCGCCGTTCGCGACCATCGCGGGGAGCTGCGCCCGCATCCCGTAGAGCACGGCGGAGAGGTTGACGTCGATGACCTTCTGCCAGCTGTCGAGCGGGTACTCGCCCGTCGGTGCGGCGGCTCCGCCGATGCCGGCGTTGTTGACGGCGATCTTGAGCGGGCCGAGCCTCTGCGCCGCCTCGACCGCGGCGACCGCGTCCTCGGGGTCGGAGACGTCGCCGACGTGGGCGACGGCCGTGCCGCCCGCGGCCTCGATCTCGGCGACCACGGCATCCGCCGACTCCTGCTTGAGGTCGGCGACGACGACGCGCGCGCCGTTCGCCGCGAGCAGCAGGGCGACGGAGCGGCCAATGCCGCTGCCTCCGCCCGTGACGATCGCGGAGCGATCCGCGACATCGTAGGTGGCCATGCGGGGTTCCTTTCCCTCATCGGATGGATGGCCCCACCATGACCCCCCAAGCTGGGAGCGGATTCAGGCGATGCGGCTCCCTGCCGCGAGCCGCCGCGCCGGCGCCCGAGTGCGCGAGATCGCGCCCGCGAGCAGCCCGAGCCCGAGTGCCGCATGGATGCCGAGGCCGACGGCCCAGCTCGGCACGGTGCTGTCGATGACCTCGCGCGGGGTCGGCTGGTCGTCGACCGGGTACGCCTGGTCGCACTCCGACCAGCCCGAGTCGACATCCGGCGGCAGCTGCGCCTGGCGGACGCCGAGCTTGAGCGTGCCGAACAGGTCGTCGGGGTTGCCGTGGCGGTCGAAGTGGGTGGGGGCCGCGTCGGCGAGCAGCACGTAGGGGTTCGCCGCGAGCGTCCACCACACGCTGTCGAAACGCGGCACGCTGTAGCTCGACACGACCGTCTCGCACACGGGGTCGACCGGCATGCCCGTGTCGGGGTCGATCTCGTCGCCGGAGGCCTCCCAGTCGATGATCTCGTAGCTCACCGTCACCTCGCGCTGGGCGACCATGCCGCCGAGTCCGAAGGCGATGAGCGAGCCGATCGACAGCAGCGCCACGACGAGGTAGGTCGTCACGACCGAGAACAGCGGGCGGCGGATGAGGCCCGACACCCCGACGCCGACCGCGGCGACGACGCCGAGCTCCGCCGCGAGCACGAGGATCGACACGAACGCCGTGTCGGCGGACGCCCCGCCCAGCACGAGCGCGAAAAGCAGGAACGGCAGCGCGGCCGCGAGGAAGCCCAGGGCCGTGATCCACGCGGCCAGGAACTTGCCGATCACGAGCTGGGGCGTCGTCACGAGCGTCACCTGGGTCGTCGCGAGCGTGCCGTTCTCGCGGTCGCCGTTGATCGCGTTGCCGCTCAGCGCGGGCGTGACGAGCGTGCCGAGGAGCAGCACGAAGTAGACGATGAGCGAGTAGAGCACCGCGCCGGGGGCGTCGGTGTTGCGGGTCGCGATCGTCGTGAACACCGTGACGACGAGCACGAGCAGCACGAAGACGCCGAGCAGCACGTACCAGGCGGCGCCGCGCACCCGCTGCCGCAGCTCGAGCGAGGCGACGGTCCACATCCGTGCGAGGCCGTTCATCGGGCCCCCTCCCCGTCGGCGCTCAGATCGAGGAAGGTGTGCTCGAGGTCGCCCACGGCCGGCGCGAACGACACGACCTCGACGCCCGCGGTCACGAGCGAGGCGAGCAGCCCTGCCGCGTCGGCCTCGCCCGCGATCGGCACGACGAGACCCTGAGGGTCGGAGGCGATGCGCGCCTCGTCGACACCCGCCGCGACGAGCGCCCTCCGGAGAGCCGTCGCGTCGAGCGCCCGGATGCGCCAGCCGCGCTCGGTGGAGCGCGCCGCGGCCACGCGCTCCTCGCTCACGGTCGACCCCGCCTCGAGGAACACCGCGCGGTCGGCGAGCTCGTCGAGCTCCGAGAGCACGTGGCTCGACACGAGGATCGTGCGACCCTCCGCCGCGAGCCGCCGCAGCAGCACGCGAAGCGCGACGCGCGCCCCCGGGTCGAGGCCCGAAGCCGGCTCGTCGAGCAGGAGCACGCGCGGGTCGTGCACGAGGGCGCGGGCGAGGCTCAGCCGCTGCTTCTGGCCGCGCGAGAGCACGCGGGTCGGGCGGTCGGCGAGCTCCCCGAGGTCGACGAGCGAGATGAGCTCGGCGGCGCGCGCGGCCGCGGCAGGTCGGGGGAGGTCGTAGAGGCGGGCCGTCAGCTCGAGGCTGCGGCGCACCGTGAGGTTGGGCCACGAGCCGAGCACGTCGGGCATCCAGCCGAGCAGCCGGCGCACCTCGGCGGGCCGTGTCACGGGGTCGAGACCGCCCACCCGGATCTCGCCGCGATCCGGCACGAGGAGCGTCGCGAGCATGAGCAGGAGCGTCGTCTTCCCCGAGCCGTTCGGCCCCACGAGGCCCGTGACCTCGCCCGGCCGCGCCTCGAAGGTGATCGAGCGCACGGCGTGCACGTCGCCGAAGGAGCGCGCGACATCCGTCACGCGGATGTCGGCCGGGCTCGGCGCGGCGTCCGACACGGGAAGGGCCTCGGGGCTGCTCATGGGGAGAACATAGGGCCGCCCGGAAGCCCGCCGCGTCCCCCTCGCGGATGATGCCGATCATCCGTCGGCCGGACCCGGAGGCGACACCTGACACAATCGACGGGTGGCAACGCAGGTGAACCCTCCCCGCGGGATGCGGGACTTCCTCCCGGCAGAGAAGGCGCGGCGCGAGCGCGTGCTCCAGGTGATCAAGGAGTCCTACCGCGCCCACGGCTTCGACGAGATCGAGACCCCCGTCATGGAGGACTCGAGCCGCCTCCACGCCGGCCTCGGCGGCGACAACGAGAAGCTCGCGTTCGGCGTGCAGAAGCGCGGCCTCACCCACGACGACCTGCAGGCGGCCGAGACGCCCCTCGACCTCGTCGACCTCGGACTGCGCTTCGACCTCACGGTGCCGCTCGCGCGTTTCTACGCGACCCACCGGGCCGCCCTGCCGAGCGTCTTCCGCGCCATCCAGGTCGCGCCCGTGTGGCGCGCCGAGCGCCCGCAGAAGGGCCGCTACCGCCAGTTCGTGCAGTGCGACATCGACATCATCGGCGAGCCCGGCATCCAGGCCGAGGCCGAGCTGCTCGTCGCCTCCCTCGCGACCGTCGACGCCCTCGGACTGCGCGACGCGACCATCCGCGTCAACGACCGCCGGCTCCTCATCGGCATGCTCGCGGGCTTCGGCTTCCCCGCCGACAGCCACGACGACGTGCTCATCACGATCGACAAGCTCGACAAGCTCGGCCCCGACGGCGTCGTCGCCGAGCTCGGCGAGCGCGGCGCGGAGGCGGAGGCCGTGGAGGCGTTCCGCGTCTTCCTCATGCGCCCGCAGACGCGCGAGTTCCTGCCGTTCGGCGAGCGAGCCATCCGCAAGGCGCTGCCCGAGGGGGCCGACGACGAGGTCGTCGCGAACCTCGTCGCGATCGGCGACGCCGTCGCGCAGGCTCGCGGCGAGGCGGCCGCCCCGCTCGTGTTCGACCCGTTCCTGGTGCGCGGCATGGGCTACTACACGGGCCCCATCTTCGAGCTCGCGCACCCGAGCGTGCCGTACTCGCTCGGCGGCGGGGGACGCTACGACGGCATGATCGGACGCTTCCTCGGCAGCGACGTGCCCGCCACCGGCTTCTCGCTCGGCTTCGAGCGCCTCGTCGAGCTCGTCGAGCCGCTCGCCGCGGGCGGGGGAGCGGCCGTCGCGCTCGTCCACGACGCGGACGCACCCCTCGGCACCCTGCTCGCGCTCCAGTCGGCGCTCGTCGCCCGCGGCGACCGCGCTCGCCTCGTCAAGCGCGCCAAGAACACGAAGCTGCAGCTCGAGCAGCTCGCGGAGCAGGGCTTCACGAGCTTCGCGTTCGTCGGCGGCGACGCCCCGGCATCCGCCGACGACCTCGAGCTCCGACCGCTGGCGTGACCCTCCGCACACGCGGTCGGTAGGATCGCCGTGGGCGTTCGCCCCAACACCACACCCCCTAAGGAGTTCCCCAGTGTCTGCAATCGAGGCCGTCGGCGCCCGCGAGATCCTCGACTCCCGAGGCAACCCGACCGTCGAGGTCGAGGTGCTCCTCGAAGACGGAACCGTCAGCCGTGCCGCCGTCCCCTCCGGCGCCTCCACCGGCGCCTTCGAGGCCTACGAGCTCCGCGACGGCGACAAGGGCCGGTACCTCGGCAAGGGCGTGGAGAAGGCCGTCGAGGGCGTCCTCGACGTGCTCGGACCCGCCATCGAGGGCTTCGAGGCCTCCGACCAGCGCCTCGTCGACGCCGAGCTCATCGCCGCCGACGGCACCGACAACAAGTCGCGCCTCGGCGCCAACGCCATCCTCGGCGTCTCCCTCGCCGTCGCGAAGGCCGCCGCCGACTCCGCCGACCTGCCGCTCTTCCGCTACCTCGGCGGCCCCAATGCGCACACCCTCCCGGTGCCGCTCATGAACATCATCAACGGCGGTGCGCACGCCGACAACGGCCTCGACGCGCAGGAGATCATGATGCTCCCCGTCGGCGCTCCCACCTTCCGCGAAGCCCTCCGCTGGGGTGCCGAGGTGTACCACGCGCTCAAGTCGGAGCTGAAGGCCAAGGGCTACGCCACCGGCCTCGGCGACGAGGGCGGCTTCGCCCCCGACCTCGCCACCGCGCGCGAGGCGCTCGACTTCATCACCGGAGCCGTCGAGAAGGCCGGCTTCACGATGGGCGACCAGATCGCCCTCGGCCTCGACGTCGCGTCGACCGAGTTCTTCGCGGACGGCGTCTACCGCTACGAGGGCCAGGACCTCAGCGCCGAGCAGATGATCGAGTACTACGCGAAGCTCATCGCCGACTACCCGATCCTCACCATCGAGGACCCGCTCGCCGAGGACGACTGGGACGCCTGGGTCGCCCTCACCTCGCAGCTCGGCGGCAAGGTGCAGCTCGTCGGCGACGACCTCTTCGTCACCAACCCCGCACGCCTGCAGACCGGGCTCGACCGCGGCGCCGGCAACTCGATCCTCGTGAAGGTCAACCAGATCGGCACCCTCACCGAGACGCTCGACGCCGTCTCGAAGGCGCAGCGCCACGGCTACACCGCGATCCTCTCGCACCGCTCGGGTGAGACCGAGGACACCACGATCGCGGACCTCGCGGTCGCGACGGACGCGGGCCAGATCAAGACCGGCGCCCCCGCCCGCTCGGAGCGCGTCGCGAAGTACAACCAGCTGCTGCGCATCGAGGAGGAGCTGGGCGACGCCGCGGTCTACGCGGGTCGTGCCGCCTTCCGTGCGTAAAACCCACTGACGCTGCAGGAGCGGCGGATCCCTCTGCGAGTCGC
>RDDZ01000047.1 GCA_003852775.1 Microbacteriaceae bacterium | reverse complement strand
TCACCTCGAAGCCGTGCTCATTGGTCCACGGCACGTCCGCGGTTTCCTGCCGACCCTCGCCCAAGCCCGGGCGTACTGGGACCAGAACCTGGGCGGGCCGTTCGATTGGCCGAAGGTCGAGCCGTCCCAGGAGCCGTTCCCGGATGCTCCGAAGTCCGACGACAAGCCGCCGTTCTGAGGAGCCCGCCCGTGAGCGACACGTTGGAGGCGACGAAGCGCGAGCTGGAGGAGGCCGGGATCAAGTACACGGTCGAATCCGGCAAGCGCCACTACAAGGTCCGGTTCACGGTTCGGGGGCGAGGTTGTATGGTGACCTGCTCCCGGACCTCCTCCGACCATCGAGCCGCACTGAATGCCCGACTTCAGGTGCGGCGCGAGATACGCAAGGCGCTTTCGGATTGAAACCACTTTACTTCTTCGGAAAGCCCCACTATACTTCTTCCCATGGAGCCGGAAATGTCCGACTTGATACTGAACAAACCCTTCAACAACGGCCAGGAGCTAACACACCATGAACTACGTCAAGCCTACAAACGGATCACGGGCCGCGAACTACCGCGCGGCGCGGACGCCCGCCGAACGGTCCAACACCTTACTGCGACAAGCCCGCTGCGATTCGAGTTTGAAGTCAATCGCCTTCGCGGCTTCGCTTGGGACGCTGAGGAAATTGGCTGAATGGATGCCGCAGCTGATCGCCACAGGCTTCCTCCTGTTCCTGATCGTCGCCGCGGGCAAGGCCCTGATCGGCTACCTGGACATGCCTACGGTCTATGAGTCCTGGTCCTCCCGGGAATGCGTCCGGGTCGAAGCGGCGGACGGAACGCCGATGGGCTGCGACGACCTGCCGACCAAGTTCCACCACGTATGGGTCGAGTGACCCGAACCCCAGAAAAGGAGCACTATTGTGAATTCAATCATCTTCCGCAACAAGGGCGTCATTGACGTCAAGTCCATCACCACCTTCGGCGTCTCCTCGAAGGAGAACCCCGGGGCCATCGGCTTCTTCGGCACGGGCCTGAAGTACGCCATCGCCATCCTCCTGCGCGAGGGCTGCGAGATCACCATTCACGCCGGCAAGCGCAAGCTGGAGTTCGGCGTGAAGCGCCAGAAGGTCCGCGTGGATGACTTCAACGTGGTGACGATGAACAAGCGAGCCCTGGGCTTCACCACGGAGGTCGGCAAGACCTGGGAAGTTTGGCAAGCCTTCCGCGAGCTGTATTGTAACACGGTCGATGAGCTGGGCGAGGTGTTCGAGGCCCAGGAAGTCCCGGAGGTCGGCGCGAATGAAACCGTGATCGTGGTCCGCGGCGAGAAGTTCCTGGATGTCTGGGCCTCCCGCTCCGACATCATCCTGTCCACCGAACCGCTGGAGCGCAACGAAGCCGTCCACATTCATCCCGGGCCATCGCACTTCGTGTTCTATCGGGGCGTGCGGGCCTATCGCCTGGACCAACCGACCCAGTTCACGTACAACATCCAGAAGAAGGTGGACCTGACGGAGGACCGCACCATCAAGTATTCCTGGGACATCACCGCCGCCGTTCGCCGCGGGCTGTGCGAGTCCGTGGAGACCCAAGTGATCAAGAAGGCCGTGACCGCGCCCAAGGGGACGTTCGAGCACCAGCTGGACTTCGAGGGCGTGGAGCCGTCCAAGCCCTTCCTGTCCATCGTCTCCGAACTGGCGCGCAACTTCGACTCCAGCCTGAGCCGGTCGGCGCTGAAGGCGTCCCAGGTCTGGATCATGGACCAACTCCACGACCAGGCCACCCCGATGGCCCTGAGCGAGCTGGAGCGCACGCGCCTGGAGAAGGCCGCGACGTTCTGCGAGCGGTTGGGCTTCGCGGTCCGGGAGTATCCGATCATTGTCAGCGAGTTCCTGGGCGAGGAGGTCCTGGGCCGCGCTCATGAGGGCAAAATCTACATCAGCAAGCGAACCCTGATGATGGGGACGAAGATGCTGGCGGGGACCCTGATTGAGGAGTTCATTCACCTCCGCCACTCGCTGTACGACGAAACCCGCACCATGCAAAACTTCCTGATGGACACTATCGTGTCCTTGGGCGAACAAATCACCGGAGAACCACTATGACCGACCACAAGCACATCAACGTCCGCCTCGAAGGCCCGGCCCTCGCCCTGGCTCAGGACATCACCGCCGCCTGCGACGCGGCCCGCGAGAAGGCGGAAGCCCTCCAGCGCGACTTCGAGCGCCGGGTGGAGAAGATTCAGGAAGAAACGAACCGGGAGCTGAAGGCCCTTTGGCCCCAGCTCCACCTCGCCGCCGGGGTCCCGGTCGGGGAGGTCGGGGAATGGAAGCTGGATGCGAGCTATCTGGAGGACCACGGCGTGGCCTTCCTGAGCAAGTGCTGCCGCGAAGGGGAGGAGGGCGGCTTGGCCGACTTCCTGCGAGCCCTGGGCGGCGGTACGGGCCTGAAGCACTGAAGGAGGAACCGACGATGCGCACGCTGATCCTGATCCTGGCCGTTCTGCCACTCCTCGCCACGCAGGCGCACGCGGAGGAGGCCCGCCCATACTCCGCCCAGGAGACGATCCGGCGTGCGCAGATCGGCACGCATTCGCCACGGCTCGCGCCGCCGGTTCGGGTCGCTCCGGCTCCGGCCCGGACGGCGCGGCCCTCCCGGTATGATCGCTTGGTCTGCCGCGTGGACCCGGCGAAGCCCCTACACCAACAAATCATTTGCGAGAAGCAGAAATGAACGAGACTCAAGAAACGATGACGGCCTGGGGTGATGAGACCTTCGGCCCAACACACCCGGCGGCTATCGCGCGCCGCATGCGCCACGAAGTTCAGGAGCTGCTGGACGGCTTCGAGGCCGTGGGCGACAAGCCGGTGAGCGAACTGGACAGCAAAACTCTGATGGACCTCCAGACGGAGTGTGGTGACATCTACATCATGCTTTGTCAGGTCGCGGAAAAGCTGATGGTGGACCTCAACGTGGTCGCAGACTTCAAGATGGGGATCAATCGCGGTCGCCGCTGGGCACGCGATCCGGTGAGCGGGACCGTTCGCCACGTGGAGACGTTCAAGGAGCCCGGAAGCGGCTTGGTGATGGACATCAACCGCTGGTACGTCCTCAGCGACTCCGGCAGCTTCTATTGCGCGGACGGCTTCCCGACCGCGGAGGAGGCCCTGGCCTGGGCGAAGTCCCCGGCGGGGGTCGAAGCCGGAGCGGAAGGGGCGGTGATCCCGACCTTCATCAACGGCAAAGAGGGCTGGAAAGACACGGACGGCGCCAACGTGTTCTTCGCCCGCGACCTGTATGACTTTTGGATCGCCAACCCACTCGAAGGAGAAACCGAATGACCACGACAATCAACGGCGTGACCACGCGCCTGGCCCGCGACCCGGAGGACTTCCGCCGCTACCGCATCACCGTTCAAGTGTACTCCCGGGTCAAGCCCGGCCTGAAGGCGTCCAACGACATCGACCCCGGCGCGAGCAACGGCCAGCAGCACCTGCTTCAGCTCATCGGGGCGGCGGGCGCGGCCTGCGCGGAGTACCTGGGCGAGAAGTACGGGGACAACATCGACCCCGTGACCGCTTCCCGGGACGCCATCCGCGCCTTCGGCGAGGAGTGCCACCTGCTCGCCGCGATGTCGAAGGACGCCCCGGAGAAGGTGAAGCGCCTCGAAGCCCAGGCCGTTCGGCTCAAGGCGGAGGAGCGCGAGCTGCTGAGCAAGTTCCGCTGGTCGCTGGACCACGGCGAGCGCCTGACCCCGCTGGAGGTCGAATGGCTCAACCGCCGCATCGGCGAACTCCATCAATCACAACTATGAGGACCGAAGCATGAGCACCCCCTTTCACCAAATAATCCCCTACGTGGAGAACGCCCTGGCCGACATCCGCGGGCGCGGTATGGGCGGCAATATCGTCCGGGACCCCGACAGTGTCCAGTCCTACCCCTACCGCGCCAGCTGGACGGGCCAGGAGTACATTCTGGCGTTCGCGGGCGACCCGCAGGACTATCGCCTGGAGCTGTGCCGGGTCAAGGACGGCCAATTGGACCCGATCCGCACGGAGACGGACCCGGCGAAGTTTGACGCCTTGATCATGGACTTCGTGGTGAAGGAGGGCTGATCATGAACCAGGACCCGCGCAAGCGCCCCAATGGAACTTACAAGCCGAAGGATGAGCGCCCACCCCGGCACGTCAACTGCCGCTCCTCGCTGGAGCCGGTCGCGGAGGAGCTACTGGCCCGGGCGATTGCCGCGGGCCTTCCCGTGCTCGCCTTCGCCATCTTCGGTGACGCTTTCGTGCGCGAGCGCGTCCGCGACATGGAGCGGGCGGCGGGAATCCTGGAAGGTCCACCGAACGCCCCCGCGTCCTGGGAGGGGTTGGAAGCCGTCCTGGGCAAGGATCAGGTGGACCGCCTCCGGGCGCTCCGGTAATACCACGAAGGAGCCGAACATGAAACGCGCACTGATCTACCTGGTCACGCCCCTCCTGGTCGGCGGCTTCGTCGCCTACGTTGTCTGGGAGATTCTTCAACCAATCCGGGGGCTCCTCGCGGGCCTCCCCCTATGAACCGGCGGCGTTCGCGCCGCCCCCAGTACACCTGCCGATGCGGGGCCTACCACTTCCCGCATAGGTTCGGGGGCGGTCGCTGTACGGGGCTCTGGATCGCGGAGGAGCAGTGGGAGAAGTCCTGGGGCTCCGGCGATTGCCGGCACTGCCTCTGTTGTAATCGAACGGAGGTGGCGCCCTACTGCGAGGTGGTGGTTGGGCAGGAAGTTGTCGAGGAATGCCCCGTGTATCAAGAGTTTGTACACTTTCATGAAATAACCAAGAAGCGGAGAAGAAAATGAGCAAAGAACAGATGGGCGGCATCATGAGCTCCCTGAACGTCCTCCGGTTCAACCCTGAAGGAGAACCCAAGAATGGCTGACGAAATCGACTTGAGCAATGACCGCATCCTCCAAGACACGGACCGCGAAGTGGCCCGGATCGCGGAGGCCGCGGCGAGGATACCGCCCGGGGAGCCGGGCGACTGCGACCTGTGCGGGGAATGGAGCGGGCGACTGGTGGGAGGAGTCTGTGCGCCCTGTCGGGACCGCCACAAGTTGCCGTGAATCGAAAAAAGTTGTATGAGGGGCTTTACTTCTTCGGGAGCCCCCACTATACTTCTTCTCACGTAACCAAGAAATGGAGCAACAACATGAACGACATCATCATGAGCAAATCCACCTACGCCTCTGAAGCCAACGCTGCCAAGATTGGTAAAGCTGCTCACCGGGATCGCTACATGGGCACTCATAAGCTCCCCAGCGGTCGCTACTGCTACACCTTTAAGCCAGCAAACGCCAAGTAACCAGAAAAGGAGCTCAATCATGTACCAAATCCACAACCGCACCATGAACCCCTCCACCTTCGTCCCCACCCTGTTCATCGGAGTCGGGGAGCTGGGCTGCTTCTTCACCCTCCGGGAGACGTACCTGCAAGCCGTCCCGGGTAACGGCCCCATGGGCAACGCGGTGGTGAATGGCGTGTACCAGGGCTCCTTCCAGGTCCGCAGCAGCCACGTGAGGAACCTGAGCCAGGACCCTGACGAAGCCTTCGAGAAGGCCCAGGAAGCCGCGGAGCGTCTGGGCCTGAAGCTCACGACCTCCCGCGAGTCCCTGCGCGAGGAAATGAACGCGATTCACCGCGCCAACGCCGCGGAGCTGGAGCGCCGGGAGCGCGAGCAGAAGGAGCGCGAGGACCGATGGGCCGCGGAACGGGCCGCGGAGGAGGAGGCGAAGCGCCAGACCATCCTGGGCGGCAAGTTCGCCTTCGGACCCTACGTGGGCAAGGAGTTCCATGAGGCCCCGCGGGGCTACATCAGCTGGTTGATCGACACCCTCCCGGACTTCGAGGAAGGGGGCCTGATGCGCCTGACCGCCCAGGAGGTCGCCCGCCGGGTCCCGCAACTCGCCCTGCCGAAGCCGAAGCCCGACCTGTACGTGGGCGAGCCGAAGAAGCGCCAGACCTTCGACGTGACCGTGGTGCGCCGCTACACCTTCGCCCGGGACGCCTGGAACGGCTACGGCATCGAGACGGTCCACATCATCACGATGATCGACCGCGCGACCGGGGCCTGCCTTGTGGCGAAGTCCGGGGCCTTCTACGCGGAGGAAGGCGAGGAGCTGAAGATCAAGGCCACCGTGAAGGAGCACGCGGAGTACCGCGGCCAGGCCCAAACCGTTGTCCAGCGGATCGCGGTGCTGGAGGACTGACGCATGCGCCCCAACCTCCTCGAAGCCCTCCGCGCAATGACGGAGGGCGAGCTGTACGCAGCCCTGTACCAGGACCCCCTCACCGGGGTTCTGAACCGCCGCGCCTTCGAGGAAGTCCAGCCGGGTGCTATCGCGCTGATTGATCTGGACTCGCTGAAGTGGGTCAACGATACCCACGGCCACCGCGCCGGGGATCAATCCCTTCAGGAGTTGGCGGGGCGGCTGGTCCTCGCCTTCGGGCCTGACGCTGTGTTTCGGATCGCGGGCGATGAGTTCGTGGTGGTCAACGGGAACCGGGAGGAGCTGGCCGACCGCCTGGAGGAGGTCCGCACCGGGTTCCCCGGCTTCAGCTTCGGGACGGGCGCGACGTTGTGCGAGGCGGACCGCGACCTGCGACACGACAAAGCGGAGCGGGAGAAGTCCGGCCACCGGGCGGCGAGGGGCGAACGACCGAAGTGGGATCAGCCAAAATAATTTGGCTGATGGGGTTTACTTTTTCGGACCGCCCCACTATACTTCTTCCCATAGGTTGAAACTTACCAAGAAATGGAGAACGACATGAAGTGGTACGATCAACAAAGTCGGGAAACCTTCCTGCGGAGCGCCCGCCGTCACCCCCGCGCCAAGTACACCCTACACGTGGAAGCCGTCCACCTGAGCAAGACGGGCCACCTATGCCCGGGATACCGGGTTATGGATGAGCTCATCAACGAGGGCCAGATCAAGGTCCTGGACAACGGACTGGTGGAGATTCTGAAATGAGCCACGACAAGACCCGTGAAGGTTGGCTGCGCGCCGCCGTTCAGAAGCTGGAAGCCCGCCTGGAGCAGGCCGGACAGAAGATGCCGGAGGCCTGGGCCGTCTCCGTGGGCTTCCCGAAGCGCGCTCACGCGAAGGTCGCCGCCATTGGGGAGTGCTGGAGCAAGGAAGTCAGCACGGCCTCCGTGTACGAAATGTTCATCAGCCCCGTCCTGGAGAACCCGGTGGAGGTCCTGGCCACGCTCCTCCATGAAATGATCCACGCCGCCGTGGGCCTGGAGTGTAAGCACGCCGGTCCGTTCGCCAAGACCGCCCGCGCGGTCGGTCTGAAGGGCAAGCTGACGGCGACCTACGCGGAGCCGGGCACTGAACTCCACGACGCCCTGACCGACCTCGCCCGCGAGCTGGGCGACTACCCGCACAAGGCGATGGCCCCGCGGAAGAAGGCCCCGCAGCCCAAGGGTTGGTTCCTGGTCAAGCTGGTGAGCCCGAACGATCCCGGCTACAAATTCACCATCGCGCCGCGCTTGATCGAGGAGTATGGAATGCCCAAGGACTTCCTGGGCGATGAGATGATTGTTGCGGAGGAGTGATGGAAGGTTCCGAAGTCCGACCCGTCCGGTTGACGGTCTACCCCTCACGCGGAGCCCGGGAAAAGGGCTGGGGCTTTCCCCCGGCCTCCTTCTGGAACTTCGCGGACGCCTACCGATACGCCCGCGACATTTCCGATTCAACGCCGCCCTGCGGTATCTGTATGTGTCCTGCTGATAGTTACTTTGTCCACAACCCCGAAGAAACGGAGAACTGAAATGGCCAACATGAGCTATTGCCGCTGGGAGAATACCCTCAGCGACCTACAAGACTGCGCGGACCACCTTCATGACGGGAACCTGAGCCCGACCGAACATGTGAGCCGCAAACGGCTCCTGCGCCTCGCCGCCGACATGCTGGGGGAGATCGGCGTGACGGTGGACCACGATGACCTGGACCAGGCGTTGGAGGGAGCCCCGTGAAGCGCGTGACGATGTACCAGACGGCTGACGGCGAACTCCACCCCAGCGAGCAGGACGCGGCCCGCCACGCGGATCGACGCTATGGCGACGCCCTGACCTCGCTGGCGCACCGCGCCGTCCAGCAGGAGAAGTACACGAAGATGGTGGACTTCATCAACAATAACCTGGACGCCTTCGTGGAGCTCAAAGCCCTCAAGGCGGACATCGACCTGGAGAACGGCGATGAGGAAGAATGAGGGCGGCTACACCGGAGGGCCGGTGAGTGACGGGGGAATGGACCCGCGCAACCGCGAGGGCGTGGACCGCCGCGTGCGCAACATGACCTCCTCCATTGGAAGTACCCGCGACGGCTACCTGGTCCGCCAGGTGGTGGTCGAGTGCGAGGACGGCACGCTGTGGCGGCTCTGCGACAACGAAGCGGGGACCCGGGCCTGGGACCGGCTCCCGCCGATACCGCTGAGGGCTTCGTGATGTCCTACCTGTACGTGTGGCTGGAGGGTTTTCAACCCCGCTACGTGGGCAAGGGGACGGGCTCGAGGGCGGGACAACACCTGGCCGACAAACCTTGGGCGGAGGA
>RDDZ01000155.1 GCA_003852775.1 Microbacteriaceae bacterium | reverse complement strand
CCAAACGGAGATCAGGCCGTGCCGGGCAAACCCGTGACCGACCAGCAAGTGAGAGTCTACATGACCGACCGTCTCCAGCACAGCCAGCGCGCCGCCGCCGCCCGATCAGGGTTCAGCGAACGCACCGCCCGCCGCTTCGAGGCCGATCCGCGCCTTCCTTCCCAACGCGGAGCCTCCCGCGGCCGCACCGTGCCCGATCCGCTTGAGGCGGTGTGGGACCCGGTCCTGCTGCCGATCCTCGAGCGCGATCCCGCCGTTCAGGCCGTGACCCTGCTTCGGCACCTTCAGATGAGCGATCCGGATGCCTTCCCCGACGATCGGGTGCGCCGGACCCTCGAGCGGCGCGTCCGTGACTGGCGCGCCCTGCACGGGCCCGAGCGGGACGTGATCTTCCGGCAGACGCCCGAGCCCGGCCGGATGGCGCTGTCGGATTCCACCGACGCGGGCGAGCTCGGTGTGACGATCGCCGGCCAGACGCTGGAGCAGCGCCTGTTCCACTTCCTCATGCCTACAGCGGCTGGGAACATGCCGGCGTGGTGATGGGTGGCGAGAGCTTCACGGCGCCGGCGGAGAACCTGCAGAATGCGCTCTGGACCCTCGGCGGCGTGCCTCGCGAACACCGCACCGACAGCCTCTCCGCCGCCTACCGCAACCTTAATGCCGAAGCAGCGGCCGATGTCACCCATCGTTACGAAGCCTTCTGCGCCCATTTCGGCATGATCGCGAGCCGTAACAACCCCGGCGAGGCGCATGAGAACGGCTCGGTCGAGGCCCACAACAACCACCTCAAGACCGCCCTCGACCAGGCCTGATCCTGCGCGGCTCCCGCGACTTCGCCGGCCTCGCCGCCTGGCGCCGCTTCGTCGACGAACTGGTCGTCCGTCGCAACCGAAGGCGGGAGCCCGCGGTCCGCATCGAGATGGCGGTGCTCAGGCCGCTGCCGGCGCGGCGTGGATGAACCCCGAGCGCGGGTAGAAGCCGAAGCCGAGGAACCCGACCTCGCGCGCCGCAGCCTCGAAGGCCACGGGGTCGTGGTTCGCCATGGCGATGTCGAAGGCCGCGCCATCCATATGCTTCGAGCGCGTCGCGCCGCCGACAGCGCGATTGTGCTCGGGGCTGCGATAGGCGGAGCGGACGATCAGCGGCTTGCCCAGCCGGTCGCGCAGCGCCTGCAGCTTGTCGAGCGCCGTTTCGTTGACCAGCAGTTTGCCAGTACCCCGGCAGGCGATCTCGGCAGGGCTGAAATTCGGCCAACGCCAGCCGCTCTCCGGCACGTCGCGCCAATGGCGGTGGAATGTCGT
>RDDZ01000149.1 GCA_003852775.1 Microbacteriaceae bacterium | reverse complement strand
CTCGCCCCGAGATCGGTGAGCGTCGGCGCGCCCGAGCCGTCATTCTGCACCAATTGCCAGTTCGCGTGGGTGCCGCGCTGGAAGCCGATGCCGATGCAGTTGACCACGGCCGACAAGGTCAGAGGTGGACCCGCCTGGTGAGACAGTTTGGCGGCTTGGCTAAGGTGGATCGGGTTGGTTTCTATGCCGCCAGTCGCTCCGTCATTTCCGCCGTAGCATAGACCTCGTCGGGTGTCCTGCCGCCGAAGGTCGAGTGCGGGCGTCTCTCATTGTAGTAGGCTATCCATGAACCGATCCCGTTGCGGGCTTCGCTTCCGGTCTCGAAGGCGTTGAGGAAGACGCACTCGTATTTGAGGCTGCGCCACAGCCGCTCGATGAAGACGTTGTCCATCCAACGGCCGCGCCCGTCCATCGAGATGCGGATGCCGGCGTCCTTCAGCGTGGTGGTGAAGGCGAAGCTGGTGAACTGGCTTCCCTGATCCGTGTTGAAGATGTCGGGCCTGCCGTGGTGGGCGATTGCCTCTTCGAGCGCGGCCACGCAGAAGTCGGCGTCCATCGTGTTCGACAGCCGCCAGGCAAGCACCTTGCGGCTGAACCAGTCCATGATGGCGACGAGGTAGAGGAAGCCGCGCCGCATCGGGATGTAGGTCACATCGGCACACCATACCTGATCTGGTCGCTCGATCGCCAGATTCCGTAGCAGGTAGGGATAGATGCGGTGCTGCGGATGCGGCTCGCTGGTCCTCGGTGCCTGGTAGATCGGCGACAGGCCGATCTTGCGCATCAGCCGCCGGACACGCTTGCGGCCGACGCACCAGCCCTGGCGGCGCAGGTGCCGCGCCATCTGACGCGAGCCATACCAGGGCGTTTCCATGAAGGCCCCGTCGATGACACGCATCAACTCAAGATTCTCCGGGCTCTCGCCAGCGGGCTGGCGGTAGAACGAGGCTCGCGAGATCGAGACCAGCTCGCACTGGCGACGGATCGAGAGCCGTTCGTGATCGGGATCAATCATCATTCTCCTCCGATCCAGGCTCAGCGATCGAAGGCTTTGGCCAAAAAATCGCGCTCGACGACGAGCTGGCCGATCTTGGCGTGCAGCTTCGTGACCTCGGCCTCCCGGCCGACCTGTGCGTCGGAAGCCTTGTCGTCGAACGCCTTGGCCAGGTTCTCGATGGCCTGCCGCTTCCACTGCGTGATCTGGTTGGGATGAAGCTGGTGTTTCGTGGCTAACTCCGAAATCGTCCGCTCGCCGCGGATCGCCTCAAGCGCGACCTTGGCCTTGAACTCGGCCGTAAACCGTCTGCGTGTCTTCATGCTGGATCGTC
>RDDZ01000026.1 GCA_003852775.1 Microbacteriaceae bacterium | reverse complement strand
GTCGGTTCCCGTGAGCGATGACCTCTCCGACGGCGTGCTGCGCACGCCCGACGGTTCCGCGGCCTACCTCTATCGCGCCTCACTCGTCTACGACGAGCAGGCCGACACCTTCACCGACGCCGAGACGGGGGTCGTCTACCGCGACGACGGCCACGGGTCGTTCACGAGCGAGGCGGGCCGCTCGCTCGTACCGGGCTGGAAGATCGACGTCGGGTTCGAGAACTTCGCGCGCGCGTTTGGCGAGCCGTCGATCCGCGGGCCCCTGCTCGGCGTTCTCGTGTGGACCTTCGCCTTCGCGATCCTCTCCGTGCTCACGACCTTCGCGCTCGGGCTCTTCGTCGCGATCGTCTTCAACGACTGGCGGATGCGGGGGCGCAAGATCTACCGCGTGCTCGTCATCCTGCCGTACGCGTTCCCGGCGTTCCTCTCCGGTCTCGTATGGCTCGGCCTGCTCAATCAGGACTTCGGGTTCGTCAACCAGGTGCTCTTCGGGGGCGCTCCGATCCCGTGGCTCACGGATCCCTGGCTCGCCAAGGTGAGCGTGCTCATGCTCAACCTCTGGCTCGGCTTCCCCTACATGTTCCTCGTGTGCACGGGCGCCCTCCAGTCGATCCCCGACGAGCTCATGGAGGCGGCGCGCGTCGACGGCGCGCGCCCATGGGCGGTCTTCCGGCTCATCAAGCTGCCGCTCCTGCTCGTCTCCGTCGCACCCCTGCTCATCTCGTCGTTCGCGTTCAACTTCAACAACTTCAACGTCATCTACATGCTCACGGGCGGCGGACCCCGCAACCCCTCGGCGGGCGTCGACGCGGGCGCGACGGATCTGCTCATCACGCTCGTCTACAAGGTCGCGTTCGGCTCGGGCACGGGTCGTGACTACGGCCTCGCGAGCGCCTTCGCGATCATCATCTTCATCGTCGTGGCGATCGTCTCGGCGATCGGCTTCCGCCGCACGCGCGCACTGGAGGATCTCAACTGATGGCCGACACGACCCTCCGCATGGCATCCGGGCGTCCCGCCCCACGTCGCCGCCCCTCGCTCGTGCGCTGGTTCGCGGCGACGGGCTGGCGGCACCTCGTCGGCATCGTGACGGTGCTCTTCGCGATCTTCCCGCTCGTGTACGTGCTGTCGGCCTCGCTCAACCCGAGCGGCACGCTCGTCGGCTCGAACCAGCTCTTCCGCACGATCGACCTGGGCAACTACGTCGAGCTCTTCCAGCGACCGTCGCAGCCGTACGCCGCGTGGTTCGGCAACACCCTCGTGATCGGCATCGTGAGCGCGGCGGGCACGGTGTTCCTCGGCGCGCTCGCGGCATACGCCTTCTCGCGGATGCGGTTCCGCGGGCGCCGCGTGGGCCTCTTGAGCCTGCTGCTCGTGCAGATGTTCCCGCAGCTGCTCGGCGTCGTCGCGATCTTCCTCCTGCTGAGCGCGATCGGCGACATCTTCCCGGCCCTCGGCCTCGGCAGCCAGCTCGGGCTCATCATGGTCTACCTCGGAGGCGCGCTCGGCGTGAACACCTATCTCATGTACGGCTTCTTCAACACCGTGCCCACCTCGATCGACGAGGCGGCGAAGCTCGACGGGGCGGGCCACGCGCGCATCTTCTTCACGATCATCCTGCGACTCGTCGCGCCCATCCTCGCGGTCGTCGGACTGCTGTCGTTCGTCGGCACGACGGGGGAGTTCGTGATCGCGAGCGTCGTGCTCACCGAGCCGAGCACGCAGACCCTCGCGGTGGGGCTCTACCAGTTCGTCTCGCAGGAGACGTCGAAGAACTGGACCCTCTTCTCCGCGGGCGCCGTGCTCGCTGCTGTTCCCGTCATGGTGCTCTTCCTCTTCCTGCAGCGATACATCGTGGGCGGCCTCACGGCGGGAGCGGTCAAGTGAGCGGCGGCACGGCATCCGTGACGGGTCTCGCACCGCACCACGACGGTTCGCCGCTGCACGTCTCGACGCAGAATCCGGCACTCGGCGACACCGTCCGGGTGCGGCTGCGCGTGCCCCCGAGCTACACCGCCTTGCACGCCGTGCGCGTGCGGTCGAACCCCGACCACGAGCCCCGCTGGGACGACGCGACGCGACTCGGGACGGATGCCGCGGGCTGGGAGTGGTGGGAGGCCGCGATCGTCGTCGCGAACCCCCGGCACGGCTACCGATGGCTGCTCGTGGGCGAGGACGGCGGGATCGAGTGGCTCGGCCAGTCGGGCCTTAGCCGCACGGAGCTGCTCGACGCCGAGGACTTCGCGCTCGTCGCCGGCAATCCGCCGCCCTCGTGGCTCGCCGAGACGGTCATGTACCAGGTGTTCCCCGACCGCTTCGCGCGCTCGGCGGCCGCAGACGAGCGACCCACGCCCGACTGGGCCATCCCGGCATCCTGGAACGATCCCGTCGACCCCGTGCTGCCGGGGCGTTCCCAGCAGTTCTACGGCGGCGACCTCGACGGGATCGTGGAGCACCTCGACCACCTCGTCGAGCTCGGCGTCACGCTGCTCTATCTGACGCCTGTATTCCCCGGCGCGTCGAACCACCGCTACGACGCCTCGAGCTTCGCCGAGGTCGATCCGCTGCTGGGGGGCGACGAGGCGCTCGTGCGGCTCGTCGAGGCGGCGCACGCGCGCGGCATCCGGGTGATCGGCGACCTCACGAGCAACCACTCGGGCGACCGCCACGAGTGGTTCCGGGCGGCCTACGGGCATCCGGATGCCGCGGAGGGCTCGTTCTACTACTTCCGCGACGCCGCGCACACCGAGTACGAGTCGTGGCTCGGTACGCCGACGCTTCCCAAGTTCGACTGGAGCTCGCCGGAGCTCCGCCGCCGCTTCATCGAGGGACCGGATTCGATCGTCGGGCGGTGGCTGCGGCCCCCGTACGCGCTCGACGGCTGGCGCATCGACGTGGCCAACATGACCGGCCGCCTCGGGGAGGTGGACCTCAACGCCGAGGTGCGGCAGGCGATCCGGCGCACGATGATCGAGATCGAGCCCGATACGATCCTGCTCGCCGAGTCGACCAACGACGCGTCGAGCGACTTCCAGGGCGATGCGTGGCACGGTCCGATGACCTACACGGACTTCACGCGTCCCGTGTGGGGCTGGCTCAGTGCACCCGACGGTACGCCCTGGCAGGACGCCCAGGGTGAGTGGAACGAGGAGCCGTGGTTCTTCGGCCAGCCGATCGGCGGCATCCCTCGCTACACCGCGCGGGAGGCGTGGGAGCAGATGCAGCGCTACGCAGCTCAGCTTCCCTGGCGCGTGCGCCTCGCGACGATGCACGCTCTCGACACGCACGACACGGCGCGATTCCGCACCCACGCGGCTGAGGGCACCGTGCCGGTCGCGCTCGGGCTCTCGGTGAGCCTGCCGGGCATACCCGTCGTGTTCGCGGGCGACGAGTTCGGGCTCACGGGCACCGACGGCGAGGACTCGCGCACCCCGATCCCGTGGGGGCGCGAGGCGGAGGCCGCGGAGACGCTCGAGCTCTACCGCGAGCTCATCGGCCTGCGGCACAAGCATCCGGTGCTCGCGACGGGCGGACTGCGCTGGCTGCACGTCGACGACCACGCGATGGTGTTCGTGCGCGAGGGCGCCGATGAGACCGTGCTCGTGCTCGCCGCGCGTGGTGACGTCGATGTCGAGCTCGAGCCCGCGGCTCTCGCGGGCGCCGACTCGGCCGTCGCGATCGCGGGGCGCGCGTCGCTCGCGCTCGCGGCGGATGCCGGACGGCGCGGCCGCGTGCGCCTCGCGGCCGCCGGGCCCGTCTTCGCGGCGTGGTCGTTGCCGGGGGTCGCGGCGCCGGCATCCGGATCCTCGGACGTCGGCGAGCGATGAGGTTCGAGGAGTACACGGAGGAGCTCGCCGCCTCGGTGCGCTCGTCGCCGGCCGTCGCCGGCCTCGTGCTGCTCGGCTCGGCGGCCGCCGAGGCGCGTCGCGACGAGTGGTCGGATCACGACTTCTTCGTCGTGGCGCATCCGGGACGCGAGGCGGAGGTGCGCGACGTCGCCGCCTGGTTGCCGCATCCGGAGCGCGCCGTGCTCGTCGCTCGGGAGGGATCGATCGGGTTCGCGGTGCTGTACGAGGATGGTCACCTGTTCGAGTTCGCGGCGGCATCCCCGCGCGAGCTCGAGGGCGCCCTCGCCACCTCCGACGCCGCGATCCTCTTCGACGACGGCACCACGGAGGCGGTGCTCGAGGCGAGTCGTGCGCGCGCAGCGGCGCTTCCGGCATCCGACGCGGCCGACGAGGCGGGCCTCGCCCTGCTCAAGATCCTCGTGGGCGTCGGCCGTGCGCGTCGCGGCGAGCGGCTCTCGGCGGGGCAGTTCGTGCACGCGTGGGCCGTCGGCCATCTCGTGCGCGCGATCCGCGCGCGCCGCCCCGTCGTCGAGCCGCATGGCGATGCCATCGACCCCGTGCGGCGCTTCGAGCGCGACTATCCCGGGCTCGCGACTCGGCTCGCCGAGGTGCTCGACCGACCTCTCGAGGAGGCGGCCCGCGGCCTCTACACCCTGCTCCGTGACGAGCTCGAGCCGGGCTGGGACGGCTTCCCGTCGCGTGCCGCCGACGCGGTTGCGCACCGCCTCGGGTGGGACACCGCGCCATTCGCGTGACGTGGTGGCGTCGGATGACGTGTCCTCCACAGGCGATGGTCACCGGAGCTCTCCGCAGAGTGCCGTCCTCGCCTGCCGGATGTGGGCGAACCCGCGTAATCTTCCTCGTGGGAGGTTCCGCCGTGACCGTCGAGCTCGTCTCTCTCGTCGTCGCCTTGTTCGGCGTCGCCGCCACGGTGCTCGGCGGCGTCGCCGCGATGCTCGGGTTCTTCGCCCGACGGCTCGATTCCCGGTTCGAGAAGATCGATGAGCGCTTCGAGAAGATCGACGCGCGTTTCGAGAAGGTGGACTTCCGCTTCGAGCGGCTCGAAGCGAAGATGGATGAGCAGTTCGCCGAGCTCCGTCGCGAGGTCACGGAGAACACCGTCTCGATCGCTCGACTCGAAGGCCCACGCCCCCATCTGATCCTCGGAACCTCGCGCTGACCGGTGTGCAGCCGCTTCTCGCCGGGATGGTAGGCTGTTGCGGTGCATCGGCGAGATCCGAGGTGCGCCCCGATAGCTCAGTGGTAGAGCACTTCCATGGTAAGGAAGGGGTCGTCAGTTCAATCCTGACTCGGGGCTCTGTCAGGCAGCGTTCGTTCGCCGGCTGGCGCGTGGCTGAGTAGCTCAGTTGGTGAGAGCGCACGACTCATAATCGTGAGGTCGCGGGTTCGAGTCCCGCCTCAGCTACCACGTATAAGTCCCGGTCAACCGCCGATTTCCAGCCGGTTCACCCCCTCTCGGAGTGACCTCACGACTCGCGCGCCTGACGAACTCGCCAACTGCTAGCGCCGCATCCACCGCCGACGAGCGCGTGTACAGCTCGGTGGTCGTGATCGAGGCGTGCCCCGCGACCTTCTGCAAGTTGGCCGGAGTGACGCCGAGGCGAGCGAGGCGGCTCAGGAACGTGTGCCGGAGGTCGTGGAAGCGAAGGCCCTTGCCGTCAGGGAACGTGGCGATCTTGTCGCGCACTTCGTCCCACCGCACGGCGCGAGCGAGGTTCCCCGAATCGAACGCCCCGCCGTTGCGCCCCGTGAAGACCCGGTCGTACCCGGTCTCCCGGGCCGCGTCGAGCCACGGGCGCAGCTCGTCCAGGATCGGGATCGACCGCACGTGCCCGCTCTTCGTTGCGCGCACCTCCAAGCGCCCGTGACCGTCGGGGGAGTGCGTGCGGCGCACGGTGATGAGGCCGCGCGACAGGTCCACGTCTTCCCACCGCAGCCCGACAAGCTCCCCGAGACGCAGCCCCGTGAGCGCGAGTCCGGCAAGCGCGCGCTGACCGAACGGGTGGAACGAGGTGAGTTCCAGCATCCGTGCGACCTGTGCCTCAGTCAGTGCCCGCGACACGGGGTCGGAGTCGTGCGCCTTGCCGCGCGGGCGCGGGAGTCCTCGGCATGGATTGGTCGCGATCAGGCCGTCCATCACGGCGAGGTTGAGCAGGCCGGACAGCAGGGCGATCGCGTCGCTCTTGGTCGAGGGGGCGCAGTCCCACGCGGCACGGGCCGTCGCGATGGTGAGGGCGCGCAGCTCGCACAGCCGCACGTGGCCGAGAGTCGGCTCGATCCGAAGACGCCAGGCGCGGTCATAGGCCGCGATGGTGTTCGAGGTCAGACCCTCTTCAAGCAGCACGGAGTAGGCGGCGTGGAACTCCCGAAGGGTCGCTCGCTCGTCTACTCGCATATTGCGAGACTAGCGGGCGCCTCTCACTAGGCGCAAGATTTGCGACTACTTCGAGTGTAGGCGCTTCGACCGTTCAGCCATGCCCGCGAGGAACTCGGCGGGGTTGATCGTCAGGCCGGGGAACTCGCACACGTCCGGATGCTCACCGAACACCTCGCGGAAGAGCGCGATGCGGCGGTACATCTGCGACTTGCTGATGCCCAGAGCTTTCTGGGTGCCGTCGAAGCCGCCACAGGCGTGCCACATGACCCAGAAGCCGTAAAGGTCGAGCAGGCGGGAACCGGCGTAGCCGCGAAGGATCTCGCGCAGCTCGGGGAGCGCGGCGAAGATGCGCTTATTCACCGACTTGTTGGCCTTGTAGTACGTCTCGTAGGCCGCTTCGAGCGCGGTCTTGGCGCGCCCTTCGCCCTCGGGTGATGCCATTCGCTCGGATCGGAAGTCAGCCACGGCACACCATCCCTAGTTCCAGCTTGTGCGACTACCAGCGTAGGTGCAGGCACCGAGATTGGCCGAAGTGATGTGCTCCCGAAATATCCCCTACAAGATCAAGCGGTCGCTACGCTCCTGTCATGGACGGTGAACTCCCGCTCGTGGAGACATGGCAGCAAGCGGAGCAGCTGGCGGTGGCTCACATGATGTCGCTAGGTTTCGCCGATGCTGCTCTCACCGGAGCAGGGCGCGACGGAGGCAAGGATGTCACCGCGCGCGCAGCCATTGCCCAGGTGAAGCACTACACGAGCGGCCCGATCGGCGCACCGGTCATCCAGCAGCTCGTCGGCGCAGCCGAGAGAACCCCGAACCGGCTCTGTTACTCGTACAGCGGATACACCCCCACCGCCGTATCCCTTGCGGAAGAGGCGAACATCGCACTGTTCCAATACACCATCTACGGCGAGGTAACCCCCGCATCGACAGCAGCGGCCGTCCTTCAGGAACGGGGGTGGGTTGACTACGACATGCCACGCACTGCGGCGCAGCTGAAGTTCATTGACGCGCTTCAGAGTTGGGGTCAGACGGTGGTTAGTACCGCGATCGACGTGGAGACGCGGACCATCACCGCGATTGCGGAACAACTGGCGCTAGTCAACCAGGGCGAAGTGCCCTCCAACCCGGATTTGCTCGCAAACTATGACGCGCTGATCAACCGAGAGGTCCCCTTGCTCGCGTCGCTCATCAGCGAGATGGACGGCGAGCACAGGCGCGCGATCATTGACTTTGTCAGCATGATCTCCCGCGTTGAAGGCATGGCGGCTTCTCTAGCAAAGAAGACGGGTCAGGACTATGCGCAGATAGAGCTTGAGCACATGTCCTGAGCTGCGCTCGCGCGCCGCGCCTTCGGCGCTCCCAGCGACGCGGTCGCATCCGGGCGGACGCGACCGCATCCAGTGGTTCGGCCCCTATCGGGGTCTGTGCCGTTGTGACCGCCTCGGGTCCTCGGCGTGCGCCCGCGGCGCCCTCGCGGTGCTCCCCGCCTGTCGGCGGGGTCCGCCCGCGAGGGGCATCCGCGGGCACCCCACCCAGCAACCCGCGCCTGTCACCACCGGGAAGCCACCCGACCATGCCGCCGTCCCGCTAGGGGACGACCGGCGCGACAGCTCGCAGCTCGAGCTGCAACCGGGCAGCAAGGCCGGCCAGGGCGCCGGCCACCGGCTCCGGTGCCGCCGACGCCTCCCGCGCAGCGGCAGCCTGCCGCTCGGCTTCCTTCGCCGCGAACCACGCCGCACGCGCCTCCCGCTGTGCCCGCCGCGTCAGCCCGATGAGCGACCAACCGGAGCGGGTCTTGGTCTTCCTAGTGTTCGACACCACATGCCCGCGCGCCCCGAAGCGCTGATGCGTCCGACTCGTGCAGCTCGCAGGCTCGCACTCCGGGGAGCAGCGCATCGCCCGCGCCGCCTGGTGCATCCGCGCCACATGCACCCACGCGGCACCGCCGCCCGCTTCCCGAGCGGTGTCTTTCAGCACGTAGTTGAGCGCTTTCGACAGGTACCAGATCGCTTTGGCTCCGGCCCCGTCCGCGCGGAACTCGTCGCAGGTGAACTGCTCACCCCACACGACCTCGGAACCATCGACCTTCGAGAACGCCACCGCCGACCGCGCCAACGCTCCCAGCTCACGCCCGGACGGAGCACCCAGACGCGGCACCCGCACCAGCGCATGCAGGTGCAGCGCGCCGCGATCCTGCCACTCCCGCACAACGAAGAACTCCACCCCCGGCAGGTGATCCCGCAACCGCCGACGCGTGTTGTCCCACAGCACCCCCGAGTCCCGATTCCACGCCACCGCACCCGCGTAGTCATACCCCGCCGCATCCAGCGGCACACCCCGCAACTGCACATCCGCGAACGTGTGCACCACACCGCAACGGCACCGACCCACCTTCACGCCCGCCGCCTTCGGCACCCGATGCACACCGCCGAATGTGCAGTTGCGGGGTGTGCCGCTGGATGCGGCGGGGTATGACTACGCGGGTGC
>RDDZ01000086.1 GCA_003852775.1 Microbacteriaceae bacterium | reverse complement strand
GGCGCGGCCTGCTGGCCAAGGTGCCCGTCACGGGTCGTCGCATCGCCGCGGCGCGCTCGGCGGCCTCCGCGGCACGCGCCTTGGCCTCGGCGAGGCTCGCCGGCACCGGACCGCCCTGGAGGGCGACCGCGGCGTCCGGGCCCGCAGCGGGCGCCGCGGCGATGCGACGACCCGTGACGGGCACCTTGGCCAGCAGGCCGCGCCGGCGCGTACCCGCGACGCCGGCGGGCCCGGTCAGGGTGAGCTCGTAGCTGTAGTGCGCGTTGCCGCGCGACGACCCGGCCGAGAGGATCTCGAAGCGCAGCGCGTCGCCGGTCTCGTCGACGCGCGCCCACGGCTGCGGGGTGTCTGCGTCGGCGTAGCGGACGCGCAGCCGCCCGTCCTCCTCGAGGAACTCGATGCGCTCGAGCGGGGCGCCGCCGCCCTCGCCCTTGAACAGCTCCCACTCGCCGACGATCGCGTGCGCCATCCGTTACCCCCTCGTGAAGACCTCTGACGGCGGCGACGCTGGCGTCCGTGTGCGCCCAGTCAACGCGGCTCATGTCACCTGCGTGTTACGGCGGTGTCACCGAACGGGAAACGAGCCCGGGGCTAGGGTGGCCGCGTGGCCGCCATCCGTCCCGTCCGCGCCGCCGTGGCGTGGGTCAGCCGCACGCGCGTGTTCCGCCGGCTGGGCCCGCGGATGATGCCGCCCCTCGAGCGCCTCGCCGCGCGGCTCACGGGCGGTCGCCGCGGCCCCGTGAGCGGGGTCGTCGTGCCGTCGCTCACGCTCCACACGATCGGCGCGAGGTCGGGCCTGCCCCGCGAGACGCACCTCATGTGCTGCCCGCTCGACGACGGCGTCATCTACGTGACGGGCTCCAACTTCGCGCGTCCCGAGCATCCCGCGTGGACGTGGAACCTCATCGCGCACCCGGATGCCGAGATCGACTTCCGCGGGGAGCGTCGCCGCGTGCGCGCCGAGCTCGTGACCGACGAGGAGCGCGAGGAGGTGTGGCGCGTGCTCGAGGAGAACTGGCCCGGCTACCGCGGCTACGAGCGCGCCTCGGGGCGCGTGCTGCGCGTGTTCCGGCTCGTGCCGCGCTGAGTTCGGGCGCTCCGCGCGTCTCAGCGCCGCGCGAGCACCCGCCTCCGCCACAGGAGCACCGCACCCCCAGCGGCGGCGAGGATCACCGCGCCGACGAGCACCCAGACGAGCAGTACGGGGGTCGCCGCGGGGTCGCCGCCGGCTCCGGAGCCGGCCACGTCGGGGCCGCTGCCCGCCTCCGCGTCGTCGGTCTCGCCGGCGGGGGTGCCGGCTTCAGCCGCAGGCGTCTCGCCGGCGGTCTCCTCGTCCGCGGCGCTGCCGCCGTCGACCTCCGGGTCCGCAGTCTCCGAGCCCTCCGCTCCCGCGCCGACGGACACGGCACCCGTCCCGCCGCGCGAGGGCCGAGCGCCGGGGGTCTGGGCACCGGGGGTCTGCGCGCCGGGGCTCTGTGCCACGGGCGTCACCGTGAGGGTCACGGCAGCGGTCGACGCGTCGGTGAAGACGCCCGACGCGTCGGTGTAGACGGCCGCGACCGCGTGGGTGCCCACCGCGAGCCCGGCGGGGATCGTGAGAGCGGCAGCCCCCGCGACGACCGGGATCGGGTCGCCGACGGGCGCACCGTCGATCACGAGGCGCACCTCGCCCGCCACGGCGGGGGCGCCGGCCTCGTCCGCGCGCACGCTCACGCGCAGCACGGCCGAGCGGTCGGCGGCGACGGCGGCACTCGCCAGGGAGCCCGTCGCGGAGGTCGTCCACGCCGTGAGCGCGGACGTCGCCGGTGCGCTGTGCGACCCGCGGAACGCCGCCGTGTCGGCGAAGCGCGCGACGACCTCGACGGTTCCGGGGGAGGCCGGGATGTGGTCGGTCGCGTACTCGGCCCAGCCGGGGCCCGTACGCACGGGCGCGCTCTGCGCCGACCCGAGCGGCGTGCCGTCGGGGAGCTCGAACGTGACGGTGCCGCTCGGGATGCGGTCGTCATCTGGATCGACGACTCTCACGCGCGCGACGGCGTCGAGCACGACGCCCGCCTTCCCCGCAGCGGGGAGCACGACGGTCGTGGTCGTCTGCCCGCGCGCGACGTCGATCGTCGTGCTCTCGATGGCGCCGCGGTGGGTGCTCGGCTCGGTCGGGGTGAACGTCACCTCGACGCTCGCCACGCCCTCGGCGAGGGCGGGCGTCGGATAGGTGACTGGGTCGCCCGTCGGCGACGCGACGGTCGCGGTCGTGGTCGCACCGGAGCCGTCGACGAGCACGAAGCGGTAGTCGCCGGGGAGAGCCGGGACGCTGCCCGCCGTGAGCGTCACCGTCGCGTCGGCGCGGGCCGTCGCGGGGGCGCCGAGGGTCACCGTCGCGGCGGGCCGCCCGACCAGCACGGTCACGGGCGTCGAGGTGGAGCCGCTCACGCCCGGGTTGCCGGGAGTGTAGACCGCGGTGAGCACGTGCTCGCCCTCCGACGTGGGCGTCCATCGGATGGTGAACTGCCACACGCGGACATCCCGCGGGTCGCCGATCGGCACCCCGTCCTCGTAGAGCTGAGCAGCGAGAACACCCGGGAAGCGGCGGTGCGGCCCGAGACCGAGACGGTGAGGTTCTGGACGGCGCCGGGCGCCATCTGGGATGCGGGGGCGCTCAGCGTCACGGAAGAGGTGCTGCCGCCGACGACGACGATCCGGGTCTCTGCGGTCGCCGCGCCCATCGCGGGGTCGAATGGGACGGCGCGCACGCGCAGGGTCCACGTCCCCACCCGCAGGTCGGAGAACGTCCAGGGCGTCCGGGCGAGGGCCGAGATGAGCTCGAGCCGGCCGTGGCCCTCGAGCTCCACGGTGTAGCTCGCACCCGTCCGGTAGCCGGCCGGGAACGAGATGTCGGTCGTGAGGGTGGCCGGGGCGCCCGCGTAGTACTGCGCGTTCGGGGTGTCGATCGTCAGGGTCGGGGCGTCGCGCCACGTCACCGAGACCGAGCCCGGGCTCGTCGTCCCGGCGGTGATCACCGGCGTGAGGGGAAGACCGGCGAACGACGTGACGGCTGCGGATGCGCCCGCCGCGCCGCCCCCTCCACCGCCGGGGTTGCCGGCCGCGCCGCCGGCACCACCTGCCGCGCCTCCGCCGCCTCCGCCGCCTCCGCCGCGCAGCTCGTTCCCCGGGGGCGTCTCGCCGTGCCCGCCTGCCGACGGGTGGTCGAGGTCGCGGGCGCCCATCAGCCCGCCCGTCCCCGCGCCGACCGGGTCGCTCGGGGTGGTGCCGGGCGCGTCGCTGCCGCCCGGGCCGCCGGGGTGGCCGCCGCCGTAGGTGTTGAAGGTGCCGCCTCCTCCACCGCCGCCGCCGCCCGCGACGGCGATGAGCACGCCGTCCACGAGCACGGCGCTCGCACCGCCACCGCCACCGCCGTTGCCGGCGTCGTTGTGCTGGGGCCGACCGCCGTTCCCGCCGCGCACATAGCCCGCGCCGCCGTCGCCGGGGCTGCCGCCGTTGTTCGCGCCCACCAGGCGCACCTGCTGGCCGGGCCGCACCGGCACATGCGCGAGGGTCACGGTCGTGCCCGCTCCGCCGGGGATCGGGTCGTTGCCGCGCCGGGCGCCCGAGCCGCCGTTGCCGCCCTGCAGCACGATGTCCATCTCGGTCACCCCGTTCGGCACGGTGATCGTCGTCGAGTTGCCGTAGCCGCGGATCGTATTGCTTCCCCGCAGCGTGCGCGGGGGCGGCCACGAGCAGGCCCGTCGCGACGATCGCCGCGGTCGTGAGGGCGGCGGGGAGGGTGAGCGGGCGTCGGCGACGACGCTCCGCGGATGCCGGGACGGCGCGGGGCATGCAGATCCTTCGGGAGGGGCGCTGAGCGCCTGAGAGTCGGGTGGGGCCGAGGCGCTTCGAGGGCCGAGGTCGCGCTGTCGACGATCTCAGTAGTCCATCGCCGACACGTCGCTCACGCCACTCCGGGCGGCCGGGCGCGGCGTCAGCCGGCGCGGACCCCGGCGCGCTCGGGGTGCCGGTCGAACCACTCGGCCACGTACCAGCACGTGGGCGTGATGCGGCGACCGGAGCGCTCGACGTCGTCGACCGCGTACTCGACGAGCTGGGCCGCGAAGCCGTGCCCGCGCTGGCTCGGCACCGTGACCGTGTGGTGGAACACGACCGTCGGACCGTGGTCGCGGTACTCGAGCACGCTCACGATCGCCCCGTCCTTCCGCATCGTGTAGCGGTGGGCGTCCGGTTCGTGCGCGAGCTCGATCCCCATGCGACCAGCGTAGGCCGACGGGCCTCAATAGGCTGGTCCGGTGGGCATCCGAGACATCCCCCTGACGACGATCGACGGCGAGAGCACGACCCTGGCGGAGATCGCCGACGGCGCGGTGATGGTCGTCAACGTCGCCTCACGCTGCGGGCTCACGCCCCAGTACGAGAAGCTCGAGGAGCTCCAGCGGCGCTACGGCGACCGCGGATTCACCGTCGTGGGCGTCCCGTGCAACCAGTTCCTCGGCCAGGAGCCCGGCTCCGCCGAGGAGATCAAGGAGTTCTGCTCCACCACCTACGGCGTCACCTTCCCGCTCATGGAGAAGACGCGCGTGAACGGCCGCCACAAGCACCCGCTCTACGAGCGCCTCCACGAGGTGCCCGACGCCGAGGGCAAGACGGGGCGCGTCACCTGGAACTTCGAGAAGTTCCTGATCGCGCCCGACGGCACGGTCACGCGCTTCCGCCCCTCGACGCAGCCCGACGACCCCGCGGTCATCGCGGCGATCGAGGCGTCTCTGCCCGCCGAGGGCTGAGCGCAGCACGCGCGTCAGTAGCCGCGGAGGCGTTCGATCTCGCGGCGGTCGCGTTTCGTGGGCCGTCCCGCGCCGCGGTCGCGCTGCGCGAACACCGTGCGCTCCTCGCGGGGCGGGGGAGCGGGGGTGAGGTCCTCGTAGGCAGCCGCCGCGAGCGGGGCGCTCACGCGCTTCACGAGCAGCTGCCGGACCACGAGGATGCGGGCGCCGTGCGGAGTCACGACGCGCACCTCGGTGCCGGGTCGCACCGTCTGGGACGGCTTCGCGGTCTCACCGCCGACCTTCACGTGCCCGGCCTTGCACAGGGCCGTCGCGGCCGAGCGCGACTTCGTGACCCGAACAGCCCACAGCCAGGCGTCGATGCGCACCCCCGCGTCAGCCATCCGCGGATCCCGGTGTCCCGTCGGCGCACGACCGCGGGGGAGCAGGGCGCACGGTCCGGCCCTCGTCGCGCACTCTGTCCACGAGCTCCCGCCACGGCCCGTCGACGGCGTCCTCGGGCAGTGCCGCGCTGCGGGCGGGGGCCGGGGCGAGCACCTCGATGATCCACTCGAAGTGGTCGGCTCCCGCGCGCTCGGCGTCGGTGAGCTCGGCGTCGGGCACCTCGTCCCACGGGCACGCCTCGACGAGCGGCTCCCACGCGGAGGGTTCGGGCGACTCCACGCACCACCCCCGCCGGATGCCGGCGACGCCGCCCGCGCGCGTCACCCGGATGTCGACGGCGTTCTCCGCGCCGCTCCGGTCAGGCTCGTCCGCCATCGGTCGTCACTCCCACACGCTCCCAGCCGGCGCGCACGGCGTCGGCCTCCGCCGATGTCCCACCGTAACGCGCCGCGGCGGCGCGCGTCGTGGCCGCCGCGAAGCCCGCGAAGTCGACGTCGGGGGCGAGACCGCTCGTGAGCGTGTCGTACCAGACGAGCCCGGCCGTCTCCCACGCGTAGCCGCCGATCGCCTCGGCCGCGAGCACGAACGCCCGATTCGGGATGCCCGAGTTGAGGTGCACGCCGCCGTCGTCCTCGGGGGTGTCGACGTAGTCGTCCATGTGCGCGGGCTGCGGGTCCTTGCCGAGCACGCCGTCGTCGTACGCGGTGCCCGGATGCCGCATCGAGCGCAGCGCGGAGCCCTCGACCTCATCGGTGAAGAGCCCCTCACCGACGAGCCAGCTCGCCTCCACCGCGGTCTGCCGCGTCGCGTACTGCTCGACGAGCACGCCGAACACGTCCGAGACCGACTCGTTGAGCGCGCCCGACTGCCCGCGGTAGACGAGACCGGATGCGAACTGCGTCACGCCGTGGGAGAGCTCGTGGCCGATCACCGAGAGGGAGCGTGTGAAGCGCCCGAACACCTCGCCGTCTCCGTCGCCGAAGACCATGCGCTCCCCGTCCCAGAAGGCGTTGTCGTAGAGCCGGCCGTAGTGCACGGTCGCGCGCAGCGGCATCCCCGCGCCGTCGATCGAGTCGCGACCGTAGACGTCGGCGAACAGCTCGAAGGTCGCCCCGAGGCCGTCGTACGCCTCGTCGGCCGCGACGTCGCCCGTCGGGGCGGCGCCCTCCCTCCGCACGACGCGCCCGGGGAGCTGCTCGCGGCCGCCCGCGTCGCAGACCTCGCGGTTCGGTGCGGCCGCCAACTCGGCGACGAGCGCGTCGCCCTCGACGCTCAAGGTCAGCCGTGCCGACCTGCGCGGCGCGTCCATCCGGAGGGTGCGACGGGCGGCGGCCGTCGCCGTGGGGAACCGGTCGGCATCGGCGGAGGCGATGCGCGAGAGCAGGTACGGGGGGACGATGCCGCGCGTCATGGGAGGGGAGCCTACGCCGGACCTGTGAGATCGGGCCGGAGTTCTTCACGGGACGTCGCACCCGCGGCCCGGACGCCGCGCGCCACGTAGGCTGGCGGCATGACCCGGGCACCCCACGATCCGCGCGCGCGGAGGCCGCACGGTCCCGGCGACGCCTGGGTCGACGGACCCCACGGTCGCTACTGGGGGCGTTTCGGCGCCGCGGGGCTGCTGCTTGCCCACCCGGACGCGGGCGTGCTGCTGCAGCTGCGCGCCGAATGGAGCCATCTCGGCGGAACCTGGGGCATCCCGGGCGGTGCGCGCCACGACGAGCACGAGAGCGCCGTCGAGGGCGCCCTCCGCGAGGCGGAGGAGGAGGCGGGCGTGCGTCGCGAGCTCGTGGCCGTGCTCGCCGAGTCCGCTCTCGACTACGGCTACTGGTCGTACACGACGGTGCTCGCGCGCGCGACGGAGCTCTTCGAGCCCGTCATCGGCGACGCCGAGTCGGTCTCGCTGCGCTGGGTTCCGTTCGACCGGGTCGACTCGCTGCCGCTGCACCCGGGCGTCGCGGCGGGCTGGCCGTCCTGGCGGGCGGAGCTCGCGGACCTCGACCCCGAGCTCGGCGCCGCGATCCTCGGCTAGCGGGCCTCGACGGGCGCGGCGGCCTCCGCCTCGGCCTCGGCCGCGAGAGCCGCCTTCCACTGCACGAGGCCTCGAACGACCGGGTCCTCGTCCTCGGCGAGCTCCTCCATGACGTCCGCCGGCACGTAGTAGTTCACGGCTACCCAGCCGCGCACGACGGGCGACTCGTCGTGCGCGAGCTCGCGCAGCACGTCGCACGGGGTCGCGGTGTTGCGGGCGACGACGGCGCGCACGCCCTCGTCGTCGTCGTGGGCGAGCTTCTCGTAGAGGTCGACGGGCGCGTGGTACGAGCTCGCGGCCGCCTCACGGATCTTGGGGTTCGCGTCCTCGGCGAGGAGCCGGAGTCGACGCAGCTTCGACTCGGTGACCGGGGGCGCGGGGTGCTGGGCCGCGACCTCCTCGGGGGTCAGCATGCGCGGGGCGAGCGCCGCCATCTGCGCCCGCTGGGCGGGGGTGTTGAAGCGGATGCACGACATCACCCCACGTTAACGCGAGCCGGGTGCGGCCGCCGTCGTCATGACGGCGAGTCCGCACCCGGCTCGACTCGTGTGGCTCTGTTACACGCGTCGCCCGCTGATGAAGCGCAGCAGGAACACGATGGCCGCGATCACGAGCAGAACGATCCCGACCCACAGGAGGAAGTTCAGGGACTGCACGAATCCGCCCGTGAACAGCAGGATCAGGGCGACGATCGCGATGATGATGGCGAGGATGTTCATGGTGGCGTCTCCTTCTCCGCACCCCAGGTTGGGGGAGCGGTGTGGATACGGAGCAGGTGTGTTCCGTATGTCTTCAGCCAAGCGGAAGCACGCGTACGCGCACATCCCCTTGACTCGGGTCCGCCGTTCGCGCTACGGCGCGCTCAGGAGGCGTGGCGCAGGGCGGGCTCGCGGTGTCGGACCGGGCTGTCGAAGGCGCCGTTCTGCGCACGGCGCAGGACGCGCTCGTGCTCGAGGGCGTGCAGCCGCGGGTCGCTCAGGATGCCGACCGGCGGGATGACGCCGTTCGCGGGATCGACCGACCACGCGCGGTAGGCGAGAAGACGCACGGCGACGGAACGCGCACGTCGAGCAGTGCGGCACCCGCCTGGATGATGTCGAGGGTGCGGCGCAGGGCCGTGCTCGACGTCGTGACGGTGTAGGGGAAGTAGACGACCTCGACGCCCACCTCGGCGAAGCGGCGCTCGAGGGCGAGGCCCTTCTCGGTGCCGCGCCAGTCGTCGCCCTTGAAGAAGATGTCGAACTTGAGCTCGCGCCACGTCTCGAGCTTGTCGGGCACGACCTCCGCGACCGCCTCGTCGACGTAGCGCACGCTGCGCACGATCTCGAGGCGCTCGGCGAGCGGGACGACGGGGGCGCGGCCCTTCGTCGCGACGAGCATCTCGTCGGAGACGACGCCGGCGATGAGGTGGTCGCACGCGCTGCGGGCGTGCTTGAGGATGTTCAGGTGGCCGATGTGGAACAGGTCGAAGGCACCTGCGGCGTAGCCGACTCGGTCATGGGGGGCTCCTCGGGGGGTGGAGTGTGCAAAGTTTTTTTGATTTTTTTAAAAAAAAGCGGCCTCCAATGGAGGCCGCG
>RDDZ01000037.1 GCA_003852775.1 Microbacteriaceae bacterium | reverse complement strand
CTTGCCGAAATGTTGACTGACACGGTGATGGGTGGATGCCCGTCTTGCAGCCATCGCCGCCCATCCTGACAAGCGCGTTCAAGAACATATTCGCCAAGGACTTTGAACCGCGCCGGGATTGCCGGAGGCATTTTGGTTTGAGTCACGCTGCCATGGCCGGCTCTTCGAGCATAGCGTAGTAGCGTTCCTCGGCTTCGGCCGGCGGGATGTTGCCGATGGGCTCCAGCAGCCGGCGATTGTTGAACCAGTCGACCCATTCCAGCGTCGCGAACTCGACGGCCTCGAACGAGCGCCATGGCCCGCGTCGATGGATCACTTCGGTCTTGTACAGGCCGTTGATCGTCTCGGCGAGAGCGTTGTCGTAAGAGTCGCCGACGCTGCCGACGGAGGGCTCGATGCCCGCTTCGGCCAGGCGCTCGGTATACTTGATCGACACATATTGGACGCCTCTATCCGAATGATGCACCAGACCGCCCCCATGGATCGGGCGGCGATCATGCAGCGCCTGTTCGAGCGCATCGAGAACAAAGCCCGCATGCGCCGTTCTGCTCACCCGCCAGCCGACGATCCGGCGGGCATAGGCATCGATGACGAAGGCCACGTAGACAAAGCCTCTCCAGGTCGACACATAGGTAAAGTCGCTTACCCACAGCCGGTTCGGCGCCGGCGCCTGGAATTGCCGGTTGACCTTGTCGAGCGGACAAGGTGCCGCCTTGTCGCTGATGGTGGTCTTCACCGGCTTGCCGCGGATCACGCCCTGCAGGCCCATGCTCTTCATCAGCCGTGCGACAGTACAGCGGGCGATGTCGAAGCCCTCCCGCTTCATCTGCCGCCAGACCTTGCGCACGCCGTAGACGCCGAAGTTCTCGTCGAACACCCGCCGCACCTCCTCCTTCAGCACCTCATCCCGCTTCGCGCGCGCCGGCAATCGGGAAGGATCGGCGCGCCGGGCGGCATGCTCGTGCCAGGTCGACGGGGCGATCGGCAGCACACGGCAGATCGGCTCGACCCCGTACGCATCACGGTGAGCGTCGATAAAGGCGATCATCGCTTCAGTGGGCGGTCGAGCTCCGCCATCGCAAAATAAGCCGACGCCTTGCGCAGGATCTCATTGGCCTGACGAAGCTCGCGAACCTCCCGTTCAAGCTCCTTGATCCGCGACAGCTCCGCGCTCGTCGGCCCAGGCCGTATGCCTGCATCCCGCTCAGCACGCCGCACCCAACCGCGAAGCGTCTCCCCGGTGCAGCCGATCTTCGAAGCGATCGAATTGATAGCTTCCCATTCCGAACGCCTTATCGCCTGTCTCCCCAAGCAACAGCAACTGATATTCAAACTTAG
>RDDZ01000082.1 GCA_003852775.1 Microbacteriaceae bacterium | reverse complement strand
TTGCGTGACGCCGCGCAGCTCGGCCGAACGCGAGAAGCTGTGCGTCTCGGCCAGGCTCAGGAAGTCCTCAAGCCATTTCAGATCCATGCGCCCTCCCTTTTGCGTCGCTTTAGCCGAGCCGTCGCCCGCGCGCCATGCCCGACTGCCCGCCGGGCTGCTGCCCTGGCGCGCGATGGCCGTGGCTTGGCGGGACCGCGGCATCGGCCGGCGCCGTCCGGGTGGCGGCGATCCGGCCTGAACGCTTGGCCCAGGCCGGAAAGCCCGGTTTTCTGGCGGGCATCAGCCAGGGAAAGGGCGCATGGACGACGGGACGACGGTGACGGTGGCCGAGTTTGGCCGGACGGTCGAATCGCTGTTCACGCGCGCCGGCTTCCACGCCCAGCAGGCCGATGCCATCGCCCGCATCATCACCGCCGCCGAACGCGACGGCGCGAAATCGCATGACATCTATCGCATCGAAGACTGCCTGCGCACCCTGGCGACCGGCAAGGTCTCGCCCGATGCGCGGCCGGAGCTGATCGACGAGGGCAGCGCCGTGATCCGGGTCGAGGCCGGCGCCGGCTTTTCCCCCGCCGCCTTCAAGCTGGGCCTGCCGGTGCTGGCCGGACGGGCCGACAAGCCGGGGCTGGCGGCGCTGGCCGTCGACGGTTGCGTGCATAGCTCGGCCCTCTGGCCCGAGGTCGAGACGCTGGCGGCGCGCGGCCTTGCCGGGCCTGCCATGGCCCAGCCGCAGAAAGGGCCGGTGCCCTGGGCGCAGGGCCGCCCCGCCCAAACCGCCGCGGGCTTTTCGGTCATGCCGGAAATTGCGCGGCCGGCGGGTGGTCCTGCCGCATGGCGGCAAGCCAGCCCCGAATCGCGGCCAGCGATTCGGGCTCGTCCAGGAAGGGGACATGCGCGCGGCCGGGCACCTCGGCCAGGATGATCCCCGGCTGCCGGCATTGCATCTCGATCGCGGTATCATGCGACAGCAAGTCCGAATTGGCGCCGCGGACCAGCGCCAGGGGCAGCCCCTGCGTGGCGTCGAAAAGCGGCCACAGATCGATCTCGGGTCCGTCGAAGGCGGCCAGGAACGCATCGCGCAGGGCAGGGTCGTAATTGATGCGCAGGCCGGCGGGCGTCTCGACGTAATGGTGCCGGGCTTCCTCAAGCCATCGGCTTGCCGGCACGCCGGCAAAGCCGGGCATGAGCGCGGGCAGGCGCTGCGCCATGTCCTCCAGGCTTTTCGCGGCCGGGTTCCGGCCGACATAGTCGAAGATCCGCTCCAGCCCGCTGCGCTGCAGGACCGGGCCGACATCGTTCAGGCACAGGCCCAGGAGCCGGTCGCGCGCCGGCGCGGCCAGCAG
>RDDZ01000065.1 GCA_003852775.1 Microbacteriaceae bacterium | reverse complement strand
ACCGCCTGCGGCGGCCGACCCCCGATCAGCCGGGTGTCACCAACCTCATGACCAGGTACAGCTAGGTGAGTGCGCTCCAGATGAGGAGGAGGGTCACGAGGAAGCCCGCGAGGTAGTTCACCCAGAGGAAGTGGCGCCAGCCGCGGTTCGCCCGGCCGGAGTCCGCATCCGGCACCGAGCGGAACGGCCACGCGAGCGCGAGGTACGGCAGCGCGAGCACCGCGGCGAGCGCACCGGGGAACGGTACGAAGAGCATGAGGGCGCCGGCGAGCGCCCACGCCCCGAGCGCGAGCCGGACGGTCGTGCGGGCGCCGAACGCGGTCGCGATCGACGAGATGCTGGCCTCGCGGTCGGGCACGACATCCTGCACGGCGCCGAACGCGTGGCTCGCCATGCCCCACAGCAGGAAGGCCGCGAGCACGAGCACCGTCGTGACGTCCCACGTGGCCTCCGCGAGCACGAGGCCGTAGACGGCCGGACCCGTGAAGTGGATGCTCGAGCTGAGCGAGTCGAGGAACGGCACCTCCTTCCACCGGAAGGGCGGCATCGAGTACGCGACGACGTCGAACAGCAGCACCGCGAGCACGAGCCACGACCACGGGTTCCCGAGCACCGCGAGGGCGACGACGAACGGCACCGTGAGCCCGAACGCGAGCCCGAGAGTGAGGCGGTGGGTGCGCGGGGGGAGGAGCGCGCCCTCGGCGCCGCCCTTGCGGGGGTTGGCGGCATCCGAGGCGTAGTCGAAGACGTCGTTGACGCCGTACATGAGCAGGTTGTACGGCACGAGGAAGAACAGCGTGCCGATCACGAGCCGCAGGTCGACGCCCGTCCCCGCGAGCAGCATCGCCGCCGCGAAGGGGTAGGCGGTGTTGACCCAGCTGAGGGGACGGGATGCCAGCAGCAGGCGCATCGCGGTCGAGGGGTCGCGCTCAGTCACGGTCGCCTCCCGCGAGGTGCCAGACCGCGGGCAGCAGGGCGGCGGTCGCGATCGGGTAGCTGAGGTCCTCGAGGGGCACGAGTCCGATCCTCACACCCAGCAGCTGCTCGGCAGGGTAGCCGTACAGCCCCACCCCGATCATGAGGTTGTCGAACACGAGGGTGAGCACCACGAGCACGAGGCCCGTCACGAGCGTCGGCATGACCGGCAGCGGACGTCCGCGGCGACGGGCGACGGCGCCGAGGATGAGCCGCACCGAGACCGCGGAGACGACGAGCGCGAGCGCGATGATCGGGTACGCCGGCATCCGTCACCCCTCCCGCTCGGCCGCGCCCCGGCGGGAGCGGATGCGGCGCACGAGCTCGTGCGCGACCATCGTGATGAGGCACAGGAAGAGCAAGAACAGCGGCTCCTCGAGCGGCAGGTGCGGCGCGAGCATGATGCCCGAGAGCAGCGGCGAGTCGCCCACCTTGAAGACCCCGAGCGCGATCGCGACGAGGTCGACCGCGAGCAGGAGGGCGGTGCCGATGCCGAGCGTCAGCGCGGCGCGTCCGGGCGCGCGCCACAGGAAGAGCCGGTACCGACAGTCGAGCACGAGCATCCCCCCGATCGACACGAGGAGCGCTGCCAGGTAGCCGAGGTTCACGCGACCTCCAGGGGTGCCGCGCTCCGGTCGCCGCGCAGGCGCTTGAGCACGAGCTCGGCGCTGATGAGGCACATGGGCACGCCGATGCCGGGGATGGTGCCGGAGCCCGCGAAGTAGAGCCCCTCGACCCGCCGCGAGCGGTTGCCGGCGCGGAACAGGGCGCTCTGCCGCAGCGTGTGCGCGGGGCCGAGCATGCTGCCCTGCCACGCGCCGAGCTCGGCGGAGAGGTCGCCCGAGGTGCGCGTGCGGCGCACGACGATGCGGTCGGCGAGGTCGGTGGCGCCCGTCCACCGCGCGACCTGGTCGATGATGCCGTCGACGTAGAGCTCGATCCCGGGGTCACCCCCACCGTCGACGCCGCCGCGCGCCATCGCGGCTCGCGCGGGGGAGGGCACGAGCACAAAGAGGTTCTCGTGGCCCTCGGGGGCCACGGTGGGGTCGGTCGCGCTCGGCTTGCCGAGGTACACGGACGCCTCGGGCGGGAGCGTGTCGCCGCGCAGCCGGGCGAAGCCCCTGTCCCAGTCGTCGGCGAACAGCAGCGTGTGGTGGGCCAGCTCGGGCAGCTCGCCGCGCACGCCGAGCATCGCGGTGACCGCCCCGAATCCCATGTCGACCCTGCTCCACCAGCGCTCGCTGTGGTCGCGCGCCTCGGGCGGCAGCAGCTCGGTCTCGACGCGGTGCAGGTCGGTCGCCCCGACCACGACGTCCGCGGCGTGCCGTGCGAGGGTGCCGTCCGCCTCGCGCACCTCGACGCCCGCAGCCCGTCCGCGCTCGACGAGGATACGCGCGACGGGCGCATCCGCCACCAGATGTGCGCCCGCCGCGCGCGCCAGTTCGACCAGGGTCTCCACCACGCGCGCGAAGCCGCCGCGCGGGTAGAGCACGCCCTGCTCGACGTCGAGATGGCTCATGAGGTGGAAGAGCGACGGCACGCCCATGGGGGTGCCGCCGAGGAAGACGGCCGGGTAGCCGAGCAGTCGGCGCAGGCGCGCATCCGTCGTCGTGCGCCGGATCTCGTCGTCGAGGCTGCGGGTGAGCATCCGCCTCAGCCGCGGGAGCTCGCCCAGGAGCGTCCGGTCGAGGAAGGGGCGGATGCTGTCGAACGACCCGTAGAGGAACCGCTCGGTGGCCAGCTCGTAGGCCGACGACGCCGAGTCGAGGTAGGCGGCGATGCGGGCGGCGGATGCCGGGTCGAGCGAGGTGAGGGCCGCGCGGGCGGCCTCGCGCCCCGCGGGCAGGTCGAACGGCACGGGGTCGCCCTCGACGTACACACGGTAGCCGGGGTCGAGCGTCGTGAGCTCGAGCTGCTCGGAGGCGCTCGTGCCGAGCAGGCGGTAGAAGTGGTCGAAGACCTCGGGCATGAGGTACCACGAGGGGCCGAGGTCGAAGCGGAACCCGTCGCGCTCCCAGCTCCCCGCGCGGCCGCCGAACTCCGGTCCGGCCTCGAAGAGCGTCACGCGATGGCCGTCGGCGGCCAGTAGCGCGGCCGTCGCGAGACCGCCGACCCCGCCCCCGACGATCGCGACGTCGTGCCGTGTCATGCGCCGCCCCGCGCGAGGCGCACGCGCTCGCGCGCGAGGAGGGCGAGCTTGCGCGAGGTCGGCACCGACACGCGCGTGTCCAGGAGTCGCTCCGCGGGCAGCTTCTCGATGCGGTCGAGCAGCTCGCCGAACACGGCGGTCGCCGTCGCGACGGCGAGGCGGCAGTCGGCGGGCAGCCGCGGGATCCCGGCGCGCGCACGGCGCAGCTCGTCGCGGATCTCGGCCACCACCTCGGCCTTCGCGGCCTCGAGGGGGAGGCGGCGGAACGCGGGCAGGTAGTCGCGCGCGAGCCGGTCGCGGTCGTCGGCGAGGTCGCGCAGGAAGTTGACCTTCTGGAACGCGGAGCCGAGCGCGCACGCGGCGTCGTCGAGCTCCGCCTCGGGGGCGCGGCCGGCATCCGCCATGAACACCCGCAGGCACATGAGGCCAACCACCTCGGCCGAGCCGTGGACGTACTCGCGCAGCGACTCCTCGTCGAACGCGACCGGTTCGAGGTCGCGGCGCATGGAGGCGAAGAACGGGCGGCTGAGCTCGGTGCCGAAGCCCGCCTCGCGCGCGACGTCGGCGTACGCCTGCACCACGAGGTTCGCCGAGAACCCGGACGCGAGCGCGCGTTCGGTGTCCGCCTCGAGCTCGTCGAGCACGCGGCGCTGCGTCGCGGGGTCGAGCCCCGCCTCGGCCGCGGTGCCGTCGACGATCTCGTCGGCGACCCGCACGAGCGCGTAGATCGCCGCGATGCGGTCGCGGCAGCGGCGGGGGAAGAGCGACGAGGCGAGGCCGAACGAGCTCGAGTAGCGGCGGATGACGGGGCCGCTCGTCTCTCGTGCCGTGGAGCGGTACAGCGCGAGGCCCGTCACCACCGGCGGGCGTCGGCTCACGCCTCGCGCTCCATCCCGGTGCGCACGGCGTGACGCAGCTCGGCGGCGAGCGCGCTCGGCAGCCGTGCGGCGCCGATGAGCGCGAGCACGTGGGCGGCCTCGCGTTCGATCTCCTGCTCGAGGCGTCGGCGCGCACCGCTCGCGACGAGCGCCTCGCGCAGCAGGGCGACCTCGTCGTCGGTGAGCTCGGGGCGTCCGAAGAGCGGGGACACGGCCCTCCACGCGGGCTCGTCGCGCGCGTAGGCGACGAGCATCGTCACCTTCCCCTCGCGCAGATCGCTCGAGGCGCTCTTGCCCGTGACCTCGGGCGTGCCGAAGGCGCCGAGCAGGTCGTCGCGCAGCTGGAAGAGGATGCCGAGGCCGCGCCCGATCTCGCCGAGGCGGTGCACGAGGGGTTCGGGGGCGTCGGCGAGCACGGCGCCCATCCGCAGCGGGGTCTCGAAGGTGTAGCACGCGGTCTTGCGCTGCATCATGGCGCGGATCGCCTCGGCGTCCGGTTGCTCGAGGCCGATGCCGTAGGCGACGTCGGCCTGCTCGCCGGAGGCGGCGAGGTACACGGCCTCGTCGAGCACCGCGAGCACGTGCTCGCGCACCTGCGCGGGCGCGGCGATGCGCGCGACCTCGCGCACGGCGGCGCTCAGCAGCAGGTCGCCCGCGAGGAGCGCCATCGTCTCGCCCCACGACCGCGCCCGTTCGTCGCTGAGGCCGCGTTCGAGCGCGTCGACGGCGAAGGTCGCCGTGATGTTGGGGGCGCCGCGTCGCTGGAGGTCGCCGTCGATGATGTCGTCGTGGATGACGAGCGCCGTGTGCAGGAGCTCGACTCCCACGGCGGCGCGCAGCGCGTCGTCGCGGCGTGAGCCGCCGAGTCCGTCGTGCGCGGTGAGCAGCATGAGCGGGCGGATGCGCTTGCCCCCCTGGGAGAGCGCGCGCAGCCGCGTCCACAGTTCACGGAAGCGCTCGTCGTGCAGAGTCGCGCGGACGCCCTGCTCGGCGAAGAAGCCGTCCAGCCGCGCGTCGAACTGGTCTCGCAGACGTGTTGTGCGCGTCTGGGTCATCGTCATGACGGGGCCTCCCGCAAGCGTCTCCATCGCCTCACCCTACAAATGTCAAACCAAGATGACAATAAACCTAGTGAAATAGTTTGCGAGCACGTACCATGCGTCTGTGACGAGCGGGCATCGGGCGCAGGCGGAGGACGCCGAGCGCATGCACGATCCCCGTGTCGTCGACGCGCGCGGGCGCATGCTCGATGTCTCCGGGATGGACGAGGCGCACATCGCGCACACGGTGCTCGTGCTCAACGCCCTGCGCGACTGGCGCGCGGCCGAGGAGCGCCTGAGCGAGGCCTCACGCAGCTACATGAAGCTCGGCGACAACGACATGCGTGCGCTGCGCTACATCGTCGTCGTGACGGACCGCGGTGACGTCGCCACGGCGCGCGGCATCGCCGAGCACCTCGGCATCTCGAGCGCGGCGACCACCAAGCTCCTCGATCGCCTCGAGCGCGGCGACCACATCCGGCGCCTGCCGCACCCCCACGACCGGCGGTCGTCGTCGATCGTCATCACGCCCGAGACCCGTGCCGCCGCCGAATCCACGGTGGGGCGTGAGCATGCGCGCCGCTTCCGGGTCGCCGCGGCGCTCTCGCCCGAGGAGCGCGACGTCGTCATCCGCTTCCTCGGCGAGCTGAGCCGCACGACCGAGGGCGACTGGGCCGACGCCGTGGCGCACCCTGCGGGCTAGCTCGCGTTCTGCGCCACCGCGAGCGCCGCGCCGACCGTCTCGACCTCGTCGCGCAGTGCGCCGACCGTGACGCGCACGTGCGGCTCCTGGCCCTCGCCGAGCTGGAACGGTGCGCCCGCCGCCACGCGGATGCCGACCGCCGCGAGCTGCACGATCGCCGCGCGCTCGTCGGCCACGCGCATCCAGGCGTTGATGCCGTCGCCGCCCGCGAGCCAGCCGCCCGCCGCCTGCACGGCGTTCGCGAGGGCCTCCTGCCGCTCGGCGTAGGCGATGCGCGCCGCATCGATCTGCGCGGTGGAGTCCGGATGGGTGAGCAGCTCGTGCAGGATCGCCTGCATCATGCGCGAGGTCCAGCCCGGGCCGAGCAGGCGTCGTGCGACGACGCGGTCGACGAGGGGGCGCGGCCCGCCGATCGCGCCGATGCGCAGGTCGGGGCCGTGCGATTTCGAGAAGCTCCGCACGTGCAGCACGCGCTCGGGGATCCAGCTCGCGAGCGACACGTCGGGGGAGGAGCTGATGGCGCCGGAGTGGTCGTCTTCGATGACGATGGCGTCTTGCGCGGTGCGGCTGCGCGTGAGGATGCCGGCGAGCTGCTCGGCGCGCTCGGGTGTCATCGAGATGCCCGTGGGGTTGTGGGCGCGCGGCTGCAGGAGCACGATCGCGGGGCTCGTACCGAGGGCGGCGGCGAACGCCTCGGGGCGCATGCCCTCCGCGTCCAGGTCGACGCCGACCGCCTGCAGGCCGTAGTGGTCGAGCAGGTCGATGAAGGGCGGGAAGGTCGGGTTCTCGACGACGACGCGGTCGCCGAAGCGCACGAGGGCGGCGAGCGCGCGGTCGATCGCGTCGAGGGCGCCGTTGAGCACCGTGATCGACTCGACCGGCGCGGGCCAGTGGTCGCGCAGGTGGTCGTGGAGCTCCGGGATGTCGGGCTTGGCCTGGTAGCTCGTGGTGTCGGCGCGCGCGCCCACGCGGGCGAGCGCGGGGCCGAGGGCGGGCAGGAGTTCGGGGTCGGGGGTGCCGCGTGAGAGGTCGAGGCGGGCGTCGCTGCTGCCGTCGAGACCCCGGTAGCGGCGGGGGAGCCACTCGCGCGGCTCGGCGCGCACGAAGCTGCCGCTGCGTCCGCGGCTCGTGATGAGCCCCGCCGAGGAGAGCGTCTGCCAGGCGTGCGAGACGGTCGCGGGGCTCACGCCGAGCTCCGCCGCGAGCTCGCGCACGGTGGGCAGGCGGTCTCCCGGGGCGAGGTCGCCCGTCGTGATGAGACGCGCGATCCCGGTGGCGATCCCGTGCGGGGACCGCTCTTCGATGGAAAGGGCTACCGACTTCACTCAAACCGCCGTAGTTTTACGCCTACGTCATTTTACGTAACGTCAGGGAAATGTTTACGTCGAATGATAACAAAACGCAACACCCGAGGAGACAGCGAATGACAATCGTGCGCGCCGCTATCAGCCAGACCACCTGGACCGGCGACAAGGAATCCATGCTCGACAAGCACGAGGGCTTCCTCCGTGACGCGGCCGCCCAGGGCGCCCAGGTCATGTGCTTCCAGGAGCTGTTCTACGGCCCCTACTTCGGCATCACGCAAGACAAGAAGTACTACCGCTACGCCGAGCCGGCCGACGGACCGATCGTGCAGCGCTTCGCCGCCGTCGCCAAGGAGCTCGGCGTCGTGACCGTCCTGCCGATCTACGAGGAGGCCGAGACCGGCGTGTACTACAACACGACCGTCGTCGTCGACGCCGACGGCACGATCCTCGGCAAGTACCGCAAGCACCACATCCCGCACCTCGACCGCTTCTGGGAGAAGTTCTACTTCCGCCCGGGCAACCTCGGCTACCCGGTCTTCGAGACCGCCGTCGGCCGCGTCGGCACCTACATCTGCTACGACCGCCACTTCCCCGAGGGATGGCGCGAGCTCGGCCTCAACGACGCCCACATGGTCTTCAACCCGAACGCCACCAAGCCCGGCCTCTCGAACCGCCTGTGGGAGGTCGAGGGCCCCGCCGCCGCGGTCGCCAACGGCTACTTCGTGCTGCAGCCCAACCGCGTCGGCCGGGAGGACAACGAGTACGGCGAGCTCGCCGTCGACTTCTACGGCACGAGCCAGGTCATCGACCCGCGCGGCAACTTCGTCGGCGAGCGCGGCTCGGGCACGGAGGAGGAGGTCCTCGTCCGCGACCTCGACATGGACATGGTCCGCGACATGCGCGACGACTGGCAGTTCTACCGCGACCGTCGTCCCGACAGCTACACGAAGATCGCCCAGCCGTGACCTGAGGCGTCCGCGGCCACGATCAGCGCATCCAGAACCGAAGGAGCACCACCATGGCAACCACACTGATCACGGGCGGGACGGTCGTCTCCGCCACCGGACGCAGCGAGGCGGACGTCCTCGTCGACGGCGAGCAGATCGTCGCCGTCCTCGCGCCGGGATCGCAGCTGCTGGGCACGGACCTGACGGCCGGCGTCGACAAGGTCGTCGACGCCACCGGCAAGTACGTCATCCCCGGCGGCATCGATGCCCACACCCACATGGAGCTGCCGTTCGGCGGCACCTTCGCCTCCGACACCTTCGAGACCGGCACGCGTGCCGCGGCTCACGGCGGCACCACGACGATCATCGACTTCGCGGTGCAGACCTACGGCCAGAAGGTCATGGACGGCCTCGCGGCGTGGCACGAGAAGGCGGCGGGCAACTGCGCCATCGACTACGCGTTCCACCAGATCATCGGCGGCGTCGACGCGGACTCGCTCGCCGTGCTGCCGAGCCTCGTCGACGAGGGCATCACGAGCTTCAAGCTCTTCATGGCCTACCCGGGCGTCTTCTACTCGGACGACGCGCAGATCCTCAAGGCCATGCAGGTGGCGGCCGACACCGGCCTGCTCACGATGATGCACGCCGAGAACGGGCCCGTCATCGACGTGCTCGCGGCGCAGCTCGCCGAGGCCGGCAAGACCGACCCCTACTTCCACGGCATCGCACGTGCCTGGCAGATGGAGGAGGAGGCCACCCACCGCGCGATCATGATCGCGCAGCTGACCGGCGCCCCGCTCTACGTCGTGCACGTCTCGGCGAAGCAGGCGGTCGAGCAGCTCGCGGCGGCCCGCGACCGCGGCCAGAACGTGTTCGGAGAGACCTGCCCCCAGTACCTCTACCTCTCGCTGGAGGAGCAGCTGGGTGCCTCGAGCGAGGAGTGGGGTGCCTTCGAAGGCGCCAAGTGGGTGTGCTCCACACCGCTCCGCTCGCGCGAAGAGGGTCACCAGCACTCCATGTGGCAGGCTCTCCG
>RDDZ01000004.1 GCA_003852775.1 Microbacteriaceae bacterium | reverse complement strand
ATCGCGCTGCCGCGCTGCACGATCAGTCCGGCGTCCATCAGCGTCTTTCCGGCGCTGCGCATGTGCGCCAGCGCCATGGCCGAAACCCGCGCGTCGCGGGTTCCGGCGATGGACGAGATCAGCCGGCGGGCGGCGAGGTCAATCCTCGAAGAGCTGCAAGTCATCGACCAGGACCCCCCAGCGCCGCAGGTACTTCTCGCCGATCATCTGCTCGGTCGCGGTGCGGTCCTTCAGATCGCAGCCATGAGGCCAGGTGATCGTCAGGGCCAGCGTCCGCCGGCGGTCGCCTCGCGGACGGCGGGCGAGCTTCACGGCGATCTTGGCCCGCGTGACGACGTAGCCCTCGCTCAGGGGCGTGCGATCCCCGAACCTTTCCTCCGCCTTCGCCCAGATCGTCTCGTCGGCTCGGGCGGGCTTCTCCAGCGTCACCCGGAAATCACTGTCGTCGATCGGCATCAGACGCAGCTCGCGCACTTCGACGCCCTCGATCCCGTCCTCCGGATCGACCGGGAAGTCATACGGGTTCAGAAGCACCGAGAGATCGTAGCACCGCAGCGGCAGGCGGTTCTCCTTGAACTCGATGCCGAGAAGGTGCGTGACCGTCGCCTTAACGATCTCGCTCCGCGTCGCCTTGTCGTTGGCGATCACCTCGATGCCGCCGGTCGCGGGCTCGTAGGTCACTGCAGCCTCGAACACGGGACGATAGGCCTGCCGGACAAGCGACCCCTTGTCGTCGAAGCGGAGCAGATCGTCGGGCCGTCCCTCGCGGTAGATCGTCACCTGCACGAGGTCGCATTCGTCGCCCTCATGGGTCGTCCTCACCCGGTCGAAGATGTCAACATGGGCATGGGCGGCGCCCGAGAACTCCTTGATCGCGGAAACGAAGGCGTGACGGGCCGATGCATCACGCTGCACAACGCAGTCCGCGTCGGTCATGTAGCCCGCCCACATCCGGCCGCGCCTGCGGTCCTCGGTGAAGCGAACTTCCTCGGCATGGCGGAACCGGTCCTGCGCATTCAGGAACATCCAGAGCGAGCGCGCATGCGGGTTCGCGAGCCCGTCGAGGAAGGCGGGGTCCTCCGCGACGCTGTAGATCGCGGCCTGGCCCGGCTCGTCGGACAGGGCATGGACACGCTCGGCGTCGTTCGAGATGCGGTCACGCTGAACGCGCGACATCTCCTCGATGGCGCCGAGCAGCGGCCTCGACAGCTCGGCCTCCGGGACGCTCCAGTCGAACGCGGTGGGCAGGCCGATCTCCGGCCGGTCGAAGTATTCGCGCAGCGCCTCGCCGGGCGTCTTGCGAAGGAAGGCGGACAGTGCAGTCACCGCGATCTCCTTTCTGGTGATTCCATGTATCGGCTGATCTGCTGATCAGCGTA
>RDDZ01000133.1 GCA_003852775.1 Microbacteriaceae bacterium | reverse complement strand
GGTGACGTCCCGCTGTGTGGTGGAGTTTCTCGGCACCGTGCGGGTCAGTGGTTGTGAGTCTAGGCTGCGTCGATCGCGGTGATGCTTACCTCCTCGAGTTCGATGGATGCGGTGTGGAGGAGCTTCATGGAGTTCTCGGAGAAGTAGCGGCGGTCGGCTGAGTCCCATTCGTCGTGCTGTTCGATCAGGACGTGTCCGGTGAGCCTCAGCAGGGCGGCGGGGTTGGGGAAGACGCCGACGACGTTGGTGCGTCGTTTGATCTCTTTGTTCAACCTCTCGAGCGGGTTGGTCGACCAGATCTGCTGCCAGTGCGCGGAGGGGAACTCGGTGAACGCGAGGAGGTCTTCGCGGGCGTCGTCGAGCATGTCCGCGACAGCGGGGTGCGACCGGGTGAGCATGGTGACGACTTCGTCGAACTGGGCGTGCACGAGGTCTCGTTTGCCGCGGGGGACGAAGATCGTGCGAATGATCGCCGCGACCATCGGGCCGGCGACCTTCGGCACCTTCGCGAGGACGTTGCGCATGAAGTGGACCCGGCAACGCTGCCAGGCAGCACCGGCGAAGCAGGTCCCGATCGCGCTCACCAGGCCGGTGTGGGCGTCGGAGACGACCAGCTGGACCCCGGACAGGCCGCGGGCTTTCAACGTGCGGAAGAAGTCGGTCCAGAACGGTTCGGACTCGGTGTCGCCGACGTCGAACCCGAGGACCTCACGGCGGCCGTCAGCAGCGACGCCGACCGCGACCACGATCGCCTGGGACACGACCCGGCGGCCGACTCTGGCTTTGCAGTAGGTCGCATCGACGAACACATACGGATAGGCCGTCTGGTCGAGCGGGCGTTCGCGGAACGCCGCCACGTCCTCGTCGAGGTTGGCGCAGATCCGTGAGACCTCCGACTTGCTGATGCCGGTATCGGCACCGAGTGCTCGGACGAGGTCGTCGACCTTCCGGGTCGAGACCCCGTGGACATAGGCCTCCATGATCACCGCGAAAAGCGCCTGGTCGACACGGCGCCTGCGTTCGAGCAGTGAGGGAAAGAAGCTGCCCTGACGCAGCTTCGGGATCCTCAGATCCAACTGTCCGGCCGTCGTCGTGATCGTCTTGGGCCGAGTGCCGTTGCGCTGCGTCACCCGCTCAGGAGTCCGCTCGAACGGAGCCGCGCCGATCACCGCTGCGGCCTCGGCATCGATCAATTCTTGGTAGAGCTTCTCAGTCGCGACCCGGATCCGGTCGGTGACATCGGTGTCCCTGAGTTCCCCGAGCAGCTCGAGGAGGGCAGACTGGTCAAGAGCCATCGTGCGGTTGTGTCCTTCTGTGAGTTCCTTGGTCGGTTCTCACTGACCATCGCACGATGGCTCACCTCATCGAGGCCAACACCAAGAACTACACCACCAGCCGGGACGTCACC
>RDDZ01000137.1 GCA_003852775.1 Microbacteriaceae bacterium | reverse complement strand
ATCCACAGCATTTCGCGCCGCAGCTCGATATCCTCGGCGATGCGGCGGGATTCGATTTCATGCAGCACGCGACCGCGCTCCAGCACGATGGTGCGGTCCGACAGCGCCAGCGCCAGGTCGAGGTTATGGTCCACGATCACGATCGACAGCCGGTCGCGCAGCTTGTCGAAGGTACGGAACAGCTGCTCGACCACCGCCGGGGCCAACCCCTCGAAGGGCTCGTCCAGCAGCAGGACGCGGATGTCGCCCGACAGCGCGCGGGCCACCGCGGCCATCTGCTGCTCGCCGCCCGACATGCTGTCGGCGGGCGTATCCAGGCGCTCGCGCAGGCGCGGGAAATATTCCAGGATTTCCTCCAGCGACCAATGCGTGCCCTCGCCCGTCTGGCGGCGGATGCGGCCCAGTTCCAGGTTCTCGCGCACGGTCATTCCGGCGAAAAGCCCCCGGCCCTGCGGCACATAGCCGATGCCGAGCCGCGCGATCCGGGCGCTGGACAGGCCCGCAAGCTCGTGCTCCATCAGCCCCACCGAGCCCGAGGACGGCGCCACGATCCCCGTAACCGCCTTCAGCACCGAGGATTTCCCCGCGCCGTTGCGGCCCAGCAGCGCCAGGATCTCGCCCTTGTGCAGATCGAAGCTGACATCCTGCAGGATATGGCTCTTGCCGTAATGCAGGTTCACCTTGTCGAGCCTGAGGATCCGTTCCGCCGAGAATTGCCCCTGCCGCGCCGAGGCGGCGACCGCGCTGGTGCCCGAGCCGATATAGATGTCGCGCACCTCGCGCGAGTTGCGGGCATCGTCCACCGTGCCATCGACCAGCACCTTGCCGTCGGCCATGACGGTGACGTGGTCGGCAAGCTCGAACACGCGGTCGATGTCATGCTCGACCAGCAGCACCGGCAAGCTTTTCGAGACGTCCTTGATCAGCAGGCCCACCCGCTCGCGCTCGGCCACCGAAAGACCGGCAAGGGGTTCGTCCGCCAGCAGGATGCGCGGCTCGGTCGCCAGCGCCAGGCCCAGGTCCAGCAGCCGCTGCCCGCCATAGGACAGCGAACCGGCGCGGGCATTCTCCATTCCGGCCAGACCGACCCAGTTGATCATCTCCTCGACCTTTTCATGGACCTGCGCAACGCTGGCGGTCGAGCGCAGCATGGAGTTGCGGCTGGGATCTCGGGCCTGAACGGCCAGGCGGATATTCTCGCGCACGGTCAGCTCGGGGAAGAGGTTGGTGATCTGGAAGGATCGTCCCAGCCCGAGGTTCGATATGCGGTCCGCCGACTGTCCCGAAATGTCCTGCCCCAGCAACGAGACCCGGCCCGCACTGGTCGGAACGATCCCCGACATCAGGTTGAACGCCGTGGTCTTGCCGGCACCGTTGGGACCAAGCAGGGCAGCGGCTGCTGGACCTGG
>RDDZ01000061.1 GCA_003852775.1 Microbacteriaceae bacterium | reverse complement strand
ATCGTCGAAGGCCAGCGGAAACAGCGCCCGCGCCCGGACCGCGCTTTCCGCGCGCAGCCGCGCCGTGACCGGCTTGCCGCCCAGATGGGTGACGGCAAAGGTATCCGCGCCCGCAGGCTCGACGATCTCGATCATCACGTCGCCGCCCGCGCCCTGTGCCAGCCTCGGCAGATGGGCGCTGCCGGTGGCCTCGTGGATATCCTCGGGGCGGACGCCCAGGACGATCTGGGACGGAAGCTCGCGGGCCACCGGGTCGGTGATGACCAGCGGCGCCGCGCCCTCGCGCGCGATCTCGATGCGGGTCTGGCCACCCTCGGAACGCACCTGCGCCGGGATCAGGTTCATCGCCGGGCTGCCCATGAAATCGGCCACGAACATATTGGCCGGGCGGTTGTAGATTTCCGCCGGGGTGCCGATCTGCTGGATCACGCCGCCTTTCATCACGACGATCTTGGTGGCCAGCGTCATCGCCTCGATCTGGTCATGGGTGACATAGACGATGCTGGCGTTCAGATCCTGGTGCAGCTTCTTGATCTCGGTCTGCATCGAGACGCGCAGCTTGGCGTCCAGATTCGACAGCGGCTCATCGAACAGGAACAGCTTGGGGTCGCGCACCAGCGCCCGGCCCATCGCCACCCGCTGGCGCTGCCCTCAGGACAGCTGGCCGGGCTTGCGGGCCAAAAGCGGCTCGATCTGCAATTGCCGGGCGACCTCGGCCAGCTTGGCGGCCTGCGTCGCCTTGTCCACGCCGCGCACCTGCATCCCGAAGGTGATGTTCCTGGCCACGCTCATCGTCGGGTAAAGCGCGTAGGACTGGAACACCATGGCGATGTCGCGGTCCTTGGGCGACACGCCGGTCACGTCGCCCCCGCCGATGCGGATGGTGCCGCCGGTGATCGGCTCCAGCCCGGCGATGCAGTTCAGCAGGGTCGACTTGCCGCAGCCCGAGGGGCCGACCAGGACCAGGAAATCGCCCGGCTCCATGCTGATATTGATGTCGTGCAGGATATGCGTTTCGCCATAGGCTTTCTGCAGATGGTCGATTTCGAGGATCGGCATGGCTTACCCTTTCACGCTGCCGGCGGTCAGGCCGCGGATGAAGTATTTCCCGGCGATCACATAGACCAGCAACGTGGGCGCGGCGGCGATGATCGCGGCGGCCATGTCCACGTTGTAGGCTTTCACGCCGGTTGTGGAGTTGACGATGTTGTTCAGCGCGACCGTGACCGGCTGGCTGCCCGGCCCGCTGAAGCTGACGCCGAACAGGAAGTCGTTCCAGATCTGCGTGAACTGCCAGATGACCGAGACGGTGATGATCGGCAGCGACAGCGGCAGGAAGATCGCGAAGAAGATCCGAAAAAAGCCCGCCCCGTCCACCATGGCCGCGCGCACCACTTCCATCGGGAAGGTGACGTAGTAATTGCGGAAGAACAGCGTGGTC
>RDDZ01000091.1 GCA_003852775.1 Microbacteriaceae bacterium | reverse complement strand
CGGCAAGTCGGTGCTGCTGGCGCTGATGGCCTTGCAGTTCCGTCGGTACGCGCGCCGAAGTGATCGTCCCGTTCCGGCCCCGCCCACACGGCGCTTGAGGGAACCATGTGGGCAAGGTTGAGCGTCGAAACCGGCGGTTGGCGGACATTGGCATAGGCATGTCCGGGCAGGCTGCCGAGCCAGGCGTCGACGGCATTGACCGTCTCGACCATGACGCTGAAATCGCGGGACTGGATGATCTTCTCGACCAGGCGCAGCTTTTCGTCGGCGCGGCGGGCGTCCTCGTCCCAGACGGTGACGGTCGCGGTGACATAGGCCATGCCGGCCATGTCGGCGCCGAGTTCCTGCAAGGCCATATCCGCGTCGGCGGCCTTGTTCGCGGCATCGGTGTCCACGAGCGCGGATTGCTCGTTGGTCATCACCTCCTTGATGATCGCTGCGATGCTCTTGCGCTTGGCGAACCATTGCCGCCTGATCTTCGTCAGCAGCCTGGTGGCGTCGGTCTTGTCCATGAGGATGGCGCGGGTGGACCAGCGGTAGGGGAAGGCCAGCCGGTTCATCTCGTCAAGCAGGCCGGGGGTGGTCGTGCCGGGAAAGCCGGTGATCGTCAGCACCCGGAGATGCTGAGTGCCCAGGCGCGGCTCCAGCCCGCCGGTCAGCGGCTGATCGGCGAGCAGCGCGTCGAGATACATCGGCACCTCGGGCACACGCACGCGGTGCCGGTTGGTCGAGATGGTGGAATGGAGGTAGGTCAGCGTGCCGGCGTCATCGAGCCAACGGCATTCCGGCATCATGCCGTCGAGCAGCGCCAGCACGCGGTCGGTTTGGTCAATGAAACCACGCAGCAGTTCCCAGGGATTCACGCCCGAGGTCTCGCGCCCCTCATAGAGCCAGGATTCGGAGCGTGCCGCATCTTCGGCGGGCGGAAGCCACAGGAAGGTCAGGAAGTAGCCCGAGACGAAATGGCTGCCTTCCTCCTCGAAATCGGCCTTGCGCTCGGCATCGACCAATGCCGAGGCGGGATCGGGGAAGCGGCTGTCCGGATAGGTCGCGGCCTCGGTCCGCTGCGCCTCGACGAAGATGGCCCAGCCCGAGCCGAGGCGGCGGAAAGCGTTGTTCAGCCGTCCGGCCACCGCGACCAGCTCGGCGGCGACGGCGGAGTCCAGATCCGGCCCGCGGAACTTCGCCGTGCGTTGAAACGAGCCATCTTTGTTGAGGACGACTCCCTCCCCGACCAGTGCCGCCCAGGGCAGATAGTCCGCGAGGCGGGATGCGGTGCGGCGGTACTCTGCAAGGTTCATCATGGCTTATGCCTCACACCGAAAGATGGCTGGGGATGCGCAGATGACGGCGCGCAACCTCGACGAAGAGCGGATCGCGCTTGGCGGCCCAGACGGCTGCGATATGGCCGCCCGCCCAGATCAGGATGCCGGCGAGCCAGAC
>RDDZ01000151.1 GCA_003852775.1 Microbacteriaceae bacterium | reverse complement strand
TGCTGGTCCTGCTGCTCTCGGGGCTTTTCGTATCGACATTCTTCACCAATCCCGAGGCGGCCTACCCATACCGGGTGCCGGCGATGGGCGCGGGGCTGGTCCTGTTCCTTCCGGTCTGGGCCCGGCTCGACTGGCGCGTCGATCCGCTGCCGCTGCTGGCGGGCGTCGCGGTCGGTATCATGTGGATTGCCGCCGGCGTCGCTGCGGGGGCCGAGCCGGCCCCGCCGCCCTTCGCCGGGCTCGGGCTTGCGGCGGCAAGCTGGATCGTCCTGCGCCTGGTCGGCACCGTGCTGCTGGTGCCCCTGATCGAGGAGGCGGCCTTCCGGGGCTACCTGCTGGGCCACCTGCTGAAACTGCCCGGCCCGGCCGGCCAGGCAGGCGCCGTTCTGGTTTCCTCGGCCGCCTTCGCGCTGCTCCATGACAGCGGCGCGGCGGCCTTCGTCGCCGGGCTGGCCTTTGCCGCGGTCTACAAGCGCCGCGGCAGGTTGACCGACGCGGTATGGGCGCATGCGGCGGCGAACCTCGTGGTCTTCGCCGCCGCGGCGGCCAGCGGCAACTGGGCATTGATCTGAACACGGGCGCGACGACGGAAAAGCGACGCCCCAAGGGATCGGGGCGTCGCGGGCAGGCCGGGGGGTGTTGAGCGAACCCACCGAAGGCGGGCGACCCGCAGCCCGATCCCGGCCTATCCTGCGGCGAACTGGTTCATGGTATTGGCATGCCCGCCCGCCTTCAGCGCGCGTTCGCCCGCCACCATCTCCTTGAACGTGTCGCCCAGGTCCGAGCCGACCTCGTGCTGGTGCCTGACCGCCGAGATGCCGCGGCGGATCTCCTCGCGCTGCACGGTCTGCACATAGGCCAGCATCTTTTCCGCGCCGAAATTGCCGAGGCTGAGTTCGTCCACCGGCTTGGCGGTCAGGTGGAAGGTCGCAGCATGGTCAGGTTGCGGAACACGCCCGCGCGGGCCGATATGTCGGCCTGGAAGCGTTGCAGCCGGGCGTCGGCCTCGCGGTCCTGGCCGGTATCGTCGAAATCGGGCTTCATCAGCGCACTGCCGTCACGATGGTCGGCCTTGCCGATCCGGCCCTCGGCCAGCCATTGTGCCCGCAGCTGCTTGCGCAGGCTCAGCGTCCAGTTGAAGCCGGGCGCGTTGTTATGGGTCAGCTTGGCATCGGGCACCGCCTTGCGGATCTCGGCCACCATGCCGGCGATCTCGTCCACGTTGGGCGTATCGGTCTCGATCCACAACAGGTCGGCGCCGCCCAAGGTCAGCGAGGCGATGCAATCCTCGATCACGCGCCGGCGCCCCGTGCCCTCGCGGATCGGGTTTGCGTCCATGATCGGCTCCACCTTCAGCCATTTGATGTATTGCCGAAAAGGTCTTTCTGCTCATGATGCTTCCTTTCCGCATGATCGGTCCGGGAATCGGCAGCCGGATCGTCGTAGGTA
>RDDZ01000057.1 GCA_003852775.1 Microbacteriaceae bacterium | reverse complement strand
CCGCAGCACGTTCGCGTTGAACGCGCCCGCGAGGCCGCGGTCGGAGGTGAAGACGACGACCGCTGCGCGGCGGATGACCTCGGGCTCGGTCGTGAGCACGTGGCTCACGTTCGAGTACGTGGCGACCGCCGAGACGGCGCGCGTGACCGCGCGGGCGTACGGCGCGGAGGCCGAGACCCGCTGGAGCGCCTTCTGGATGCGGCTCGCCGCGATCAGCTCCATGGCACGGGTGATCTTCTTGGTCGTCTGGGCAGAGCGGATCTTCTGCCGGTAGACCCGAAGCTGGGCTCCCATGTCCTATCTCTTCCTGTCGTGAGTCTCGTCGAGGACGCTGCCGCCGAGGCGGATCAGCGCTTGCCCTTCACGATGCGCTCCTGGTTGACGTCCTCGACCTCGGCGGCCTCGAACTCCTCGGAGCCGATGCCGGGGCCGGCCTCACCGGGCTGGAACTCGAGCAGGAAGGCGTCGACCGCCTTCTCGAGCTCGGCCTCGGTCTCGTCGTCGAGCACGTTCGTCTCGCGGAGCTTGTCGAGCACCTTGGTGTTGCGACCGAGGTAGTCGTGCAGCTCCTTCTCGAAGCGCAGCACGTCCTCCACCGGGATGGTGTCGAGCTTGCCCTTCGTGCCGGCCCAGATCGACACGACCTGGTTCTCGACGGGGAACGGCGAGTACTGCGGCTGGCGCAGGAGCTCGGTGAGGCGGGCGCCGCGCTCGAGCTGGCGACGGCTCGTGGCGTCGAGGTCCGACGCGAAGAGCGCGAACGCCTCGAGCGCGCGGTACTGCGCGAGCTCGAGCTTGAGCGTGCCGGAGACCTTCTTGATCGACTTCACCTGGGCATCGCCGCCGACACGGGACACCGAGATGCCGACGTCGACCGCGGGACGCTGGTTCGCGTTGAAGAGGTCGGACTGCAGGAAGATCTGGCCGTCGGTGATGGAGATGACGTTGGTCGGGATGTACGCCGACACGTCGTTCGCCTTCGTCTCGATGATCGGCAGGCCCGTCATCGAACCGGCACCCAGCTCGTCCGAGAGCTTCGCGCAACGCTCGAGCAGACGCGAGTGCAGGTAGAAGACGTCACCGGGGTACGCCTCGCGGCCCGGCGGGCGGCGGAGGAGGAGCGACACGGCGCGGTAGGCCTCGGCCTGCTTGGACAGGTCGTCGAACACGATGAGGACGTGCTTGCCGCCGTACATCCAGTGCTGGCCGATGGCCGAGCCGGTGTAGGGGGCGAGGTACTTGAAGCCGGCGGGGTCCGACGCGGGAGCGGCGACGATCGTCGTGTACTCCATGGCGCCGGCGTCCTCGAGGGCGCCCTTCACCGCGGCGATGGTCGAGCCCTTCTGGCCGATCGCGACGTAGATGCAGCGGACCTGCTTGTTGACGTCGCCCGACTCCCAGTTGGCCTTCTGGTTGATGATCGTGTCGATCGCGATGGCCGTCTTACCGGTCTGGCGGTCGCCGATGATGAGCTGGCGCTGGCCGCGGCCGACGGGGATCATGGCGTCGATGGCCTTGATGCCGGTCTGGAGCGGCTCGTGCACCGACTTGCGCTGCATGACGCCGGGAGCCTGGAGCTCGAGGGCGCGGCGGCCCTCGGCCTTGATCTCGCCGAGGCCGTCGATCGGGTTGCCGAGCGGGTCGACAACGCGGCCGAGGAAGCCGTCGCCGACGGGCGACGAGAGCACCTCGCCCGTGCGGGTGACGGCCATGCCCTCTTCGATGCCGGTGAACTCACCGAGCACGATGACACCGATCGAGTCCTCGTCGAGGTTCAGCGCGAGGCCGAGCGTGCCGTCCTCGAAGCGCAGGAGCTCGTTGGCCATGGCGCCCGGGAGGCCCTCGACGTGCGCGATGCCGTCGGCGGCGTCGATGACGGTGCCGACCTCGGTCGTCGTGGCCTTGGCGGGCTGGTACCCGGCGGCGAAGTCCTTGAGCGCCGAACGGATCTCGTCCGGGCTGATCGTGATGTCTGCCATGTCTCTTCCTTGGAGTGGTGCGTCGGTGCGCCGGGTCAGCCGGCGAGTCGGATGCGGAGGTCGGCGAGGCGGGCGGCGACGGTCCCGTCGATGACGTCGTCGCCGATCTGCACGCGCAGGCCGCCCACGATGGTGGGGTCGGTGATGAGGTTGATGCGCAGCGTCTGCCCGTAGCGCGCACCGAGGGTCTTCTCGAGCGTCGCGAGCTGGGCGGCCGTGAGCGGCACAGCCGAGGTCACGGTCGCGATGCGGGCGCCCGCGGTGTCGGCCACAATGTCCGCGGCACCCGACAGGAGCTGTCCGATGCGGCGACCGCGCGGGCTCTGCACGAGGTGGCGCACGATCGCGACGGTCGAGGCCGAGGCCTTGCCGCTCAGCAGTTTGTCGACGAGCGCGGCCTTCGCCTCGGGCGAGCCGAGCTTGCTGCTGACGGCGAGCTCGAGCTCGTGGTCGCTCGACACCGCACGACCGAAGGCGAACAGCTCGCCCTCGATCCCCGCGTCGGGTCCGGCGGCCTTCGCGACCGCGCGGATGCCGAGCTCCTCGATGCCGTCGACGAGCTCCTCGGGCGACGACCAGCGCGAGGAGACCGCGCCGGTCAGCACCTGCGAGGCCGCACCGTCGAGCGTGCCGAAGATCGCCGAGAGCAGTCCGCTCTTGCGCGAGCTCTCGACCGCCGGGTCGGCGAGCGCCGAGCGCAGCTGCGCCGACGACTCGATCGCACGGCTCGCGGCGAGCAGCTGCTCACCGGTGGCGAGGCTGACGCCCGTCGCCGCCGAGAGCTGCTGCGTCGCGGACTGGAGCGCGACGCGTGACGCCGATCCCATCTACTTGCCCGCCTTCGCCTTCTCGTCCGCCTCGAGGTCCGCGAGGAAGCGGTCCACGACGGCGGCGGCCTTCTTGTCGTCGGAGAGGGTCTCGCCGATGACGCCCGACGCGAGGTCGAGCGCGAGGCTGCCGACCTCGGCGCGCAGCGACACCATCGCGGCCGAACGCTCGGCCTCGATCTGGGTCTGGGCATTCGCGACGATGCGAGCCGCCTCCGCCTGCGCCTGCTCCTTGAGCTCGGCGAGGATCGCCTGGCCGTCGGTGCGGGCCTGCTCGCGGATGCGGGCGGCCTCGGCGCGGGCCTCGGCGAGCTGCGCGGTGTACTCGTCACGCGCGGCGGCCGCGGCGGCCTGGGCCTCCTCCGCCTTCTTCAGGCCGCCCTCGATCGCCTCGGCACGCGCGTCGAGCGCCTTGTTGAGGCGAGGCAGCACGTAGACCGCCACGACGATGAGCAGCGCGACGAAGATGATCGCCGACCACAGCAGGTCGTAATCGGCCGGCAGCAGAGGGTTCACGTCCGCGGTGGGCGCGCTAGCGAGGAATGCTGTCAGCATCCCAGCCTCCTTCGGTCAGTGGGGATGCGGATCAGGCCGGGGCGGTGAAGGGGATGAAGCCCACGGCGATCGCGACGAAGGCGAGCGCCTCGGTGAAGGCGATGCCGAGGAACATCAGACCGGTCAGGCGACCCTGCAGCTCGGGCTGGCGGGCGACCGACTCGATCGTCTTGCCGACGACGAGGCCCACGCCGATGGCCGAGCCGATCGAAGCCAGGCCGAACGCGATGGGGGCGAGGTATCCAACGATCACGGGATTTCCTTTTCTGTGATGTGTTGCGGGGTTGGTCCCGGCGGATGCCGGATGGTCAGTGCTCGTCGGCCAGCGACAGCTGGATGTAGACGGCGGCGAGGAACGTGAAGACGTAGGCCTGGAGGGCGGCGACCATGAGCTCGAAGAGCGTGAACGCGACGCCGAAGGCGAAGGTGCCGACACCCAGGAGGCCCAGGAAGTTGCCGTCCGCGAGGACGGTGAAGAAGAAGAACTGCGTCGCCGAGAAGCAGAGCACGAGCAGCATGTGGCCCGCGACCATGTTCATGAGGAGACGGAGGGTGAGCGTGACCGGGCGGAGCACGAACGTCGAGATCAGCTCGATCGGCGTCACGACGATGTAGAGCGGCCACGGCACCCCGCTCGGGAAGAGCGAGTTCTTGAAGTAGCGCCATCCGTGCTTGCGGATGCCCGCCCAGATGAACATCACGTAGGAGACGATCGCGAGCACGAGCGGCGTGCCGATCACGGACGTCCCGGCGATGTTGAGGCCGGGGATGATGCCCGTGAGGTTGAGGCCGAGCACGAGGAAGAACATCGCGAAGAGCGGCGCCATGAAGCGGCGGCCGTCCTTCTCGCCGAGCGTCTCGACGATGATGTTGTTCCGCACGAAGCCGAACAGGAACTCGTTGGCGGCCTGGAAACGGCCGGGCACGAGACGCATGCGGCGCGTGGCGAGGACCATCCACAGGATGAGGAGGATGGTGATGCCCACGCGGATGAGCATGATGCGGTTCATCTCGAACGGCGTGCCCTCGAAAAGCACGGCGGGCGGGAAGAACTCCTCCAGCGACGGGCCGTGGAATCCGCCGTCGGTGTCGTCGCTGGACCGAACCAGGGGGAAGAAGGCGGAAGCTAGCAGCGCTGGACTCCAGACTCGGGGCGTGCGCGCACGCGGCGATCGAATGGGGTTGATCTCAGCCTATCAGTGCCGAGACCGTGGTCAGGACGCTCTCACCGACCGGATGCGTCGTCGCCCGGCAGATCGACGTCGACGTAGGGCGCACGGGAGCGCACGAACGACATGACGTCGACCACGAGGGAGCCGAGGACGGCGACGATCACGGTGATGAAGAACACCCAGGGGTCGAGCCACGACTGGCCCCTCAGCCAGAGCATGAACACGAAGAAGACGATGAGCTTGAGCAGCCACACGGCGAGCACGACCCCGTAGAACAGCGGGCTGTTGGGGTCGTCGGTCGTGAGGCTCCGGCCGAGCAGGATGCTGCCCGCCGTGAGCGCGAGGAAGGCGAACGCGAGCGCCGCGCCGAGCAGACCGCCCCAGAGGCCCGGGAGGCCGGCCGCGAGTACGCCGATGCCGCCCGCGACGACGGCGAGACCCGTGGCGAAGACCGCGCCCCAGCGGAGCGCCGTGGTGAGGATCGGGTTGGGGGCGGCACTCACGACGTGCCCTCCTTCTCGTGCTCGGTGATGCGCTCGAGGACGTCGCGCGCATCGTCGACGGTGGGTGCGGCGGACTCCTCCGCGGCGGCGTCGAGCGGGTCGAAGCGCGCGAGCTCGGCATCCGTCGGGGTGCTCTGCGCGGCGGCCTCGACGGCCTTCCGCCTGCTGAGCGGGGCGAGCGTGATGATCGTGCACATCACGAAGCCGAGGATCGTCGCGAGCGCCGCCCACCACGTGTCGATGAAGAGGAACAGCAGCATGCCGATCGAGGCGGCACCCGTCCAGCCGTACAGGATGAGCACGGCATGCAGGTGCGAGTGGCCCATGTCGAGCAGGCGGTGGTGCAGGTGCTTGCGGTCGGCCGAGAACGGCGACTTGCCCGCGCGCAGGCGGCGCACGACGGCGAGCCCGAAGTCGAGCAGCGGCACGATGAGGATCGCGAACGGCAGCAGGAGCGGGATGAACGCCGGCAGGAACTGGCGCGCGCTGCCGACCGTCTCCTCGACGGCACCGGGATCGATCTGGCCGGTCACGGCGATCGTGGACGCCGCCATGAGCAGACCCGTGAGGAGCGCCCCCGCGTCGCCCATGAACAGGCGCGCGCTGTGCCAGTTGAGCGGCAGGAAGCCGACGCAGGCGCCGATGAGCACGGCCGAGATGAGCTGCGCGAGGTTGAAGTAGTCGCTCTGACCCGTGGGACCCGAGGAGATCACGAACACGTAGACCGAGAAGACGCCGTTCGCGATGATCGCGACGCCCGCGACGAGGCCGTCGAGCCCGTCGATGAAGTTGATGGCGTTCATCACGAGCACGATGACGAAGACCGTGATCACGAGCGACTGCCACGGCGCGAGCTGCACGATGATGCCCGGCAGCGGGAACGACAGGAACTGGATGCCGCTCCACGCGAGCAGCACGGCCGCGAGCATCTGGCCGGCGAGCTTGGTGAGCCAGTCGAGGTCCCAGATGTCGTCGGCGACGCCGATGAGCACGATGAGGAGCGCGGCCCCCAGGAGACCCCAGACGTGCGCGGGCTGCGAGTAGACGATCGCGAGCTCGGGGATGAACGCCCCGACGCTGAAGGCCGCCACGACGCCGAGGAACATCGCGATCCCGCCGAGCCGCGGGGTGGGGCGCGTGTGGACGTCGCGCTCGCGGATCTTCGGGTACAGCCGGTAGCGGTGCGACAGCTTCCAGATCACCATCGCGAGGGCGAAGGAGACGATCGCGGCGACGCCCGCCGTGGCGAGGTAGGCGACTACGCGCATCGGTCCGCCCCGACGACGCGGATGATCTCCTCGTCCGGCACGACGCCGTGCCGCACGATCCGGAGACGCCCCTCGGGGTGCTCGAGGTTGGTCGCGTCGACGATCGTGGAGCCCGTGTGGTCGGCCGCGTCGGGATAGCCCTCCCCCGCGCGCCCCGCCTCGAGGTAGACGGCGACGCTGTCGCCGAGCATGGCCTCCGCCTCCGCCGCCGTGAGCGCCGCGGGGCGACCCGTGATGTTGGCGCTCGACACGGCGAGCGGTCCCGTCTCGGCGAGGAGCTCGAGGGCGACCTTGTCGGACGGCATGCGCAGGGCGACCGTGCCGCGGGTCTCCCCCAGGTCCCAGTCGAGCATGGGCTGCGCGCGCAGGATGACGGTGAGCCCGCCGGGCCAGAACTCGTCGACGAGGGCGCGCACCTCGTCCGGCACCGTCGCGGCGAGCGCGTCGAGCGTCGCGACGCCCGGCACGAGCACGGGCGGCGGCGCCGTGCGGTCGCGACCCTTCGCGTCCAGGAGACGCTGCACGGCCTCGGGAGAGAAGGCGTCGGCCGCCACTCCGTAGACGGTGTCCGTGGGGATGACGACGAGCTCGCCGCGCGCGATCGCGCCGCGGGCGAGGCGCATCCCCGTCATCAGCTGCTCGGGGACGCTCGTGTCGTAGATCGCCATGTCCCACCCATCCTAGGAGCGTCGACCGGAGAGCCGGCTCCATGCGGGCCGCACGTCATACGACAGGATGGAGGGGATGAGCCTGCTCTTCCTCTTCGACATGGACGACGTCCTCTACGACTTCGACTGGCGCGCCCGCATGCGCGCTCTCTCCGACCTCACGGGTATCGAGGTGCCCGAGCTGCGTCGCCGCTGGTGGCACGACGAGGGCGAGTGGGCCGCCGAGGCCGGCGGCTTCGCCGACGGCGAGGCGTATCGGCGCGCGCTCTCGGACGCGCTCGGATTCGACATCACGACCGAGCAGTGGGTCGCCATCCGCCGCTCGGCGATGACGCCGCGACCCGATGCCATCGCCGCCGTCGGACGCGCCGCGGGCCACGGGCGCGTGAGCCTCCTCACGAACAACGGGCCGCTCCTCGACGAGCACCTCGCCGCGATCGCACCCGAGATCGCTCCCCTCTTCGGCGAGCATCTGCGCACGACGAGCCGCTACGGCGCCCGGAAGCCCGATCCGCGCGTCTTCGAGCGCGTGCTCGCGCACTACGAGGCGGACGCGGCCGACGTGTTCTTCGTCGACGACCTCCCCGAGAACGTCGCCGCGGCGGCGTCCCTCGGCATCACGACCTACCGCTACGGCACGGCCGACGGCCTGCACGCGGCGATCGAGGAGTTCGCGACTGCGCGCCTCGCCGCCTGACGCTCAGCGCAGCGCGGTCGTCGCGCGATCGCGGCCGAGGAGGTCGCGGTGCGTCGCGGTCGCGCGCCAGCCGTCGGCCTCGAGGAGCGCGCGCAGTTCGGCGCCCTGCAGCTCGCCGTGCTCGATCACGAGCGCTCCCCCGGGCCGCACGAGCGCGAGCGCGCGCAGCGAGAGGGACCGCACGACGTCGAGCCCGTCCGGGCCGCCGTAGAGAGCCGCGGCGGGGTCGTGCAGCCGCACCTCCGGATCGCGCGGGATCGCGTCGTCGGGGATGTAGGGCGGGTTCGAGACGAGCACGTCGACGGCTCCGTCGAGCTCGGGGAGCGCCTCGGCGAGGTCGGCGAACACGAGCCGCACGTTCTCGGCGCCGACGCGCCGCACGTTCTCCTTGGCCCACACGAAGGCCTTCGGCGAGTTCTCGACCGCGACGACCGAGGCGTGCGGCACCTCGGTCGCGATCGCGAGAGCGAGCGCGCCGGAGCCGGTGCCGAGGTCGACCGCGACGGGCGTCGGTGCCGCGACGGCCTGCAGCGCGTCGATCGCGAGCTGGGCGACGAACTCGGTCTCGGGTCGCGGCACGAAGACCCCGGGGCCCACGGCGAGCTCGAGCGAGCGGAAGGGGGCTACGCCCGTGATGTGCTGCAGCGGCTCGCGCGCGGCGCGACGCTCGACGGCCTCAAGGTAGGCGACGCGCTCGTCGGACGCGACGCCCGCCCCCGTGACGGCCTTCGCCTGGACCTGTCCGCGGCTGAGGCCGAGCACGTGCGCGAGCAGGAGCTCGGCATCCGCCTCGGGCGTCGGCACGTGGGCCGCCTCGAGCACGCGCACACCGTGCTCGCGCAGCTCGGCGACCGTCTTGGGGATCATCGGCCCGTCAGTCCTCGGCGCCGCCGAGGGCCGCGAGCCGGGCCTCCTCGTCCATCTGGATGCACGAGTCGATGATGGGCTGGAGCGCGCCGTTCATGACCTGGTCGAGGTTGTACGCCTTGTAGCCCGTGCGGTGATCGGCGATGCGGTTCTCGGGGAAGTTGTAGGTGCGGATGCGCTCGGAGCGGTCCATCGAGCGGATCTGGCTGCGGCGCGCATCCGAGGCGGCGGCGTCGAGCTCCTCCTGCTGCTTCGCGAGCAGGCGGGCGCGCAGCACGCGCATGGCCGCCTCGCGGTTCTGCAGCTGCGACTTCTCGTTCTGCATCGACACGACGATGCCGGTCGGGAGGTGCGTGATGCGCACGGCCGAGTCGGTCGTGTTGACGCTCTGCCCGCCGGGGCCCGACGACCGGAAGACGTCGATCTTCAGGTCGTTCGGATCGATGTGGATCTCGTCGGGCTCGTCGACCTCGGGGAACACGAGCACACCGGTCGTGGAGGTGTGGATCCGCCCCTGCGACTCGGTCGCCGGCACGCGCTGCACGCGGTGCACGCCGCCCTCGTACTTGAGGCTCGCCCACACGCCGTCGGCGGGGTCGGTCGAGGTCGACTTGATCGCGACCTGCACGTCCTTGTAGCCGCCGAGGTCGGACTCGGTGCGCTCGAGCAGCTCCGTCTTCCAGCCGCGCGACTCCGCGTAGTGGATGTACATGCGCAGGAGGTCGGCCGCGAAGAGCGCCGACTCCTCGCCGCCCTCGCCGCCCTTGATCTCCATGATGACGTCGCGGCCGTCGTCGGGGTCGCGCGGGATGAGCAGCCGACGCAGCTTCTCCTGCGCCGCCTGCAGCCCCTCCTCGAGCGCGGGCACCTCCTCGGCGAACGCCTCGTCCTCGCGGGCGAGCTCGCGCGCGGCCTCGAGGTCGGACTGCGCCTGCTGCCAGGCCTCGTGGGCGGCGGCGATCTGGCTCAGCTCGGCGTAGCGCCGGTTGACCTTCTTCGCGCGCGCCGCATCCGCGTGGATCGCGGGATCCGCGAGCAGCTGCTGGAGCTGCTCGTGCTCGGCCAGCAGCGACTGGACCGACTCGAACACGCGTCAGGCCTTGGTGCCGTTGCCGTTGCCGTTCCCGTTCGGCAGCGACTGCTGGATCTGCACGAGGAACTCGACGTTCGAGCCGGTCTCCTTGAGCTTCGACAGCACCACCTCGAGCTGCTGCTGCAGCTCGAGCCCGGCGAGCGCGCGGCGCAGGCGCCACGTGATCTTGACCTCGTCGGCCGAGAGCAGCTCCTCCTCGCGGCGGGTGCTCGACGCGTAGATGTCGACCGCCGGGAAGATGCGCTTGTCGGCGAGGGCGCGCGAGAGCCGGAGCTCCATGTTGCCGGTGCCCTTGAACTCCTCGAAGATGACCTCGTCCATCTTGGAACCGGTCTCGACGAGCGCCGTCGCGAGGATGGTCAGCGAGCCGCCGCCCTCGATGTTGCGCGCCGCGCCGAAGAAGCGCTTCGGCGGGTAGAGCGCCGACGCGTCGACGCCGCCCGACAGGATGCGGCCGGAGGCCGGCGACGCGAGGTTGTAGGCACGGCCGAGGCGCGTGATCGAGTCGAGCAGCACGACGACGTCGTTGCCGAGCTCGACGAGGCGCTTGGCGCGCTCGATCGCGAGCTCCGCGACCGTCGTGTGGTCCTCGGCGGGGCGGTCGAAGGTCGAGGCGATGACCTCGCCCTTCACCGAGCGCTGCATGTCGGTGACCTCTTCGGGCCGCTCGTCCACGAGCACCACCATGATGTGGACCTCGGGGTTGTTGACCGCGATCGCCTTGGCGATGGCCTGCAGGATGAGCGTCTTGCCCGCCTTGGGCGGGGCGACGATGAGGCCGCGCTGACCCTTGCCGATGGGCGCCACGAGGTCGATGATGCGCGTCGAGAGCTTCTCGGGCGTCGTCTCGAGGCGCAGGCGCTCGTTCGGGTAGATGGGCGTGAGCTTCGAGAAGTCCACGCGGTTCGCGGCCTCGTCGACGGTCTGGCCGTTGATCGAGTCGATTTTGACGATCGCGTTGTACTTCTGGCGACCGCCCTGCTGCTCGCCCTCGCGGGGCTGGCGGATCGCGCCGACGACGGCGTCGCCCTTGCGCAGGTTGTACTTCTTCACCTGGCCGAGCGAGACGTAGACGTCGCTCGGGCCGGGGAGGTAGCCGGTCGTGCGCACGAAGGCGTAGTTGTCGAGCACGTCGAGGATGCCGGCGATCGGGATGAGCACGTCGTCGTCGGAGATCTCGGGCTCGACCTCGTCGACCGCGCCGCCTCCGCGGCGGTTGCGGTTGCGGTCGCGGTTCCGGCCGCGACGCCCCTCGCCCTGGCCATCCTTGCTCTCGGCCTGCTGCTGGCCGCCCTTGTCGACCTTGTCGCCCTTGTCGCCCTGGGCCTCGCCCTCGGCCTCGGCGGGCTGCTGGCCGTTCTGGCCGTTCTGGCCGTTCTGGCTGCCACGGCCTCCGCGGCGGTTGCGGCTGCGGCGACCCGAGGTCTGGCCCTCGCCCTCGCCCTCGCCCTCTGTCTCACCCTGCTCCGCCTCGGCGGCGGGCACGAGCTTGTCGAGCTCGAGGCCGAGCTCGGCCTGAGCCGCGTGCTGGGCCGCGCTGCGGCGCTGCTGGGGCTCGGGGAGCTCGATCTGCGGGAGAGCTGCAGCGATCGCGGCGGCGTCGGCGGCGGGGACGCTCGCCCGGCGCGAGCCGCGACGCGAGCGACCCGCGGGCTGCTCCGCGGCGGCCGGAGCCTGCTCCGCGGCGGCCTCGGGGGCCGGAGCCTCCTCGACGGGCGCCTCCGCGGGAGCCTCGGCGGCCGGGGCCTCCTCGGCGGGAGCCTCGACGGGTGCCTCCTCCACGGGGGCGTCCTCGCTCGCGGCGCTCTCGGCCGTCGCCTCCGCGACGGGAGCCTCCTCGACCGGGGCGTCCTCGCCCTCGGGCGAGGCCTGCTCGGGCGCGAGCTGCTCGGTCACGGCCTCGTCGGCGTCGGCGGGAAGTCCGGAGAGAGTGTCCACGAGATCTCCTTTGCGCATCTGGGACACGCCGCTGATGCCGCGGGCGGCGGCCAGAGCCTGGAGCTCGGGCAGCCGGAGGCGGCTGAGGGCGGCGCGATCTCCCGCGGCGTCCGCGGGGATGGTGGTGTCGGTCACGACTGAATCGTCCTTTCGGCCCGGGCACAGAACTTCCCGGGATGGCGGCACCGCTCGCTGCGGTCGGATTGCATCTTGGAGGTGCGGGAAACCGCGGTTGGCGAGTGCCGGTGGGAACGCACTCTCGCGCCGGTCTAAGCCGCGGCGTCGCCCGAGTGCAGCACCACTGTAGCACCACGGAAGTCGACGGCGAGCATGAGGCACTCCCACGACGACTCGGCCTTCTCGGCGATGAGCTCGGCCGCGCGCAGACGCTGGGCGGGGTCGGAGCCGAGCACCAGGATCGACGGGCCGGCGCCGGAGACGACCGCCGCGAGGCCCTCCGCCCGGAGCAGCTGGATGAGCGCATCCGTCTCGGGCATGGCGCTCGCACGATAGCTCTGGTGCAGCTTGTCCTCGGTCGCCGCCAGCAGCAGCTCCGGGCTCTGCACGAGCGCCGCGATGAGCAGCGCCGAGCGCGAGACGTTGAAGATGGCGTCCTCGTGGGGCACCGAGTCGGGCTGCAGGCTGCGGGCGAGGGCGGTCGACATCGTGCGCTCCTGCGGCACGGCGACGAGGGGGCTCACGCCGCGGTGCACGATGAGCTTCTTGTAGCGCGGCCCCTCGGGCGTGACCCACGTGATCGTGAGGCCGCCGAAGAGCGCGGGCGCGACGTTGTCGGGGTGACCCTCGAGCTCGGTCGCGAGCGCGAGCAGGTCGTCGGCGGAGAACTCGACGACACCCTCGAGGAGTCCCTTCGCGGCCATGATTCCCGAGACGATCGCGGCGCCCGACGAGCCCATGCCGCGGCCGTGCGGGATGGAGTTGTGGGCGACGAGGTCGAGCCCCGGCAGCTCCTGGCCGACCGCCGCGAAGGTGTGGGCGATCGAGCGCACGACGAGGTTGGACTCGTCGGTCGGCACCTCGCCCTCCCCCACGCCGACGACGCGGACGGTGGCGCCGGGCTGCTCGCGCACGGTCACCTGCAGCTCGTCGTAGACGGCGAGCGCCATGCCGAGCGTGTCGAAGCCCGGGCCGAGGTTCGCGGTGGTCGCGGGCACCCGGACCGTGACGGAGCGTCCCAGGAGGCTCATGCAGACGCCGAGGGGGCGAGGCCCAGTACCTGGGCGATCTCGGTCACGTCGACGGGCACGCTCGTCGGCTGCACCTCGGAGCCGTCCGCCGCCTTGAGGGCCCACGACGGGTCCTTGAGGCCGTGGCCGGTCACGGTGAGCACGACGGTCGCGTCCTTCGGGACGGCGCCGGCCTCCGCGCGCTCGAGCAGCCCGGCGACCGAGGCGGCCGAGGCGGGCTCGACGAAGACGCCGACCTCGCTCGAGAGGATGCGGTGCGCCTCGAGGATCTTGGCGTCGCTGATCGCGCCGAAGTAGCCGTCGGTCTCGTCGCGCGCCGTGAGGGCGAGCTCCCACGAGGCGGGGTTGCCGATGCGGATGGCGCTCGCGATCGTCTCGGGGTCGCGCACGATCTCGCCGCGCACGATGGGCGCCGAGCCCTCGGCCTGGAAGCCGAACATCCGCGGGCGCTTCGTGGAGGCGCCGCGCTCGGCCTCCTCCTCGTAGCCGCGCGCGTAGGCGGTGTAGTTGCCGGCGTTGCCGACCGGGATGAAGTGGAAGTCGGGAGCGTCGCCGAGCACCTCGACGACCTCGAACGCGGCCGTCTTCTGACCCTCGATGCGGTCGTTGTTGACCGAGTTCACGAGGTGCACGGGGTAGTTCGCCGCGAGGTCGCGCGCGATGTCGAGGCAGTCGTCGAAGTTGCCGCGCACCTGCAGGAGCTCGGCGCCGTGGGCGATCGCCTGCGCGAGCTTGCCCATCGCGATCTTGCCCTCGGGCACGAGCACGGCGGCGGTGATGCCCGCGTGCGTCGCGTAGGCGGCCGCCGAGGCGGAGGTGTTGCCGGTCGAGGCGCAGATGATCGCCTTCGCGCCGTGCTCGACGGCCTTCGAGACGGCCATCGTCATGCCGCGGTCCTTGAAGGAGCCCGTCGGGTTCATGCCCTCGAACTTGACCCAGACCTTCGCGCCGGTGCGCGCGGAGAGCGCCGGGGCCGGGATGAGGGGCGTGCCGCCCTCGCCGAGCGTGATGATCGGCGTCGCGTCCGTCACATCGAGACGATCCGCGTATTCGCGCAGCACGCCGCGCCACTGGTGAGCCATTGTCTTCCTTACAGTCCCTCGACCCGGAGCACGCTCTCGACCCGCTCGACCACGGGGCTTCCGGCGAGATCGGCGACCGTCGCGGCGAGCGCGGCCTCGGTCGCCTGGTGCGTGCCGATGACCAGCGTAGCGCCGGGTGCATGCCCGTCCGGACCGGGCTCCCCGCCGACGGTCTGCTGCACGGCCTCCACCGACACCCCGTGCTCGGCGAACACGGTCGCGATCTGCGCCAGCACGCCGGGCAGGTCGACCACGCTGAGGGTGATCTGGTAGCGCGTCGAGACGCGGCTGATGGGCAGGATGGGCAGGTCGGCGTGGGTCGACTCGGCGACGCCCGGTCCGCCCACGACGTGGCGGCGCGCGGCCGAGACGAGGTCGCCGAGCACGGCCGACGCGGTCTGGATGCCGCCCGCGCCCGCACCGTAGAACATGAGGGGGCCCGCGGCCTCCGCCTCGACGAAGACGGCGTTGTTGGCGCCGTGGACGGCCGCGAGCGGGTGCGTCGCGGGGATGAGGGCGGGGTGCACGCGCGCGCTCACGCCGTCCTCCCCCGTCTCCGGGTCGACGAGGCGCTCGCACACGGCGAGGAGCTTGACGACGAAGCCGCCCTTCTTCGCGGCCATGACCTGCTCGTGCGTGATGGAGGTGATCCCCTCGCGGTGCACGGCGTCGAGCGGCACCGTCGTGTGGAAGGCGAGGCTCGAGAGGATCGCCGCCTTCTGCGCCGCGTCGTAGCCCTCGATGTCGGCGGTGGGGTCGGCCTCCGCGTAGCCGAGCTCGGTCGCGATCGCGAGGGCCTGCTCGAGGGTGTCGCCCTCGCGGTCCATGCGGTCGAGGATGTAGTTCGTCGTGCCGTTGACGATGCCGAGGATGCGGTTGACGCGGTCGCCCGCGAGGCTGTCGCGCAGGGGCCGGATGATCGGGATCGCGCCGCCGACGGCCGCCTCGTAGTAGAGCTGCGCCCCGACCTGCTCCGCGATCGCGAACAGCTCGGGCCCGTGCGTCGCGAGGAGCGCCTTGTTCGCCGTGATGACGTCCGCCCCCGAGGTGAGCGCGAGCTCGAGGTACTCGCGAGCCGGCTCGAGACCGCCCATGACCTCGATGACGATGTCAGCGCCGAGGATGAGCGAGCGCGCATCCGTCGTGAGCAGCTCCTTGGGGAGGTCGGCCGTGCGGGGCGCGTCGAGGTCGCGCACGGCGATGCCGACGAGCTCGAGCCCGGCGCCGACGCGCCCGGCGAGCTCCTCCTTGTGCGTGAGCAGCAGCGACGCGACCTGCGCGCCGACGGATCCGGCGCCGAGGACGGCGATACGGAGGTTGCGGTACTCGATCATTCGTGTTTCAGCGTTCCCGGTCGAAGGTGTCGTGGTCGATCTCCTCGGCGCCCGAGGAGTAACCGGAGTCGCGCCGCAGGAGGTCGTGGGTGTTCTCGCGGCGGATGAGCACGCGGCTCCTCCCGTCGCGCACGGCCACGACCGCGGGGCGTCCGAGGTAGTTGTAGTTGCTGGACAGCGCCCAGCAGTAGGCGCCGGTCGCGGCGACGGCGAGCAGGTCGCCCGGTCGCACGTCGCCCGGCAGGTACTCGTCGCGCACGACGATGTCGCCCGACTCGCAGTGCTTGCCGGCCACGCGCACGAGGGCGGGGTCGGCGTCCGTCACGCGGTTCGCGATGCGGGCCGTGTACTCGGCGTGGTAGAGCGCCGTGCGCACGTTGTCGCTCATGCCGCCGTCGACGCTCACGTAGCGGCGCACGGCGGTGCCCTCGACGAGCACGTCCTTGATGGTGCCGACCTCGTAGAGGGTGATGCCGGCGGCCCCGATGATCGAGCGGCCGGGCTCGATCGCGATCGCGGGCACGGCGATGCCGAGGCGCTCGCACTCGGAGCGCAGCACCTCGGCGAAGTCGGCGGCGATCGACTCGATCGGGGTGACCTCGTCGGCGCTCGTGTAGGCGATGCCGAAGCCGCCGCCGAGGTTGAGCTCGGGCACCTCGCCGCCGTCGAGGAGGGTCGCGTGCAGCTCGAGCAGGCGGCGCGCGGCCTCGAGGAACCCGCCCGACTCGAAGATCTGCGATCCGATGTGCGAGTGCAGGCCGAGGAAGCGCAGGCTCGCGTGCGAGCGGATGCGGGCGACGGCCTCCGGCGCGTCGGCGATCGGGATGCCGAACTTCTGGTCCTCGCGGGCGGTCGCGAGGTACTCGTGGGTCGAGGCGTGCACGCCGCTGTTGAGGCGCAGGCGCACGTTCTGCACGCGTCCGTGGCGCGCGGCCGCCTCGGCGACGCGCTCGATCTCGACGAGGCTGTCGATGACGATCGCGCCGAGGCCGATCGAGACCGCGTGGTCGATCTCGGCGAGGCTCTTGTTGTTGCCGTGGAAGCCGAGGCGGCGCGGGTCGAAGCCGGCGGCCTCCGCGACGGCGAGCTCTCCCCCGCTGCAGACGTCGAGGCTCAGCCCCTCCTCGGCCATCCAGCGGGCGACCTCGATCGAGAGGAACGCCTTGCCCGCGTAGTAGACCGTCGTGCGCACGCCGAGCGGCGCGAAGGCGGCCGCGAACGCGTCGCGGATGCGGCGGGCGCGCGAGCGGGCGTCGTCCTCGTCGATGACGTAGAGGGGCGTGCCGTAGGCGGCGTGGAGGGCGGTCGAGCTCACGCCTCCGATGTGGAGGGCGCCGGACTCGGCGCGACCGGCGGATGCGGGCCACACGCGCGGATCGAGCGCGTTCGCATCGTCGGGGTGCGCGAGCCGCTCGGGGGCGAGAGGGCTGGCGGTCATGCGAACCTCACGGGGACGTCGGAACGAAGAGTGAGGCGAGCGAACCCGGCTTGGTCCCTGAAGCCGTGACGAGTCTAGCCGAGCCGGAAGGCCCTCTCATGACGCGCGGCGCCACAGGGCCCGCACGAGCAGCGGATAGCCGACGCCGACCGCGACCGCGATGACGAGCGCGATACCCATCCCGAGCGCGGCGAAGGCCGCGTAGAAGACCACGGGAGAGACGAACGCACCCACGACGCCGCCGACCGCCGAGGCAATCATGTCGGTGCGCGGGGCGCGCCGCGCGCCCACGAGGGTGATGCTCGCGACCGCGAGCAGGAACGGCGGGGCCGCCATCCCGAGCCCGATGCCGAGCACGGCCGGGAGGAGCGAGACGAAGAGCTCGCCGTCTCCCTGGGCCGCTCCCACCCCCAGAAGGGCGAGCACGAGCGCGACGACGAGGCCGCCCACGGCGGACACCCACGCGAGACGGCCCGCGATCGTGCGCAGGCGCGGCGGGGCGGGCGTGTGCTGCTCGCTCACGCGCACGCCCCCCGCTGCCGGAAGCCGTCGCCGCCGATCGCCGTGTCGGCCGCGCCGAGCGTCGCGACGAGGCTCGTGCCCTCGACCGCGAGCGCGTCCAGGGTGAGGGCCGCGGGGAGCGAGTCGGCGACGCAGATGCGCCGCTGCTGCAGGAGGGCGTCGGCGAAGCCGCCGAAGAACGGGTTGCCGCGCAGCTGCTCGGCGGTGAGCGTCTCCTCGCCGATGCGGATGCTCGTGGGGTCGAACGCGAGGTCGCCCTCGACGGCCGACGGGGTGAGCCCGAGGCCGAGACCGAGCGAGGCCCCGAACACGGAGATCTCGCCGGAGGCCACGACCTCGCCGCCCTCGATCGACACGCCGTCGATGCGCGCGCCCGTGAGCTCGGGCGCCGCGACGGAGAGCGCCTCCTGGGAGACCGCGTAGCGGCCGGTCAGCTCGCGCGTCGGGGCCGCGAGGTCGAACGGCACGTCGTGCGCGACGATTTCGAGGTCGCCCGTGAGCGGCCCGAGCACGTAGCCCGGCACGCCCACGTCGACGCGCTCGAAGCCGCCCGAGAGCGCCTGGACGATGAACGGCCCGCCGCCGATGGACGCGCGCACCTCGGTGCCCGCGGGCACCTCGAGCGCGCTCCCGACCTCCCGGGCGATCGTCTTCTCGGCGAGGTCGCGCACGAGCACGTCGAGCGCGATGCCCGCGCCGACGAGGAGCGCCCCCACGACGAGGAGCACCCACGGCCACACGCGCCGCCGCCGCCGCACGGGGTGCGGGCTGGCGGGTGTCGCGGCGGCCGTCACGTCACATCCGCTCGGGCGCGCTCACGCCGAGGAGGGCGAGTCCGTTGCGGAGCACCTGGCCGGTCGCGTCGTTGAGGGTCAGGCGGGCGCGGTGCACGGCCTCGATGGGCTCGTCGCCGAGCGGGATCACGCGGCACGAGCCGTACCAGCGGTGGTACGACCCCGCGAGCTCCTCGAGGTAGCGCGCGACGCGGTGCGGCTCGCGCAGCTCGACCGCCTGCAGCGTGATGCGGGGGAACTCGGCGAGCGCGCCGAGCAGCTCGCTCTCGGTCTCGTGCGCGAGGAGCGACGGATCGAAGTCCTCGCGCGTGACGCCCGCCGCCTCCGCGTTGCGGGCCACGGCGCGCGTGCGGGAGTGCGCGTACTGCACGTAGAAGACGGGGTTGTCGTTCGTCTTCTTCGCGAGCAGGTCGAGGTCGATGTCGATGTTGGAGTCGATCGAGCTGCGCACGAGGGCGTAGCGCGCGGCGTCGACGCCGACCGCGTCGACGAGGTCCTCCATCGTGACGACCGTGCCGGCGCGCTTCGACATCCGGAGCGGCTCGCCGTCCTTGAGGAGGTTCACCATCTGGCCGATGAGCACCTCGAGGTTGACGTAGGGCACGTCGCCGAAGGCGGCCGTCATCGCCATGAGGCGCTTCACGTAGCCGTGGTGGTCGGCGCCGAGCATCATGATGCAGCGTTCGAAGCCGCGCTCGCGCTTGTCGAGGTAGTAGGCCAGGTCGCCCGAGATGTAGGCGGGCTCGCCGTCCGACTTGATGACGACGCGGTCCTTGTCGTCGCCGAAGCCGGTCGTGCGCAGCCAGGTGGCGCCGTCCTTCTCGTAGATGTGGCCGAGCTCGCGCAGACGTGCGACAGCGCGGTCGACGGCGCCCGACTCGTGCAACGAGTTCTCGTGGAAGTAGACGTCGAAGTCGACGCCGAAGTCGTGCAGGCTCGCCTTGATCTCGCCGAACATCTGCGCCACGCCCAGCTCGCGGAAGACCTCCTGCTGCTCGTCGCGCGGGAGCGCGTCGATGTCGCCCGGGTAGGTCTCCTTCACGCGGGCGGCGATGTCGTGGATGTAGGCACCGCCGTAGCCGTCCTCGGGGGCCGGCTCGCCGTGGTGCGCCGCGAGGAGGCTGCGCGCGAAGCGGTCGATCTGGGCGCCGTGGTCGTTGAAGTAGTACTCGCGCGTGACGAGGCCGCCCTGTGCCTCCATGAGGCGCGCGAGGCTGTCGCCGACGGCCGCCCAGCGCGTGCCGCCGATGTGGATGGGGCCCGTCGGGTTGGCGGAGACGAACTCGAGGTTGATGCGCACGCCGTCGTAGAGGGCGCCGCGCCCGTACTGCTCGCCCTGCTCGAGGACGCGGGCCGCGAGGACGCCCGCCGCGGCGGCGTCGAGCGTGATGTTGAGGAAGCCGGGCCCGGCCACCTCCGCGCCCGAGATCCCGTCCACCTCGCCGAGGGAGGCGGCGAGCTGCTCGGCGAGCTCGCGCGGGGCGACGCCGAGGCGCTTGCCGAGCTTGAGCGCGGCGTTCGAGGCCCAGTCGCCGTGGTCGCGGTTGCGCGGACGCTCGAGCGTGACGTCCTCGGGGGTGATCTGCTCGGGGTCGGTGCCTCGCTCGGCGGCCGCCCGGCGCACGAGCTGGAGCAGGACGGCGGCGAGTTCGGCGGGATTCACGAGTTCCGATCCTAGTCGTCCCGCCCGTCGCTCCCGGGCGAGCGGGTGCGCGGGCGCGATGATGGGCCCATGCGCCGCCGTCCCCTGCAGCTTGCCTCCGCATCCGTCCTGATCGCCGCGGGGGTGATGCTCACGGCCTGCACGCCCTCCGCGCCCGAGCCCGAGCCCACCCGCACGCCGAGCGCGACGCCGAGCGCGACGCCCACGCCGAGCGCGGAGCCGTCGGGCGAGCCCGCGCCGACGCCGCTCGGCATCGCGTGCGACGAGCTCGTGACGCTCCAGGCGATGTACGACTTCAACCCGAACTTCTCGCTGCTGGCGTCGTGGTCGCCGGAGGCCGGGACGGCGGCCCGGGCGGCTCTCGACGCGGAGGGGGTCGCGTGCCGCTGGCAGAACGACACGAGCGGCGACACGATCGACGTCTCGGCCGCGATCCTCGACGAGACCGCCCTCGCGGCGAAGCAGGCGGAGGCGGCGTCCGGTACGAGCGCGTCCTACGGCTGGTTCCGCGTGGCGGGCGGGGCGGGCGAGGCGATCGCCTTCGACGGCTCCACGTGGCTCGTCGTCCGCTCGGTGTGGTTCTCCTCCCCCGCCGACGCGCAGCAGCTCGTGGAGGCCGCGCTCTCCTCGCTCTGACCCTCAGCCGAGCTCGACCGGCTCGGTGTGGTCGTCGTCGAGCTCGAGGTCGGCCCGCGCGTCGATCGACATCGCGAGAAGCTCGACGTCGGCGAGCGTGTTGGTCTCGAACGCCGTGTCGGCGGCGTCGCGGCCGGTCGCGATCCGCACGAGGCCCGTGCGCGGGGCGAGTCGGGTCGCGTCGACCACCACCCAGCGCCCCTCGACGAGCACCTCGGCGACCGCGTGCAGATCCATCGGCTCGAGCTGCGGCGCGTAGACCGACACGAGGCGCGCGGGGTGGTCGAGCGCGCGCAGGAGGGCCGCGGTGACGTGCGTGAAGTCGCGGCAGACGCCGGCGCCCGCCTCGAGGGTCTCGGCCGCGCCGCCCGTGGGCGACGTCGCCGCGGGGTCGTAGCGGAGGTGCTCGAACACCCAGTCGCCGACGGCCCGCGCGAGCGGCCAGCCCTCGAGCCCGGGGAAGGTGTCGCGCGCGAACTGGGTGAGGGCGTCCGACGGCACGTAGCGGCTCGGGCGCAGGTACACGACGGCGTCGAGGGGGTCGACGGGCGCGGGCGACGCGCGGCCGACCACGGTCGCCGCGTAGTCGACCTGCAGGATGCCGTGGGCGGTCGTCTCGAAGAGGTCGAGCCGCGTGCCGTGCGCGTCGGCGAGCGGACGCGTCGTGACGGGGTCGCCGTCCAGCGCGACGCGGAGGGTCTCGATCGTCGTCGGCACCCCCTCGGCGACGGCGAGCGCGAGCGCGAAGGCCGTCGGATCGTCGACCCGGAGGGTCAGGCTGGATCGGACCTCGCGCCGCAGCGTCACGGTCGTCGGGCTGCGGGGAGGGCGGACGGCATGCTGATAGCCTAAGTGCCGCGCCCTCGTAGCTCAGTGGATAGAGCGCTTCCCTCCGGAGGAAGAAGTCGCACGTTCGAATCGTGTCGAGGGCACTTCTTCTGCCGTCCGTCGCCGTGCGCGCCGCCAGACTGGTCGTATGCGCGTCGTCGTGGCCCCCGACTCCTTCACAGGCTCGTGCTCGGCGCGCGACGCCGCGCTCGCGATCGCGGCGGGCTGGCGCTCGGTGCGCCCGGACGACGAGGTTCTCGTGCTGCCCCAGGCCGACGGCGGCGTGGGAACGCTCGAAGTCGTCGCCGCGGCGGTTCCGGATGCCGCGCTGCGCGACGCGGGCGAGGTCACGGGGGCGGACGGCCGGCCCGCTCCCGGCCGGTGGCTCGAACTGCCCGACGGGCGCGCGCTCGTGGAGCTCGCCGACTGCGTCGGCCTCTGGCGCATGGAGCGCCCCGACCCGCTCGGCGCCCGGTTCCTCGACGCCGAGGGGCGTGCGCTCCCCGACGGCGGCGCCGCCCTCGCGCGGCTCGACCGCGTCGACCTCGCGGGCCTGCGCACTCCCCCGGCCGAGCTCGAGCTGTGGTGCGACGTCGACGCGCCGCTCACCGGACCGCGCGGGGCGGCATCCGTCTTCGGGCCCCAGAAGGGCGCCGACGCCGAGCAGGTGCGCGAGCTCGACGCCGCCCTCGCCCGGCTCGCCGGGGTGCTCGGCGGCGACCGCGACTCCCCCGGCGCCGGCGCGGCGGGCGGCACGGCGTACGGGCTCGTGACCGCGTGGGGTGCCCACATGGTCTCCGGCTCGGCCGCGGTCTCCGCCCTCACGGGACTCGACGACGCGATCCCGGCCGCCGACCTCGTCGTCACGGGGGAGGGCCGCGTCGATGCCGCCACCGCCGCGGGCAAGGTCGCGGGCGCGATCCTGCGCCGCGCGGAGGACGCCGGCGTGCCCGTCGCCCTCGTCGCGGGCGCGATCGACTCGGGCGCGGCATCCGGGATCCCGGCGGCGTCGCTCGTCGAGCTCGCGGGCACCGCCGAGGCGGCGATGACGGAGGCGACGCGCTGGATCGAGCGCGCGGGCGCCGCCCTCGCGGAGCGTCTCGCGCCCGGCCCCAACGTTTCGCGCGTACCGTCCGTCTGAACAGGTAGGAGGGAGGACGCCGTGGTCGAGCCGCAGTGGGAGCGCGTCGTGACGCAGCTCGTCGCCGAGCGCGGTGACGCCCTCCTCCGCTACGCGACCCTCCTCACCGGCAGCGCGGACGACGCCGCCGACCTCGTGCAGGACGCGCTCGTGCGCACCTTCGGCCGTCTCCGCAACGGCTTCACGGTCGCGAGCGCCGAGTCGTACGTGCGCCGGGCGATCCTCAACGCCTCCGTCGACCGCGGGCGCCGGGTGAGCCGCTGGCGCAAGGTCGCCCCCACCCAGTACGAGCCCGACGTGCTGCCCGCCGCCGACGCCGAGACCGACCTGCGCATCGATGTGCACGGCGAGCTGCAGAAGCTCACGCCCCGCGAGCGCGCGTGCCTCGTGCTGCGCTACTACGACGACCTCAAGGTCGACGACATCGCCGAGACCCTCGGCATCAGCTCGGGCGCCGTCAAGCGCTACCTGAGCGACGGTCTCGCCAAGATGGCGATCGCCCTCGCCGACGACGGCACGGCGGCCGACCGGCTCGGCCCGGGCGGGGCGCGCCCCGGCACCGGCACGACCCCCTTGCGCACGCCGTCCCTGCGCCGCGACCCCGTCGAACCCGACGCGAAGGAGGGCGACCGTGCCCACCGAGTCTGAGCTCCGCGCCCTCCTGCAGGGCGGCGACGGGGGCGGCGACCGCCTCGACGCCGAGCGCATCATCCGTCTCGCGCGCGCCCGGCGCCGTCCCAAGCGGATCACGGCGGGCGCCCTCACCGGGCTCGCAGCAGCGGCGATCGTCGTGCCGGCCACGGTCGGTCTCGGCGCCTCGACGACCATGAGCGGGAGCGACGGCGCGGGCAGCGCGGCGGCGCCCGACGAGGCTCCCGAGTCCGCGGCGCGGGACACCGGCGCGGGCGCGCTCTCGGTCGCGGCGGTGCCGTGCGGCGCCTCGCTAAAGGCGGCCGAGTCCCCCGTGCTGACCCTCACCCTCACGCCCGTCGCGACCGAGCCGGGGACGCTCGTGCTCGGCACCGGGCTCGCGATCGCGCCGGACGCCGTGCCCGCCACGGACTCCGAGCTCCTCCTCACGCAGCTCGTGCTCGTGCGCGAGGGCACCGTCGCCGGCTTCGCGTCGCCCGAGCCGCCCCACGCCTCCCTCGAGGTGCCCGCAGGGTCGGGCGAGGTGCCCGTCACCCTCGCGCTGAGCGCGTGCCCGGCCGACGGCGCCGAGGCCGGTGCGGAGGCGTCGCTCCCCTCCGGCGTCTACGAGCTCGTCGCGGCGGGTGGCCTGTCGGCGCTCGACGGCACCTCGTGGCGCGACGTCGACGGCGTCGTCGGCGAGCTCACGATCCGCTGACGCGGGCCCCGGAATAGGATGCGGGTGTCCGCGCGAGGCTCGCGCGAGAGACCGGAGTGCGCATGACCTTCGTCGTCGTCCCGCAGTGGCAGGGGTCCCCCTCGAGCCGTGCGATGCGGCTCGCCGAGGGAGCCCACGCGATCCGCGCCGACCTCCCCGCCGCGGCGACGCGCGAGGTCGAGGTGCCGCTCGAGGCGGGCGACGAGCTGGAGACGGGCATCGCCCGTTTCGGCTCGCTCGAGATCGTGCGCGAGCGCCTCACGCACGTGCTGCGCGAGCTCGACGACCCCGCGATCGTCATCGGCGGCGACTGCGGCGTGTCGGCGGCCGCCGTCGCGCACGTCGGCGGGCCGGATCTCGCCCTCGTGTGGTTCGACGCGCATCCCGACCTCAACACGCCCGCGACCTCGCCGTCGGGCGCGTTCGGCGGCATGGTGCTCGCGTCGATCGTCGAGGCGGGGCACGTCGACCCGTCGCACGTCGTCGTCGCGGGCGCACGCGAGTGGGACCCGGGCGAGGAGGACTTCGCGCGCGAGAAGGGCGTCGTCTCGATCGACGTCGCGGGGCTCGCGGATGCCGAGGCCGTCGCCGAGTCGGTCGCCGCGACGGGCGCCTCCCGCGTCTACGTGCACATCGACCTGGACGTGCTGGACCCCGCCGAGTTCGAAGGGCTGCTCGACCCGATCCCGTTCGGCGTCTCGGCGGCCCAGCTCTCGGCCGCGGTGAAGGCGCTCGTGCGTCGACTGCCGTTCGCCGGCGCGACGATCGCGTCGTTCGCGCCCGAGTCGGCGGAGAAGGCCGTCGACGACGCGCCCACGATCCTGCGGCTCATCGCGGCGCTGCGGGGCTGACGCGGGGTCGCCAGGGCACACGCCCCGTCACCGCTGAGCAGCGGCTGCAGCGGTTCCTGCGGCGGGAGCAACTGCAGCGTCGGCGGGAGCACCTGCGGATGCGGGCGGCGAACCGTGCGGGCGGCGGGAGCAACATCCCCCGCCGCATCAACGGTTCTCCGCCCGCTTGCTCGGGGTGGGTGCCCGCTCGCTCGGTCGCCCACGCGACCACTCCCGCCGACCAGGCCCACGGCCTACGCTCGGGTCATGGACACGCGCGAGGTCGACGTCGTCGTGATCGGGGCCGGAGCGGTGGGCGAGAACGTCGCCGACCGCACGGTGCAGGGCGGGCTCAGCACCGTCGTCGTCGAGGAGGAGCTCGTCGGCGGCGAGTGCTCGTACTGGGCGTGCATGCCGTCCAAGGCGCTCCTGCGGGCCGGTGCCGCGATACGGGCCGCGCGCGCCGTCGAGGGGGCTGCGGAGGCCGTCACGGGCGAGGTCGACGCGCGGGCTGTGTTCCGCCGCCGCGACCGCATCACGCACGGCCGCGACGACGCCTCGCAGGTCGAGTGGCTCGACGGTGCGGGCATCGAGCTGGTGCGGGGCCACGCCGAGCTCAGCGGTCCGCGGCGCGTCATGGTGACGGCGTCCGACGGCACCGTCATCGAGCTCACCGCGCGCCACGCCGTCGCCGTCTGCACGGGTTCGGTGCCCGTGCTGCCCGACGTCCCGGGCCTCGCGGACGTCGAGCCGTGGACCTCGCGCGAGGCGACCTCGGCATCCGAGGTGCCCGAGACGCTCGCCGTGCTCGGCGGCGGGGTCGTCGGATGCGAGCTCGCGACGGCCTACGCGAGCCTCGGCAGCCGCGTGACGCTCATCGCGCGCCACGGGCTGCTGAGCGGCCAGGAGCCGTTCGCCGCCGACCTCGTGCGCGAGGGGCTCGAGGCGCGGGGCGTGCGCGTACTGACCGACGCGGATGTCGTCGAGGCGCACCGGGCCGAGAAGAACGCCGTGCTGACCCTCGACGACGGATCGCGCGTGCTCGCAGAGCGCGTGCTGGTCGCGACCGGCCGCGTCGGCCGCACACACGACCTCGGGCTCGAGCTGCTCGGCTTCGAGGCCGGGAAGGCGATCGAGGTCGACGACACGATGCGCGTGCCGGGCCACGACTGGCTCTACGCCGTCGGTGACGTCAACGGCCGCGCGAAGCTCACCCACCAGGGCAAGTACCAGGCGCGCGCCGCGGGCGACGTGATCGCCGCACGCGCCGCGGGTCGGCCCGTCGACGACGCCCCGTGGGGCGCGCACGTCGCGACCGCCGACCACCGCGCCGTGCCGCAGGTGACGTTCACCGAGCCGGAGGTCGCATCCGTCGGCCTCACGGCGGCGGCCGCCGCGGACGCCGGGCTGCGGGTGCGCGTGCTCGACTACGACCTCTCGTGGGTCGCGGGGGCGTCCGTCTACGCCGACGACTACCGAGGCCGGGCCCGTGCCGTCGTCGACCTGGACCGCGGCGTGCTCGTCGGCGCGACCTTCGTCGGCCCGGATGTCGGCGAGCTGCTTCAGGCAGCGACGATCGCGGTCGTCGGCGAGGTGCCGCTCGACCGGCTCTGGCACGCCGTCCCCGCCTACCCGACGGTGAGCGAGGTGTGGCTGCGCTGGCTCGAGGCCTTCGGACGCCCCGGGGCGGGCGCGTGATCGCACCCGTGCGGCCCGAGCATCCGAACCGGCTGGAGCGCGCGGCTGCCTCGCTCACACGCGCCGCCGTACGGGTCCCGGGGCTGCGCCGCGTGCTGCTGTCGCGTGTCGTGGCGCTGCCCGGCTACTGGCTCGCGACGGCGTGCGCGTTCGTGTGGGGCACGATCCTATTCGGGCGCCACCGGAGCAGCCACGGCCTGCACGTCATCCACCACCTCCCCCGTTGGTCGTTCGGGCGCGGCGGCACGACGATCGGCGCCGTCTACCTGACCCGGGATGCGCTCTCGGACCGCGTGCTCGAGCACGAGGCCGTGCACCGCGAGCAGTGGCGCCGCTACGGGCTCAGCCTCCCGGTGCTGTACCTCGCGGCGGGTCGCGTCGCGCGCACGAACCGCTTCGAGGTCGAGGCGGGACTGGAGAAGGGCGGCTACGCCTGAGCCTCAGGACGAGGTGAGGGCGTGGGCGGCGCGGTCGCCCGAGATCCACGCGTAGACGTGGTGCTCGCGCTCGGCCTCGACGGGGAGCATCTCGGAGAGCCACGCGTCGACGGCGGCGCGCAGGCTCTGTCCGCGGTCGCGCAGCAGCCACGTGACGCACACGCGGCCGGGGGCGGCGAGCTCGCGGATGCCGGATGCGTCGGTCACCTCGACGAACACCTGCCCGCGCGTCTTGGCGGGCAGCGTGGCGAGCACGGTCTCGACGATCGCGATGTCGTCCTCGACGGCGCCGAGCAGCACGGAGTCGCCCGGGTTGTGGTGCCAGGCGATCGAGGCGGGGAGCACGTCGGAGAGGAGCATCGCTCCCAGTATAGGTCAGGCTTACCTAACCAAGCTTCGAGTCCGCCGAGCCTTCGACGCTTCACGCGGTCCAGGCGGGCGGATGCCGACGCTGCCACCCGAGCCGCCGCTCGAGCTGCGCGCCGATCGCGAGCAGCGTGCGCTCCCCTCCCGGGCGGCCGATGAGCTGCACGCCCATCGGGAGCCCCGCATCCGTGACGGCGACCGGCAGCGTGATCGCCGGCAGCCCCGCGACGTTCACAAAGCTCGTGAACGGCGTGTAGCGGACCTGCTGGGCGAAGTTCTCCTCGCCGTCCTCGGGGTCGTACCAGCCGACGGGACGGGGCGTGAGGGCGAGCGCGGGCGTGAGCACGGCGTCGAACGGCGCGAAGCGTGCGATCGTGCGCCGCTCGAAGCCGGCGAGCCACTCGAGGGCCGACCCGAGGTCGCGAGCGCCGAGCGAGCGCCCCTGCTCCACGAGCCAGCGCGTGAGCGGCTCGACGAGCGCGAGCTGCTCGTCGTCGAGCGGCAGGGTCGCGGCACCGCCCTGCCAGATCGCACGGAACGCGGATGCGTATCCCGGCTCCTCGGGAACCCGCAACTCCTCGACGCCGTGGCCGAGCGCGCCGAGCTCGGCGAGGGCGAGATCCACCGCCGCGCGCGCGGCGGGGTCGAGCGCGAGCTCGTAGGCGGTCGCCCACGGCGAGTCGAGCGTGACGGCGAGCTGGAAGCGCCCCTCGCCGCGCGTCGCGGCCGCGAGGAACGGGCCGTCGCCTCCCTCGTCGGGCGGCACGGTCGCCCACGACGCCCGCGCTCCGGGCGCCGCCGCGAGCGCGTCGAGCAGCAGGCCGGCGTCCGCGACCGTGCGCGCGAGCGGCCCCGCCTGCACGAGCCCCGCGAGGCTGCCGAAGCCGGAGCCCGCGGGGACGCGCCCCCGTGAGGGCTTGAGCCCCACGAGCCCCGTCGCGGCCGCGGGGATGCGGATGGAGCCGCCACCGTCGGAGCTCGGCGCGACCGGGAGGAGGCCCGCCGCGACCGCGACGGCCGCACCGCCGCTCGAGCCGCCGGCGCCGAGCGCGAGGTCGTAGGGGTTGCGCGCGGGGCGCCCCGCGAGAGGCTCCGTGTAGCTGGGGAACCCGAACTCGGGGGCCGCCGTCGCGCCGAGGCTCACCGACCCCGCGTCGTCGAGCACCGTCGCGAGCTCGTCGCTCTCCTCGGAGATGACGCCCGCGAACGCACGCGAGCCGTAGTCGGTCACCCGACCGGCGCGCGCGACGAGCGCCTTGTCGGCGAGCGGGAGGCCCCACAGCGCGAGCGCGTGCGGCAGGGAGGCGACCTCCTCCGCCCGCCGGAGGGCGGCATCGGCGTCGACGACGGCGAAGGCGCCGAGCTCGGGGTCGAGCCGCTCGATGCGCGCGAGGTAGTGCTCGGCGAGCTCGCGCGGGGTCACCTCGCCGCGGCGCAGCCAGTCGAGCTGCTCGACGGCGCTGAGGTGGTGGAGCTCGAACACCCTCCCGAGCGTAGGCCGAGGACGCACACGGGGGTTGACATTCGTCGAGATGGATGCTTGGTTAGTTACTCAAGTAATGAACCCACCCACCAAGCGGGAGCCCCACGTGGACGACAGTCGCCCGATCTTCCTGCAGATCGCGGAACAGCTCGAAGACGACGTCGTCGCGGGCCGCCTCCCGGAAGAGACCCAGGTCCCCTCCACCAACGAGCTCGCCGCGTTCCTCCGCATCAATCCGGCCACCGCCGCGAAGGGCGTCAACCTGCTCGTGGGCCAGGGGGTCCTCTACAAGAAGAGAGGCATCGGCATGTTCGTCGCCGAGGGCGCACGCGCCCGCCTCGTGGCCCAGCGCCGCGACCGATTCCGGGAGCAGTACATCGCTCCCCTGCTGACCGAGGCCCAGCGGCTCGGGATCACCCCCGACCAGCTCGCCACCATGATCCGGGAGGACGGACGGTGACCACCGTGATCCGCGTCGACGGCCTGTCGAAGACCTACGGACACGGCGCGAACGCCGTGCACGCCGTGTCCGACGCGAGCGTCGCGCTCGAGGAGAACCGCATCCACGGCCTCCTCGGCCGCAACGGCGCCGGCAAGACGACGCTCATGCAGCTACTCACCGGCCAGGAATTCGCGACTGCCGGCACGATCGAGGTGTTCGGCGAGAACCCCGTCGAGAACGCCCGCGTGCTCGACCGCGTGTGCTTCATCAAGGAGAGCCAGCGCTACCCCGAGGACTTCCGTGTGAAGCACGTGCTGCGCAGCGCCCCGTGGTTCTTCCCCGAGTGGGACCAGGACTTCGCCGAGAAGCTCGTGGAGCGGTTCCGTCTGCCCGTGAACCGTCGCGTCAAGAGGCTCTCCCGCGGCCAGCTCTCGGCGGTCGGCGTCATCGTCGGGCTCGCGAGCCGGGCCCCGCTGACCTTTTTCGACGAGCCGTACCTCGGGCTCGACGCCGTGGCCCGCCAGCTGTTCTACGACACGCTGCTCGCCGACTTCGCCGAGCACCCGCGCACCGTCGTGCTGTCGACGCACCTTATCGACGAGGTCTCGAACCTCCTCGAGCACGTGGTGGTCATCGACGACGGGCGCATCATCATCGACGCGGATGCCGACGAGCTGCGCGGGTCCGCCGTCGACGTCGTCGGCGTCCGCAGCGCCGTCGAGGCCTTCACCGCGGGCCGCGAGGTGCTGCACCGCAACGCCCTCGGAGGCCTCGCGACCGCCACCGTCGCGGGTCTCGACGAGGCCGGGCGCGCCGAGGCCCGCGCAGCGGGACTCGAGCTCGCGCCCGTCTCGCTGCAGCAGCTCGTCGTCCGCACGACCACCGACGAGACCGCCGTCCGCACGAACGGAGTGCCCGCATGACCGCCATCGCCGCATCCACGCACGCCCCGGCATCGCCCGGCACCCGGGTCTGGCGCATCGTGCGCCTGCTCACGGCCAACCCGATGACCACCGTCGGGATGCCGCTGATGGTGCTCGGACTGATCTTCGCCGGCACCTGGTTCATCTGGTGGCTGATCATGGCCTCGATGTCGGGGGCCGACGCGCAGGACGCCGCCGAGGGCATCCGCTACAACGGCGCCGGCGCGTGGATCTTCGTCTACATGCTCGTCGTCGCGGTGCAGGCGGTGAACCTCGCGTTCCCGCTCGCGCTCGGCTACGGCTCGACGCGCCGCGCGTTCAGCGCGGGCGCCGCGCTGACGTTCGTCATGCTGTCGGTCGCGTACGCCTCGATCATGACGTTCGCCCGGTGGCTCGAGGTGCTCACCGACGGCTGGGGTGTGCTCGGCAGCTTCTTCGGCACGAACTACTTCGCCACCGACGCCGGCTGGCTCGCCCAGTGGTGGATCTACTTCTGCTGGTTCGTGTTCTTCTTCTTCACGGGCTTGATCTTCGCCGCCATCTTCGTGCGGTGGCGTGCGTTCGGCCTCACGACGTCGCTGCTCGCGCTGGGCGTGCTCGTGGTCGCCGCCGCCGCCGCGATCACCCTCACGGACAGCTGGCCGCGGGTCTGGGAGACCCTCCTCGGCCTCGGCACGCTCGGCGTCGCGAGCTGGATGCTCGTGCCCGCCGTGCTCGCGGCCGGGCTCGGCCACCTGCTGCTGCGGAGGGCCACCCCGCGCAGCTGACGATCAGCCCTCGCCGTCGCCCTCGCTCTGGTCCAGCTCCTGGAAAAGGGTGAGGGCGACGCCGTCGGGGCCCTTGAGCCGCGCGTTGAGCGAGCGCCACGGCGTCTCGGTCGGCGGTGCGACGAGCTCCGCTCCCCCGGCGACTGCCGCATCCGTCGCCTCACGGGCATCCGCCACCTCGAGCGCGACGCTCGTACGCCTCCTGCACGGGCAGCCCGAGCGTGTCGCGGTAGAACGCGAGCGCGGCGTCGATGTCGTCGCTCTCGAGCACGAGCCGCAGCTGCAGTGCGCTCACTTGAGGCTCTTCTGCATGAGGACGGTGCCGAGCCAGCGGTCGAACTTGTAGCCGACCTTGCCCATGTGCCCGATCTCCTTGAAGCCGAAGTTCTTGTGCATCGCGATCGAGGCCTCGGCGCCCTTGTCGGCGATCACCGCGATGACCTCCTTGATGCCCGCCTCCTTGGCGCGGCGCAGGAACTCCGCCATGAGCTCCTTACCGAGTCCCTTGCCCGTCGAGGCGGGCCCCAGGTAGATCGAGTTCTCGACCGTGTAGCGGTAGGCCGCCTTCTGCTTCCACGGCGAGGCGCACGCGTAGCCCAGGATCTGACCCGACGGAGACACGGCGACGAGCCACGGGTAGCCGAGCTTCGCGTTGTGGCGGAACTTCGCGCGCAGCTCTTTGAGCGTCTGAGGCTCCTCGTCGAACGTGACCGTCGAGTTGGCGACGTAGTGGTTGTAGATCTCGCGGATGTCGGGTAGATCCTGCTCGGTCGCGTCGCGGATCGTGAACGCGAACGCGGGCTCCGGCTCCGGCTTCGGGCGCAGGTGGGGCGGCAGCTTCCGTCGCGGGTTGTATTCCTCTTCGAGCATCCCGCCCCCTCCGGCCTCAGGTCACGTCACGGCGCCACGTCGTGAGCCCGCCGATCGCGAGGAACAGCGCGGCGTAGCCCGCGAGCACGAGTCCACCTTGCCACCATTCGAGGGCGTTCGCGGCGCCCCCGGAGACGAGGGCGTAGATGCTCGACCCGACGAGCGCGTCGGTGGCGGCGCCCGGGAGGAAGCGGCCGATCGCGGCCGTCCACTCCCAGAACGCGGTGCCGAGGCGCAGGAGCGGCTCGAGGAACTGGGTGAACGCGAGCACCGTCACGATGACGGCGACCTGGTTGGGCATGAGCACACCGAGGCCGACACCGATGACGGCCCACAGCGCCATCGCGAGCAGCGCACGGCCGATGAGCGCCCAGGTGTCGCTCGAGCCGAAACCGGGGTCGACGCCCACGAGCTGCAGGACGAGCGCACCGAGGCCCGCCGCCGCGACGAGGCCGACGACGCCGAAGACGGCGCCCCACACGACGCCCGCGCCGATCTTGCCGCCGAGCACGAGGCCGCGGCGCGGCGTCGCGAGGAAGGTCGGGGTGAGCGTCTGGTGGCGCGCCTCGGAGGTGGAGGCGAGCGCTCCGAACAGGAGCGGGAACACGTAGCCGATGGAGGTCGCGGTGCTGTAGACGAGCGGCGGCACGGCCTCGGGGCCGAACATGCCGTTCGCCTCGTCGACGAGCACCCCGCCGAGGGCGGCGATGACGGCGGCGTTGAAGCCCGTCCAGACGAAGAGGATGAGGGCGAGCACCCACCACGCACGCGTCGTGGCGATCTTGAGCATCTCGGAGCGGAACGAGCGCAGCATCAGCGGATCTCCCCCTCTCCGACGATCCCGAGGAAGACGTCCTCGAGGCCCTCCCGTTGCGGCACGAGCAATCGCAGGGGCACGCCCGCGGCGAGCGCGTGGCGGCCGATCGCCTCGGCGTCGAGGCCCGTGACGTGCAGGCCGTCGGCGGCCGCGTCGACCTGCGCCCCCGCGGCCTGCAGGGCGCGGGCGAGGGCGTCGCGGTCGGCGGCGTCGACGTGCACGCGCGCCGTCGCGCCGGCCTCGAGCCCGTCGAGGGTGCCCTCGTAGGCGAGGCGGCCGCGGGAGATGATGACGACGCGGTCGACCGTCTGCTGCACCTCGCTCAGGAGGTGCGACGACACGAGCACGGTGCGGCCCTGGGCCGCGAGGTCGCGCAGGAAGACGCGGATCCAGCGGATGCCCTCGGGGTCGAGCCCGTTGATCGGCTCGTCGAGCACGAGCGCACCGGGGTCGCCGAGCAGGGCGGCGGCGAGGCCGAGACGCTGGCGCATGCCGAGCGAGTACCCGCCCACGCGGCGGCGCCCGGCGTCCGCGAGCCCCACCCACTCGAGCACCTCGTCGACGCGACCGCTCGGGATGCCCGCGGCGGCGCCCATGACGCGCAGGTGGTCGCGGCCGCTCCGCCCCGGATGGAAGCTCGCCGCCTCGAGGGCCGTGCCGACCGTGCGCAACGGCGCCTCGAGCTCGTGGTAGCTGCGGCCGTCGAAGGTCGCGCGGCCGCTCGTGGGGCGCACGAGGCCGACGAGCGAGCGCAACGTAGTCGTCTTGCCCGCACCGTTCGGGCCGAGGAAGCCCGTCACGACGCCGGGTTCGACCCGGAAGCTCAGATCGTCGACGGCTGTCGTGCCGCCGAAACGCTTGGTCAGGGATTGGATCTCGATGACGGGCCCGGCCATGTCGTCCACGGTAGCGATCTTCGAGCGCCGCTCGCCTCCCCCTTTCGGCGGAGCCCGCCTCCCGGTCAGTCGGTGACGGCGGAGTCGAGCCCGCGCAGGTCCCAGTCCACCGGACGCCCGCCCGCCTGCTCGAGGAGCGCGTTCGCGCGGCTGAACGGACGCGATCCGAAGAACCCGTTATGCGCCGAGAGGGGGCTCGGGTGCGCGGAGGCGATGATCGGCGTGTCGCCGAGCAGCGGGCGGAGCGTGCCCGCGTCGCGACCCCACAGGATCGCGACGAGCGGGGCGTCGCGCGCGACGAGGGCCCGGATGGCGTGCTCGGTCACCGCCTCCCACCCCATGCCGCGGTGCGACCCCGAGGCGCCCGCGCGCACCGTGAGCACGCGGTTGAGCAGCATGACCCCCTGCCCGCTCCAGCCCGACAGGTCGCCGTGCTCGGGGGGCGTGACGCCGAGGTCGGACGCGAGCTCCTTGTAGATGTTCTGCAGGCTCCTCGGCAGCGGACGGACATGGCGCTCGACCGCGAAGGAGAGGCCGATCGGGTGCCCGGGCGTCGGGTACGGGTCCTGGCCGACGATGAGCACGCGCACCTCGTCGAAGGGCTGCGTGAACGCCCGCAGCACGTGGGTGCCCGCCGGGAGGTACGGGCGGCCGGCGGCGACCTCCGCGCGCAGCAGCTCCCCCATCCGCGCGATCTGCGGTGCGACGGGCTCGAGCGCCGCGGCCCAGCCCGGGTCGACGAGCTCGGAGATGGGGCGGGGCGGCGTCATGCGCCGAGCGTGCCCACGATGACGCCCGCGGGCTCGTCCAGCACCTGCCACACGCTGCCCTCGCCGAACACCGCGAAGCCGTCGTCGCCCACGACGAGCGCGGTCCGCTCGTCGATCGCGACGCCGCCGTCGACGAGTCCCGCCTCCGTGGCCGCGACGAGGCGGCTGAGCGTGCCCCACTGCGCCGCGTGCACGTCGACCGCGAGGTCGACCAGTCCGAGCCCCTCGACGACGGTGACCTCGTCGAGGTCCTCCGCGGTCTCCTCGGGGCACACCGGGATGCCGTTGATGCGCCAGCCGCCCACGATCGCGCGGTCGGCGGCGATCATCGCCCCCGCCGAGAAGCCGAGGTACGGCAGGCCGTCCGCCACGAGCAGGCGGATCTCCTCCACGAGCGGATCCACGGCGGCGAGGTACGCCGGGGTCAGGCCGCCCGCGACGACGAGGCCGTCGATGCCCGTGAGCACGCTCGGCGCGAAGGTCTCCCCCGAACCGACGATCGTGACGACCGGCTCGCACGCGGCGACGCGGCGGAACGACTCCGGGTAGCCCTCGCGGTACTCCGCCGAGGGGGTGTCCGCGTCGACGACCATGAGGATGCCGACGCGCGGGACGATCCGCCCGCTCCCGGCGGCACGCCCCGCTGCCTCCGCGAGGAACGCGGACGTGACCTCGGGGTCGCCGCCGGGCGACCAGCCCCCGCCCACGAGGTGCACGCTCACGCGGCGCCCTCTGCCGCCTCGTCGTCGGCCGGGAAGGCGACCGGCCCGGCCGCGCTCCAGGGGAACATGATCCAGCGGTCGGTGCGCCGCCAGGTGTAGTAGGGCTCGTGCACCGTGCCGGGCTTCGCGTAGAGGCACACCGTGCGCACCTCGCCACCGCCCGCCTCGAGCAGCTGCAGCACGAGCGCGAGGGTGCGGCCGGAGTCGGCGACGTCGTCGGCGAGCAGGATGCGCTTGCCGGCGAGCGACTCCTGGTCGAGCGTCGGCGGCAGCAGCACGGGCTCGTCGAGACGCGTCTCGACGCCCGTGTAGAACTCCACGTTGAGGCTGCCGAGCATCTTGACGTCGAGCGCGTAGCCGAGCGCACCGGCGAGCGGGAGGCCTCCGCGCGCGATCGCGACGATCGCGTCGGGCCGGAAGCGGTCGGCGGCGATCGTCTCCGCGAGCTCACGCGAGGCGCGCCCGAAGAGCTCCCAGTCGAGGACCTCGCGCTCCGCATCCGCCATGCCTCAACGGTACCGACCCTCCGCGGGGTCTAGCATCCGTTCATGGCATCCCGAGCCCGCACGACCGGTGCGATCACGTTCTCCCTCGTCGGCTACCTCTTCCTCGTCGAGTTGACGAGCGGGATCCTGCAGGGCTTCTACGTCCCGCTCATCCCCAACATCGTGAGCCACCTGTCGATCCACGACGGCGACTTCAACTGGTTCGAGGCCGCCCAACTGCTGCTCTCGGCGATCGTCGTGCCGGTGTTCTCGAAGCTCGGCGACATGTACGGGCACAAGCGGATCCTGCTCGTGACGACGGCGCTCACGGCGGGCGCGACGTGGTGGCTCGCGGTCGCCGCCGACTTCACGACCTTCCTCGTCGCGTGGTCGCTGCAGGCGTTCTACGTCGTGTGGCTGCCGCTCGAGGTCGCCCTCATCTTCGACCGCGGACGGCGCAGCGGCTCGGGTCGCTCGCAGACGCGCCGCGCGGCCGGCTTCCTCGTGGTCGCGCTCGAGGCGGGCGCGATCATCGGCGCGCTCGGCGCGAGCCGCGTGCTCCGCGCGGTCGACGGCGACCTCATGCTCACGCTCTTCGTACCCGCGATCGCGGTCACGCTCGTCTTCTTCGCGATCCTGTTCGGGGTGCCGGAGTCGGAGCCGCAGGGCCGCCGCAGCCTCGACGGCGTCGGATTCACGCTGCTGTCGCTGGGGTTGCTCGCGATCACGGCGGGGCTCGTGTTCCTGCGCATCTCGGAGATCGGCGACACGCTCATCCCCATGGAGACGCGCGTCGTCGCGCTCGTCGTCTCCGTCGTCATCGGCGCCGCGATCCTCGGGATGTTCGCGCGCTGGGAGCTGCGCCACCCCGACCCGGGCATCGACCTGCGCGTCATGCGGCAGCCCGCGATGTGGCCCGTCCTCATCACGGCGGGGCTCTTCGGCATCAGCGTCCTCGGCGCGCAGGCCCCGCTGCTCACCTACGCGGCGACCGACCCGGCGACCTACGGCTACGGCCTCGGGCTCGACGAGGACACCCGCTCGTACCTCGTGGGCGCCTACCTCGTCGCGATGATCGTCGGCGCCCTGCTGTTCGCGGCGATCTCGCGCCGCATCGCCCCGCGGCTCGCGCTCATCGTCGCGACGGCCTTCGTCGCGGTCGGCTACCTGTCGTTCCTGCCGTTCCACCTCGAGGTGTGGCAGGTCATCCTCAACATGGTCATCGCGGGCCTCGGCTCGGGCGCGCTCGTCGCGGCCCTGCCCGCCGCCGCGGCGGCTGCGGCCCCCGTCGGCCAGACGGGCGTCGCATCCGGTATGACCAACACGACCAAGACGATCGGCGGCGCGTTCGCGTCGGCGGTGTTCGGCGTCGTGCTCGTGACGGCGGCGGCGGATGTCGCGGAGACCACGGTCGCGCCGCTCGCGGGCTACATGACCGTGTGGGCGATCTGCGGCGGTGGCGCGGTCGTCGCCATGCTGCTGCTGTTCTTCGTGCCGAAGCTCGCGTTCGCGGACGTCGAGGAGGACCTCCTCCCGGAGGTCGTCCCGGCGGAGGACTGACGCCGCGGAGGCCGCTCAGCCCTTGGGCGTGAGAGGCCCGGTGTGGATCGTGCGCGCCGCGGACTGGGCGACGGGCTTCACGACCACGAGGTCGAGGTCGACGTGGCTCGGCAGCTCGACGGCGTGCACGATCGCCTCGGCGATGTCCTCGGCGCGCAGCGGGTTCTCGACCCCCGCGTACACGGCGTCGGCCGCCGCCTGGTCGCCGCGGTAGCGCACGAGCGAGAAGTCGGTCTTGACCATGCCGGGCGCGATCTCGATGACGCGCAGCGGCTCGCCGCCGAGCTCGAGCCGCAGCACCGCCATGAGGGCGTGCTGCGCGTGCTTGGCCGCGTTGTAGCCGCCCCCGCCGACGTAGACCGTGTGGCCCGCGATCGAGGTGACCGCGACGATGTCGCCCGAGCCGCGCTCGACCGCGCCGGCGCGGAGCGACGGGAGCAGCGCCGCGATCATCCGCTGCGTGCCGAGTACGTTGACCTCGTACATCGCGCGCCAGTCGTCGGGGATCGCGTCCTCGACGCTCTCGGTTCCCACGGCGCCGCCCGCGTTGTTGACGAGCGCGTGGAGCGGTCCGCCCGCCTCGATCTCGGCGCGCACGCGCGCGACGTCGGCGTCGACGGTGACGTCCGCGACGATCGGGGTGAGCACGCCCTCCTCCGCGAGCGCCTCGAGGCGCTCGGCGCGCCGTGCGACGCCGATCACCTCCCAGCCGTGGGCGGCGAACAGCCGCGCCGTCGCCTCCCCGATGCCCGAGCTCGCCCCTGTCACGACCACGCGATATGCCATGGGGAAACGCTACTGCCCGGCCACGGCGCGAGCAGCGCGCCTACCCTGGACGGATGACCGACACCGCGTCCGTGCCGACGAAGCCGCGCGTGCGGGTGCCCTTCTGGGACAACGCGCGGTTCGCGTGCATCGTGCTCGTCGTCGTCGGCCACGCGATCCAGCGGCAGACCGCCGACTCCGACAACGCGCTGTCTCTCTACCTGTTCATCTACGCCTTCCACATGCCGGCGTTCGCGATCGTCTCCGGGTTCTTCTCGAAGGCCGCGCCGCCCGGCGTGCGCCAGATGCGCCGCGTGCTCACCGACATCGTGCTGCCGTACGTGATCATGCAGACCATCTGGTCGCTCGTGCAGTGGATCGTCGAGGGCAAGAACGCGTTCAACCCGAGCGAGCCGCACTGGACGCTGTGGTTCCTCCTCGCGCTCGCGATCTTCCGGGCCGTGCTGCCGTACCTCGCGCTCCTGCGGTGGCCGCTGCTGTGGGCCGTCGTCGCCTCCGTCGGCGTCGGCTACCTCGCCAACGTCGACTCGACGTTCTCCCTCTCGCGGGCGATCGGCATCCTGCCCTTCTTCGTGCTCGGCTGGAGACTGCGCTCGTGGGGGGTCGTGGACCGCTGGCGCGCGCTCCCTTCCGGCGCCGTGTGGGGCGTGCGCTTCGTCTCGCTCGCCGTGCTCGCGACGTGGCTCGCGGTCGTCGTCGTCAACATCCAGCCCTTCCGCGCCTTCGATCTGCGGTTCTGGTTCTTCTACGACGACTCGTACCAGGCGCTCGGCGAGCCGGAATGGTGGGCGGGGCTCCTCCGGCTCGGCCTCATCGCGTTCGCCGTGCTGCTCACGGCCGCGTTCCTCACGCTTATCCCCCGCCGCCGCACCTTCTTCACGGAGTTCGGGCAGGCGACCATGTACGTGTACCTGCTGCACTCCTTCGTGCTCTACCCGATCCGCGAGTCGGGCGTGCTGAAGGACGAGCACTCCTCCGCCATCTGGCTGCTCACGATGGTGTTCGCGTCGCTCGCGATCTCCGTGGCGCTCGCGAGCCCGTGGGTGCGGAGGGTGTTCCGCCCGCTCATCGAGCCCAAGCCCAACTGGCTCTTCGTGGACCGCGACGAGCGCCCGCCGGCCGCCTCCCGCACCGATCCGACGGGCGCGCGTCGACGCTCCTGAGACGCCGCGGGACTCGCATGTGACGCGACGTTTCATCCCGAATTGCCGCGGGGCCGGGGCGCCCGTAACGTTCCCAGGCAAGCGGGCGGCAACGAGCCCGCCGACCCGAACGAGGAGCGAACCATGTCGGACTGGAAGTTCGAGACCCTGCAGATCCACGCCGGTGCGGCACCGGACCCGGTCACCAACGCGCGCGCGACGCCGATCTACAAGACCACGTCGTACGTGTTCAACAACGCCGACCACGCGAAGAACCTCTTCGCGCTCGCCGAGTTCGGCAACATCTACACGCGCATCATGAACCCGACGCAGGCGGTCATCGAGGACCGCATCGCGGCGCTCGAGGGCGGCACGGCCGCGCTCGCGACCGCCTCGGGCTCAAGCGCGATCACCTACGCGATCCTGAACATCGCCGGCGCGGGCGACCACATCGTGTCGTCGAGCTCCATCTACGGCGGCACCTACAACCTCTTCAAGTACACCCTCGCCAAGCTCGGCATCGAGGTCACCTTCGTCGAGAACCAGGACGACCCCGAGGAGTGGCGTGCCGCCGTCCGCCCGAACACGAAGGCGTTCTTCGCGGAGACGATCGGCAACCCGCGCATCAACGTGCTCGACATCGAGCTCGTCTCGGGCATCGCGCACGAGAACGACCTGCCGCTCATCGTCGACAACACGATCGCGACGCCGTACCTCATCCGTCCGTTCGAGCACGGCGCCGACATCGTCGTGCACTCGGCCACCAAGTTCCTCGGCGGCCACGGCACGGTCATCGCGGGCCTCATCGTCGACGGCGGCAAGTTCCCCTGGTCGCAGCACGTCGACAAGTTCCCCGGCCTCACCGAGCCCGACCCCTCGTACCACGGCGCGAGCTACACGGGTGTGCTGGGCGACGGCATCGCCTACATCATCAAGGCCCGCGTCACGCTCCTCCGCGACACCGGTGCCGCCCTGTCGCCCGACAGCGCGTTCAGCCTCATCCAGGGCGTCGAGACGCTCTCGCTCCGCATCGAGCGCCACGTGCAGAACACGCAGGAGATCGCCGAGTGGCTCGAGCAGCACCCGGACGTCGCCTCGGTCAACTACGCCGGCCTCCCGTCGAGCCCGTGGTACGCGGCCGCCAACAAGTACGCCCCGCGCGGCGCCGGAGCGGTGCTGTCGTTCGAGCTCAAGGGCGGCGTCGACGCCGGCCGTGCGCTCGTCGAGAACGTGAGCCTGTTCAGCCACCTCGCCAACATCGGCGACGTGCGCAGCCTCATCATCCACCCGGCGTCGACGACGCACTCGCAGCTCACCCCCGAGCAGCAGCTCACGACGGGCGTCACGCCCGGCCTCGTGCGCCTCTCGGTCGGTCTCGAGAACGTCGAGGACCTCAAGGCCGACCTGCAGGCCGGCTTCGACGCGGCCCGCCGCGCCAGCGCCGAGTCCGCGCGGCGATAATCCGCCGCACTGCGTCGAGGGGCCGGCCGCGCGCGAGCGCCCGGCCCCTCGACTGCGCACACCCCCGAGCCGACAGGTCGCCCGTGGCGTAACACGTCGTGCGCACACGGGAGAATGGCGGGATGGACTGGCAGACACCCGAGGACGCCGTGCCGTCGGCGTTCGTCACCGAGTCCAACCGGCGCGCCATCTCGGCGAAACCCCCGGCCTCGGGAGCGTGGCGCATCGGCGACGACCCCGGCGACCGGATCTTCCAGCCGATCGGCCCCATGGAGTTCGAGCGGGGCGGGAGCCTCCCGCACGTCACGGTCGCCTACGAGACCTGGGGCCGCCTCAACGAGGCGGGCGACAACGCGGTGCTCGTGCTGCACGCGCTCACGGGCGACAGCCACATCACGGGCCCCGCCTCCCCCGGCCACCCGACCGCCGGCTGGTGGTCGGGGCTCGTCGGCCCCGGCAAGGTGCTCGACCCCGAGCGCTGGTACATCGTGGTGCCCAACATGCTCGGCGGTTGCCAGGGCTCGACGGGACCCGCATCCGTCGCCCCCGACGGGGCCGAGTGGGGTCCCCGCTTCCCGTACCTCACCATCCGCGACCAGGTGGAGGCGCAGCGGAAGCTGACCGACGCCCTCGGCATCCGACGCTGGGCGGCCGTCATCGGCGGGTCGATGGGCGGCATGCAGTCGCTCGAGTGGGCGATCTCCCACCCCGACCGGCTCGAGAAGTTCGCCGTGCTCGCGGCGCCTCCCCTCTCCTCGGCCGACCAGATCGCCCTGAACTCCGTGCAGCTCGAGGCGATCCGCATGGACCCCGCGTTCGCGGGCGGCGACTACTACAACGCCGAGGACGGTGAGGGGCCGCACCGCGGACTCGCACTCGCCCGGCGCATGGCGCTGCTCAACTACCGCTCGCCCACCGAGCTCGACGACCGCTTCGCGCGCAGCTGGCAGAGCGGCCTCAACCCGATGGGCGGCGGCGGCCGCTTCGCGGTCGAGAGCTACCTCGACTTCCACGGCAACAAGTTCACGCGGCGCTTCGACGCCAACAGTTACCTCGTGCTCGTGGACGCGATGAACTCGCACGACATCGGCCGCGACCGCGACGGCGTGGCCGCGGCGCTCCGGCGCGCCACGGGGCTCGGGCTCGTGCTCGGCATCGACAGCGACCGCCTCTTCCCGGTGCCCGGGCAGCGCACCATCGCCAAGCACCTGCCGAACAGCCTCACGGGCGACGAGCCGGTCGTCATCTCGTCGCCGTTCGGACACGACGCGTTCCTCATCGAGGACGCGCTCGTCGGCCCCGAGCTCGCGCGTCTGCTCGACGCCTGATCCGGGAAGACACGCGGGTCTGTCCTCCCCCCGTTCGGGTGCCGCCATCTGCGACGATGGAGCCGAGGAGGCCCCGGTCACCCGACTCGGTGGTGTGTGCCCGATGGATCTGATCGCCAAGGAACGCGACCGCGTGCTGCAGCGCGGCGCGCGCGTCTACGGTCTCGGGTTCACCGTCGCCTCCGCCGTCTGCTTCCTGCTCCCCGGCGCCGCGCCGACCCCGGGCGCCCTCGGAATCGGCATCCTGCTGTACCTCGTCCTCGCGGGCGCCCAGTTCATGGTCGGCGTGAGCCGCAACCCCGCGTGGCTGCTCCTGACGCTCGCCGCGGGCCTCGGCATCCTCGCGATCACGACGGGCCTCGGCTCCGAGGCGCTCGGCGAGGGCGCGCTGACCGCCATGCAGCTGCTCGTCTCCGGGTCGCTCGCGTCGGTCGCGATCGTGCTCACCGGCACGGTGTGGCGCGTCATCGGGCTCGTGATCGCCTTCCTCGCCGCGACGGGCGCCTCGCTGCTGCTCATCTCCCCCGAGTCGCAGGCGCAGCTGCGCACCGCGGGCCTGATGCTGCTCGGCTGGATCCTCAGCGCCGGTATCGGCCTGTGGGTCGCAGCGGGCGTGCCGCAGGTGAGCAAGCGCATCGCGAGCATCGGTCGCGCGCACCGGGCCGAGCGCCAGGCGAGCGAGCTCGAGGCGCAACGTCGCCAATCCGCACGCCTCCTGCACGACACCGTGCTCGCGACGCTGACCCTGCTCGCCCACTCGGGCGTCGGCGTCACGCCGCAGGCCCTGCGCGAGCAGGCCGCCGAGGACGCCCGCCTCCTGCGCCAGCTGCGACTCGGCTCGACCCCGACGCCGCAGGCCTCCGGTAGCTACCAGCTCGAGGCGGGCGGCGAGCCCGAGCCCGTGCTGGGCCGCACGCTCGAGTCGGTCAAGCAGCGCTTCGGCCGGATGGGGCTCAAGGTGAGCTGGCACGGCACCGGTCAGGTGCTCCTGCCGAGCGAGGTGCTCGACGCGTTCCTGCTCGCCCTCGCCGAGTGCCTCGAGAACGTGCGCCGCCACTCCGGCGTCACCGAGGCCCACGTGACGATCACCGACGACGAGACGACCGTGCGCGCGATGGTCACGGATGCCGGCGTCGGCTTCGACATCGCCGACATCGACGAGGCGAAGCTCGGTTTCACCGAGTCGGTCGTCGCGCGGCTGCGCGACGTCGGCGGCAACGCACGCCTGTTCTCGTCACCCGGTGCGGGCACGACCGTCGTCCTGGAGGTCCCGCGATGAGCGCCGGCATCCCCGAGGAGAACACGCTCGGCGTCGTCGTGGGCAACGCGGCGCGCGCCGTGTCCAAGACCGCCAAGCGCCTCGGCCGGGCGGGCGCGCGTCCGAGCCTCGGTTCGTCGTTCCTCGCGCTCGGCGCCGACGTGCTCGTCGTGCTGCGGGCCGTGTACGGCCTCAGCTGGTTCGTCGCGCTCTGGGAGCGCTACCCCGTCCCGGGCGCCGCCGCATCCGCCTGGGCTGTGCTCATCCTCGTCATCGCGGGGACCGTGATCGCCTCGCGCGTCGGCGGCGACACGATGCCGACCTGGACGTTCGCGCTCGTGCTCGCGGGCATCGCGGCCACCGTCGTGCTCGACATGATCGCGGTATGGGAGCTGCACGACCTCGGTCGCACGCTCACGGCCGCGACCGCCGCGGGCGCGGCTCTCCTGCTCGTCGTGACGCAGCGGGGCGCGACCGAGCTGCTCGTCGCGGCCGGCGCCCTCGGCCTCGCCCTCGCCGTCGCGATCTTCCTCAACACCCCGCCCGGCACCCCGTTCGACGCCGACCACCTCGCGCCGGCCCTCGCGGCGATCGCGTTCACCGTGCTGCCCGCGGTCATCGGCGTCACGATCGTGCACGGCTATCGCCGGATGGTGCAGTTCGAGCTCGATCGCGTGCTCGTGCAGAGCAACGTGTCGGCGCCGCGCTACGCGGTCGGCATGCTCGCGTCGGAGGAGCTCGCACGACTCGACCTCGCGGCGGAGCGCCTGCTCGACTCGATCGCGACGAAGAAGACCGCGCTGCCCCTCACCCCCAAGACGGCATCGCTCGCGGCGTCCCTCGCGACCGAGCTGCGGCTCCACCTCATCGAGGGTCGCCGGGAGACGTGGCTGTACCACGCCGTGAGCGAGTCCGAGCTGCTCGGGCGCTCCGTGACGCTCATCGACAAGTCGGCGCTCGCCGGCCTGCTCGACTCGAACCAGCGCGACGGACTCCTCTCGGCGGCGTGGATGCTCGTGAGCGACACGCGCAAGAAAGCCGCCCAGAACCGCAGCATCACGCTCCAGCTCGGCCCCCTCGCCCCGACGGGGACCCCGAGGAACGACCACAAGATCATCGTCCCGATCACGATCACGAGCACGGGCATCCGGCGGAATCGTGTCGATCCCTCCATCTGGGCCGCTCTCGGCCGGGTCGGGCGATACTCTGACTCCACCGAGGGTGGAAGCCTCCGCGTCGACATCGAGGCGACGGTCGACAATCCCGCAGACGTCTGATCCCCCCGAGCCTCTGAAGGAGAACCCCATGGCCGCCCCGATCCGACTCGCCGTGGTCGACGATCACCGCATGATCCTCAGCGGACTCGCGAACTGGATCCGCAGCGCGTCCGACGAGATCGACGTCGTGGCCGAGCTCGCCACGTGGCCTGAACTGCTCACGCACCCCTCGTTCCCCGTCGACGTCGTGCTGCTCGACCTCGACCTCAAGGACAACATCCCGGTCGCCGTGAAGATCTCGGCGCTCAAGTCGACGGGCGTGAAGGTCGTGCTCATGAGCACGTACTCGGAGCCGAACGTCGTGCGCGAGGCCCTCGCGGCGGGCGCCCTCGGCTACCTCGTGAAGAGCGAGGACGCCACGATGATCGTCGAGGCGATCCGCGCCGCCGCCCAGGGCGAGAGCTTCATCTCGGCCGAGCTCGACCTCGCGATCAACGCGAGCGACATCGGCGGCGCCCCCAAGCTGTCGGCCCAGGAGCGTCGCGTCATGGCCCTCTACGGCGGCGGCGAGCCCGTGAAGTCGGTGGCCTTCCAGCTCGGCATCTCCGAGGAGACCGCGAAGAGCTACCTCAAGCGCATCCGGGAGAAGTACCGCGTGGCGGGCATCGACGTGGGCACCAAGGTCGCCCTGCGCCGCCGCGCGATCCAGGACGGCATCCTCATCCAAGACGCCCCCACCGGCAACTTCTAGGCCGTCCCCCGCGCGCGCCCGTCGGCGGATGCGGTGACCCACGCCCCCGCGAGGGCGAGCAGCACGCCGGGCACGCACATGACGAGGCCCACCCACGTCGGCGCGACGTAGCCCCAGCCCGCCGCAATGACGGCGCCGCCGAGCGCCGCGCCGAGCGCGTTGCCGATGTTGAGGGCGGAGTGGTTGACGGCCGCGGCGAGCGTCTGGCTGTCGCCCGCGACGTCCATGAGGCGCGTCTGGATGGCGGGCGACAGCGCCGACCCGGCCGCGCCGACGCCGAACAGGAACACGAAGAGCCCGGCCGCCGTCTGCGCCGTGAGCGCGAGCCCCAGGAGCGTCACGGCGAACGCCGCGAAGCACAGGTACACGGCGCGCAGCGCCCCGCGGTCCGCGGCCCGGCCGCCCATGAGGTTGCCGATCGTCATGCCGACGCCGAGCGTCACGAGCGCGAACGGGACCCACGCCTCCGGGAGGCCGGTGACCTCCGTCGTGAGCGGCGCGACGTAGCTGTAGACGGCGAAGAACCCCGCGAAGCCGAGGGAGCCGGTGAGGAGCGCGAACCACACCGCCGGGCGGCGGAAGGCCCCGAGCTCGCGACGTGCCGTCGCCTCCGGGTCGCCCGCCTGGAACGGCACCGTGAGCGCGACCGCCGCCACCGCCGCCGCGAAGATCGCCGCGACGACGAGGTAGGCGACGCGCCATCCGGCCTGCTGGCCGAGGAAGGTGATGAGGGGCACGCCCACGACGTTCGCCACGGTGAGTCCCGAGAGCACGAGCGCGACGCCCTGTCCCCGCTTGCCGGGGCCCACGAGCGACGCCGCGACGAGGGCAGCGATGCCGAAGTAGGCGCCGTGCGGGAGCGCCGCGAGGAAGCGGAAGAGCACGACGAGCTCAAAGGTCGGCGCGAGAGCGGACGCCGCGGTGCCGACCGTGAACGCGATCGCGAGCCCCAGCAGGATGCGGCGGCGCGGGAACCGCGCAGCGAACACCGCGATCGTCGGCGCCCCCACGACGACGCCGAGCGCGTACGCCGCGATCATCGTGCCCGCGTGGGCGATCGCCTCATCCGACGAGGCCGCCCACACGGACGGCAGCAGGTCGTGCGCGATCTGCGGCAGGAGCCCCATCGCGACGAACTCGGTCGCGCCGATGCCGAAGCCGCCGAGGGCGAGGGCGAGCAGCGCGAACCGCGTACGGAGCGGGGAGATCGTGGGCTCGGGAGCGGGCCCGGTGGGGACGGGGGCGGTGACGGGGGTGCTCACGCGAGCTCGGGCTCCGATCGGATCTCGTGGATGAGGGCGGCGACCGCCCAGACGAACAGCAGGACGTAGAGGACGTTGCGCGCGGAGAGCGCGATGAGGGCAACCGTGTCGAGGCCCAAGAGCTTCCCGTACCAGTACGGGTAGACGACCTGGGTGAGCGCGGCGACGAGGAGGCCGAGCACCGCGGGGACCCGGAAGGATGACCCGCCCGCGAGCCGCGCGCTCACGATGCCGAAGAGGATGGGGGCGACGAGCCAGGTCGCGAACTGCGGGGACCCGACCTTGTTGAAGGCGATGAGCGCGACCGTGAACGCGAGCAACAGGAGCGGCAGCATCCGGGACTCGGGGATGCGGCGCAGCGCCCCGACCGCGCCGAGCGCGCACACCGCCACGACGGCGATCGCGAGCAGCGGGGTCGAGAGCGACGCGGCGAGCTCGGTGCCGGGGCCCTGCAGCTGGTAGGTGAGGATGCTCTGGTCGTAGTACACGAAGGTGCCGGCGCCCGCCCACGCCGTCCACATCGCGGGGACCGCGAGCACGGACTCGATCTGGAGGCCGCGCCCCGACTGCTCGGTGATGAAACTGAAGAGGCTCGTGCCTCCCCCGAGCACGAGGCCGCCCACGAGCACGAGGGCGGTCGTGACGGCCGCGGCGCTCACGACGACGAGCCGCTGCCGCAACGCGATGACGGCGGCGGCGACGAGCGCCGCGGGCCACACCTTGATCCAGGCGCCGGCCGCGAGCAGGGCGCCACCCAGGGCGGGGTGCGCGACGATCACGAGCACGCCGACGACCGCGACGGCGGTCGCGAAGGCGTCGATGCGCCCGAGCGCGATCGGCCCGACGGCGACGAGGAACGCGATCCACCACCAGGCCGCCCCCGCGGTCGTGCGGCCCGAGCGCCCGCGATGCAGCAGCACGGCGAAGGCGACCGCGTCGACGACGAAGACGAGCGCGATCCACGTGCTCGCGTAGGACGACCAGCCGAACACCGTCGCCAGCAGCATCGGCACCATCGCGAGCAGCGGGTACACCCACGCCGTGTCGATGCCGACCCACAGGTCCGCCTCAAGGCCGCGGCGCATCCAGAACTCGTAGACGATCGTCACGTCGCCCATCGGGAGGCTCGGATGCGTGAGGCAGATGAGCCCGAGCGCGAGGTGCACGAGGATGAACGCCGCCCAGAGGGTCACCGGGTGCACGGCGACGGCACGCGCCCGTTCGCGGACGCCGGAGGCCAGCGCCGCATCCGTCATGGGGAAAAGCGTAACCGCGGACGATGACGCGACATGACGTACGGCCCGGCGGCGGAACACACGACGCGGGATGATAGGCAGGCACCCTTCACGACCACAGCACTGGGAGGCCACGTGTCCCGCATCCGACCCCTCATCGCCGCAGCCGGCGCCGCCGCGCTCGCCCTGAGCCTCGCCGCGTGCGCGAGCACGCCGTCGTCGACGCCCTCGGGCGACGACGAGGGCTACGTCACGCCCGGCAAGCTCACGATCGCGACCGGCGAGACCGCCTACTACCCCTACGTGATCGACGACGACCCCGAGTCGGGCGAGGGCTTCGAGGCCGCCGTCGCCTACGCCGTGGCCGAGAAGCTCGGCTTCGACGCCGACGACGTCGTGTGGGTGCGCACGAGCTTCGAGTCGGCGATCGCGCCGGGCCCGAAGAGCTTCGACTTCAACATCCAGCAGTACACGATCACCGACGAGCGCAAGCAGTCGGTCGACTTCTCGTCGCCCTACTACTCGGCGAGCCAGGCGGTCGTCGCGATCGAGGGCGGCGCCGCCGACGGCGTCGACTCGATCGACGGCCTCAAGGACCTCGTGCTCGGCGCCATGGCCGGCTCGACGAGCGCCACGACGATCGACGAGGTCGTCGCGCCGAACGTCGCCCCGAACCTCTACAACTCGAACGAGGACGCCGTCGCCGCGCTCCAGGCCGACCTGATCGACGCCATCGTGCTCGACCTGCCGACCGCGTACTTCGCGACCGCCGTCTACATCGAGAACTCGTTCATCGTGGGCGAGCTGCCGGGCGCCGGCATCCCCGACGAGTGGGGCCTCCTGCTGCCCAAGGGCTCGCCGCTCACCGCGAAGGTCACGAAGGCGCTCGACGAGCTCCGCGAGGACGGCACCCTCGCCGAGATCACCGACACGTGGCTCGGCTCGGGTCAGGGCGTGCCCCTGCTCAAGTGACAACGCGCTAGCGTCACCACGTGAGTTCTCCGCTTCCGGCCTCGAGCCGGCCGGCTCCCCATGAGCCGAGCCGGCTCGAGGTCGAACGTCGTGCCTACCGTCGGCGGCAGCAGATCCGCTCGGTGCTGATCGCCGCGCTGTCGACCATCGTCGTCGCCCTCGTCGTGTGGGCGACCGTCATCAACACCGAGGGCTGGGCCGCCGTCCAGCGCTTCTTCCTCGACCCCGCGATCGCGTGGAAGTTCCTGCCGAAGGTGTGGGACGGGTTCCTGTTCAACCTGCAGGTGCTCGCGATCTCCGTCGTCACGGTCGGCCTCGTCGCGCTCCTGCTCGCGACTCTGCGCACCCTCCGGGGCCCGGTGTTCTTCCCGCTCCGCGTGCTCGCGGCGGGCTACACCGACCTGTTCCGCGGCCTGCCGTTCATCATCGTGCTCTACCTCGTCGGCTACGGCCTCCCGACGATCACCAACACGCGTTTCTCCCCCGTGTTCCTCGGTGTGCTCGCGATCACGCTCACGTACTCCGCCTACGTCGCCGAGGTGCTCCGCGCGGGCATCGAGGCCGTGCACCCCTCGCAGCGTCTCGCGGCGCGCGCCCTCGGGCTCGGGTACTCGCAGACGCTCGGGCGGATCGTGCTCCCGCAGGCCGTGCGCAAGGTCACGCCGCCGCTCATGAACGACTTCCTCTCGATGCAGAAGGACGTGGGTCTCGTGTCGATCCTCGGCGCCGTCGACGCCGTGCGCGCCGCCCAGAACGCGGCCGCCCAGAGCTACAACTTCACGCCGTACGTCGTGGCGGGCGTGCTGTTCATCCTGCTCGCGATCCCCACCATCCGTCTCACCGACTGGTACTCGGCGCGCCTGCGCGACCGCGAGCAGATGGGGTCGATCGTATGAGCGCCGTGCTGACCGCCACCGACCTCTGGAAGTCGTTCGGCGACAAGGAGGTGCTGCGCGGCATCTCGCTCGAGCTGCAGCAGCACGAGGTCGTCGCGCTCATCGGCCCGAGCGGGTCGGGCAAGTCGACGCTCCTGCGCTGCCTCAACCTGCTCGAGCCGATCGACGACGGGCGCATCCTGCTCGGCGAGGACGACATCTCCGACCCGCGCGTGAAGCCGGATGCCGTGCGCGCCCGGTTCGGGATCGTCTTCCAGCACTACAACCTGTTCCCGCACCTCTCGGTGCTCGACAACGTGACCCTCGCGGCCCGCGTCGTGCACCGAACGCCCCGCGCCGAGGCGGAGGAGCGTGGGATGCAGCTGCTCGAGCGCATCGGCCTCGCGGACAAGGCGCGCGAGCACCCCGACCGGCTCTCAGGCGGGCAGCAGCAGCGCGCCGCGATCGTGCGCGCCATCGCGACCGACCCCGAGGTGCTGCTGCTCGACGAGATCACGAGCGCGCTCGACCCCGAGCTCGTCGGCGAGGTGCTCGACCTCGTGCGCGAGCTCGCGGCCGACGGGGCCACGATCCTCATGGCGACGCACGAGATGGCGTTCGCGCGCGACGTCGCCCACCGCGTGCTGTTCCTCGACGGCGGGGTCGTCGTCGAGGAGGGTCCGGCGCGGGAGCTGTTCGCGTCGCCGCGGGAGCCGCGCACGCGCGAGTTCCTCGCCCGTCTCGGCGGCTGACCCGCGGGACCGCCTCAGTCGGCGAGCAGCTCCCGGATGACGCCCGGCAGCTCCGCGCACAGGTCGAGCACCGTGAACGGTCCGCCGCGGCTCGCGCGCTCGGCCGCGAGGCCGTGCAGGACGGCGGCCGTCGCGGCAAGCGGCGCGGCGGCGCCCGGATCGGCGTCGAGCTCGAGCGCGTGGGTCGCGAGCAGGGCCCCCAGCACGCCGCCGAGCGCATCGCCCGCCCCCGCCGTCGCGGTCCACGCGGGCGCGACGCTCACGTCGAGCAGACCCCCGTCCGGGTCGGCCACGTAGCTCGTGTGCCCCTTCAGCAGCACGACGGATGCCAGGCGCGACGCCGCCTCGAGGGCCGCGCCCGGCGCATCCGCGGTCACCTCCGCGCGCTCGCGCCCGAGCAGTCGCGCGAGCTCCCCCGCGTGCGGGACCAGCACCCGCGTGCCGACCGCGCGGTCGGCGAAGGCGAGCGCTCCCGCGTCGATCACCGTCGGCACCCCGTCGGCGAGCGCCCGATCGCGCACCGCGGCCGAGTAGTCGTCGAGCGCGTCGGGGTCCTGACCCGAGCCGACGACCCACGCCTGCACGCGCCCCTCCGCGGTGACCGCCTCCGGCCGCCGCTGCAGCACGAGGCGGGTGGGGCGTCCCGCGCCGAGGTAGCGCACCATGCCGACGCCCGTCCGCAGGGCCGCCTCCACGCCGAGCACGGCCGCGCCGGGGTACCGGGCCGAGCCCGTCGCGAAGCCCACCACGCCGCGCGAGTACTTGTCGTCGTCCGGGCCGGGGGAGGCGATCCAGTCGCGCGCCTCGGCCGCACCGAAGGTCGTGGCCATGCCGCCACGATAGTTTGAGAGCGTGAGCATCAGCATCCCCGGTCGCGTCGTCGTCTTCGACTACGGGGAGGTGATCTCCATGGCGCAGAGCGAGCACGACCGTCTCGCGATCCTCGGCACGGCGCTGCAGGAGGCCGACACCTTCTGGCCCGTCTACTGGCGCCACCGCGACGACCTCGACAGGGGCGCTATCCGCGTCGTCGAGTACTGGGAGCGGGTGGCCGCCGACCTCGGCGTCACCTGGGACCTGCCGACGATCCAGCGTCTGTGGGCGATCGACTTCCGCAGCTGGATCAGCGTCGAGCCCGGAACGGTGCGCATCATCGAGGAGCTGCACGCGGGCGGTACCCGCACCGCGCTGCTCTCCAACGCGGGCTTCGACTTCGGCGACGCGTTCCGCAACGCCCCCTTCTCGACGGTCTTCGAGCGCGTCTTCGTGAGCGCCGAGCTCGGGATGCTGAAGCCGGACCCCGAGATCTACCGTCATGTCGCCGAGGAGCTGGGAATCGAACTCGACGCGATGGTGTTCATCGACAACAAGGCCGTCAACGTCGATGGCGCCACCGCCCTCGGCGTCACCGGCCACGTCTTCACCGACGTGCACGGCCTCCGCGGGTTCCTCGAGAAGCTCGCCCAGGAGTCCTGAATGCCCGGTCTGTTCGACCCGATCACCGTCCGCACCACCGAGTTCCGCAACCGTCTCTGGGTGGCGCCGATGTGCCAGTACTCGTGCCTCGACCGCGACGGGGTGCCGACGGACTGGCACCTCGTGCACCTGGGCTCGTTCGCCCGCGGCGGCGCGGGGCTCGTCATCGCGGAGGCGACCGCGGTCGTGCCCGAGGGGCGCATCTCGCCGGAGGACACGGGGCTGTGGTCGGACGCGCAGGAGGCGGCCTGGGCGCGCATCGCCGCGTTCGTGCGGGCGGAGGGCGCCGTGCCCGGCATCCAGCTCGCGCACGCGGGGCGCAAGGCGTCGACCTTCTCGCCGTGGGGTGACGAGCGCGACGGCTCGGTGCCGCTCGACGAGGGCGGCTGGCCGACCGTCGCGCCCTCCGCCGTCGCCTTCGACGGCTACGCGGTTCCGCGCGCGCTCGAGGCCTCCGAGCTTCCGGGGCTCGTGGCGGCATTCGCGGATGCGGCGGCGCGGGCCGTGCGCGCGGGGTTCGGCCTCGTCGAGATCCATGCCGCGCACGGGTACCTCCTGCACGAGTTCCTGTCGCCGCTCTCGAACCTGCGCGAGGACGCCTACGGCGGCTCGCTCGAGAACCGCGCGCGCCTGCTGCTCGAGATCGTGCGCGCGGTCCGCGCGGAGGTCGGCGAGGAGCTCCCGGTGCTCGTGCGCTTCTCGGCGAGCGACTGGGCCGACGACGGCTGGGACGCGGAGCAGACGGCGATCGTCGCCGGCTGGGCACGGGACGCGGGCGCCGACTTCTTCGACATCTCGTCGGGTGGCCTCGTGGCGCACCAGCGCATCGCGCTCGGCCCCGGCTACCAGGTGCCGTTCGCCGAGCAGGTCGGTGCGGATGCCGACGTCGAGGTCTCGGCGGTCGGCCTCATCACCGACCCGGTGCAGGCCGACGACATCGTCCGCTCGGGCCGCGTCGACGCCGTCATGCTGGGCCGCGAGTTCCTGCGCGACCCGCACTTCCCGCTGCGCGCCGCCCACGCCCTCGGCGTCGACCTCCCCTACTGGCCCCCGCAGTACCTCCGCGCCCGCTGGCGCTGACCGCCGCTGCGCACCGCGGGTTGAGTAGACCGTGCGACAGGTGTGTCGAAACTAGCCCGCGACCGAAGACTCAGAGGTGCAGGGTCGGATCCATCCGCTGATGCAGAATGCGGACGACGTCGACACCGCCGTGGGAGTTCTCTCGGTAGAAGAGAAGGTGGCTCCCGACGGTGTATCGGAGGTAGCCCTCGCGGATCTCGTCACAGGGACGGCCACGACGGGGATCCTCGGCGATTCGCTCGACCGCGCCTCGGATCTCGTTCACGTACGTCTCGGCCTGGCCGAGGTCCCAGCGTTCCGCCGTGTAGTCCCAGATCGACGCGAGATCACGTTGCGCAGCCGGAGTCAGGCGGTATCCCGTCATGCCTTTCTCGTCGCGATGAAGGCGTCGAAGTCGAAGGGCGTGGCCTCGCCGCTCGCCTCCCCCTCAGCGAGGGCAGCACGCAACGTCGCCAGTCGGGTCTCCTGATCCTCGAGCAGACGCAGACCCGCTCGGACCACCTCGCTCGCGGAGCGGTAGCGACCCGATGAGACCTCCCGCGAGAGGAACTCCGTGAAGTGCTCGTCCAGGCTAAAGGAGGTGTTCTGCGCCATCACGCGATGATACCAAGGATTGGTAACCACTGAGGATGAAACGCGCGGCTGAGCTTAGAGGCCCAGAGCTCGCGCCTTTGCTGCAGCGAATTCGACGTCGCCGAGGATCCCTGCCTCGTGAAGTTCGGCCAACTTCCGGATCTGCGCGAAGTCGTCGCCCGGATCGCCCACGAGCTTCTGTTTCGCCGCCGCGAACTCCTGGTCGGTGATGGCCAGCGTGTAGAGCAGCTTCTGCAACTCCTGCAGCGCCTTCGCCGTCTGCGGGTCGGAGAGCGCGTCCACCTGCGCGGCGGCAGCCGATTCGCTGCTCGGCGTGCCCGAGGCGCGCGGGCGGATGAGACGCTCAGCGCCCGCTACCACGCCCCAGAAGTTCGCCTTCCGCCGTTTCGCTTTCGCCTCCTTGCGCTCAGCCGCGAGGCGGGTCTCGACGTCCGCGGTGGTCGGCCCCCGACCTCGCAGCATGTAGACGCAGAAGCCTCCTACGACGATCGCCACCACGATTCCCGCTGGGAGCAACCCGACCGACCCACCAGCCAACGCCCCCATCGTGAGGCTGAGCGCCAGTATGCCGCCGAGCATCCCTATGCCGCCTGCGACCTCGGAGTAGTGAGCATCGGCGGCGAATGTTCGCCTTCGCGCACATCGCCCGTCCACCGGGAGCCGTCCCAATAACGCGTTCCGCCTGTCTCGGGGTCCGGATACCAACCCGCAACCGTCGGCTGCGCAGAGCTCATCGGGTCATCACTTCTTGGCCATGAGCTTGGTGAACTGGGCGAGGAACTCCGCGTTGAACAGCGCACTGAGCGCGTCGCCGTCGAGCGCGTCGTCACCGGCGTCGATGATTCGTTCACACACCGCCGCCCAGGCATAGCCGATCGCGCCCGTGATAGCCCCGGCCGTGACGCCGCTGATGATGCCACCGACGACCGCGCCCCCGACGGGGATGAACTTGAGAAGCCCGACCACCGCCGCCTTGCCCGCGTTCGACGCGATCACCGGCATCAATGTGGCCGCCATCGCCGCCTTGTCGGGTTCGATCCCATAGATCGCCGAAACGGAAGCGATGAGCCCCATCTGGAGAGGAGCCAGAAGCAGCGCATCGGAGAAGGGAATCGGGATCCCGCCGATGCCGCCCGCCGTCGCGATGGCGGCAACGATGGCCGCCGTAGCCTTGGCGCGCTTACGCGCAAGGTCGATCTTCTGTGCGGCCGTCAGTGCGTCTTGAACCGCTTCAGGTACGACGCGAAAGGTGGCGTCAAGAAGCTCCTGGAGTCCGTGCTGAGGGCCGATGATGTCGTCAGCCGCAGCCATCAACAGGATCGGCTCACCCTCGATCGGGAGGTTCTCTGCCTTGATCTCGTCTGCGAGCGCAGAAGCATGCGCATGCCGCTGCCCATCGCGTGAGGGGACCTGAGTGAGCACGACGATCACGGGGAGTTCCAGCGCGCTGAGTCGTCGGACGAAGTCCGCCTCTGTCGGCTCGAATCTGCGATCCATCGCCCGCACGCAGTACCACGCCGCGTGGATCTGCTCCGACATGGGCTTCTTCCGGTTCTCGCGGATCAGCTCCTCGAGGTCCTTGATGATCGTCTCGGTGTCGTCGCCGATCTCGACGCCGCGCGTGTCGTAGATGCCGAGGAACCCCGCACTGCTGAGGTAGAGATGGCTGTCCATCGTGACCGGCTTGCCGATACCGGTCACCGCCAGGTCTTCGCCGAACACGGCGTTGATGAGGGTCGACTTGCCGACCCCAGTCTTCCCGAAGACCGCGAGGTTGAAGCGGCCGAGCTTGTCGGCGTGCTCCTGATATTTGTCGCGGAACTCGGTCTCGAACCAGGTGTCGACGGCCTCAGTCGGCTCGGATGCCATGGTGGTGGTGCCTTTCGGGTGTACGCCGCGGATTCGGGATGAGTGTCTCAGCATCCGCGTCTTGATGCACTACCCGAGAGTAGGGGTGGCCACCGACGGTGGCGCTCCGGCCGTACGCCCGCTGCGCGGCCTACTCGACCAGCGGGTAGCGCGCTCGACCGGCGGGGTGCTCCGCGAACGCCTGAATGAAGGGGCGGGGGTTCGGTTCCGAGACGCCGGCATCGGGACTGGCGGGAGCGCATCGCCGCCATTCGATTCAACCAGCGGTGAGGACGCGCGGCGCGGGCTACGGGACCCCGTTCAGCGGGGCATCCGGTCGCCTCGGCCCGTCCGAGGCAGCCATTCGCGCCCCGTCAAGCGGACTAGCGCGGCGACCGACGATCCGTCGCGTCCTGCACCTCTCCCACGAGCTCCTCGATGATGTCCTCGAGGAACAGCACCCCCCGCGTCGCCCCGCTCTCGTCGAAGACGCGCGCGACGTGGCTGCCGGCGCGACGCAGCATCGTGAGCGCGTCCTCGAGCTCCATCCCGCGGTACAGCGAGATGAGCTGGCGGATGCGCTTGGGCGGCACCGGGTCGTCGTACTCGTCGTCGCGCAGGTCGATGACGTCCTTGAGGTGCACGTAGCCGCTCGGCAGGCCCGCCTCGTCGACGAGCACGTAGCGGCTGAAGCCGTGCTGGGCGACGGCGCGCTCGACGTCGGCGGGCGTGGCGTCCTCGGGGAGCGTCACGAGGGCGTCCATGCCGACGGCGACGTCCGCGACCTTCTTGGTCGTGAACTCGAACGCGTTGCTGAGCGTGCCCGTCGTGTCGGTGAGCACGCCCTCCCGCGTGGAGGTGCGCACGATGAGCTCGACCTCCTCGACGGTGAACGCGCTCGTGGCCTCGTCCTTCGGCTGCACGCCGAAGAGCCGGAGCACGCCGTTGGCGGTCTCGTTGAGCGCCCGGATGATGGGGCGGAACACCGTGGCGACCCCGACGAGCGGGGTGGCGAGCAGCAGAACCGAGCGGTCGGGCACCGAGAAGGAGATGTTCTTCGGCACCATCTCGCCGAACACG
>RDDZ01000036.1 GCA_003852775.1 Microbacteriaceae bacterium | reverse complement strand
GTGAACGTGGCGATCATCGCCGTGGTGAGCCTTGGCATGATGTTTCCTTCCGCTACATCATGAACAGGCCGGATGAGCGGATGGAGACCGGGCGAATGCCGGTCGCAACCCCTCCCGAGCCGACCCGCTCGGATTGGTCAAACGTCGTCGGCAGGTCTCCTGACTGGCGGGTCACGGCAGGGATGCGGCCTTCCCATGGCGCGGAGCCACAGTGGCATTCTCGCATCCTGCTCGCCGCCTACAGTTGCGGGGGCAGTTCCGGTTCGGGACGCCTGCGGGCGCCCCGGCGGATTCCCTTTCAATTCCTTGCGGAAACCGACGCGCCTTCCCTAGCTTCTGGCGCGGGCGCTGGCAAGCGGCAGCATGGCCGGCCGGCTTGCCGCTGCCGCGCCACGGCTGCCCCCGGCCCGGTCCCGCCGCACGAAGAAGAACGGGATGCCGCGCGCCTCGGGGCGTTGCAGCGTGGACATACGATGCGCGGTCTGCTCGAAACTGGCACCGAAGCGGTGGCCCAGCAGTTCCACGTCGTAGCGCGCCGATCTGGAACCGGCGGCTGGACTGCCCCAGCAGTTCGGACAGCATCAGCTCGCCCCTGACCGGGGCGGGCAGGATGCGCACCGCGATGCCATGCGCGGCCAGCCGGCCGGTCAGCGCCATATGTGGCTCGTTGCGGTGCCGCGCCAGCGCCTCGGCCAGTTTCTCGGCCGCGCGGTCCAGCCTATCGACGTAATTGCGCCGGGCATAGAGCCAGTTCCGGACCGCATCGACCGGGCGCGATCTGCCCGACTATCTGCCGCAAACGCGCGAGATCCGGCAGGGCATCTGGCAGGCCGCCTTCGTTCCGCCGGCGCTGGAGGATCGCCGGGTCGAGATCATCGGGCTGCTGGGACCATGTCTTCAGCCATATCGAGCCCGCGATGCTGCTGAACCCGCATCAGGGCCGGATCACCGAGGCGGGCGTGCGGCTGAACATCCAGGTCTGCGTCGAATACCTGGCGCAATGGCTGTCGGGCCGCGGTGCGGTGCCGATCCGAAACATGATGGAGGATGCCGCCACCGCCGAGATCAGCCGTGCCCAGCTGTGGCAATGGCTGCGCCGCGGTCGCGCTGGAGAGCGCCGCATGGCAGGGCGATCTGATGCAAGCCGAGATCGTCCGCATCCTCGACCGGCTGGGCCCGAACGGGCTCCATCGCGGCCATTACGCCGCGGCCGCGCGCATCCTGCGAGAGGCGGCGACGGCCGAGACCTTGCCCGATTTTATCACCCTGCCGGCCTATGCCGTGCTGAACGCGCTGGACTGAGGGGCCCCGATGGACATCATCCGCACGCTTGCTCCCTTTGGCGGGCCGCTTGCCCCGGATGCCCCGCCTTGCCGCCGGCCGCGACTGCCGATTCCCGGACCTATCATGCGGAAAGGAAGCATCATGATCAGAAAGACCTTTTCGGCAATACATCAAA
>RDDZ01000127.1 GCA_003852775.1 Microbacteriaceae bacterium | reverse complement strand
CGAGGGTGTCAACGACCTCACGCGCGATCACCGCGCGATAGCTCTCCGGATGCCCCTCCGGCAACCCGACGTACTCGTCGAGGGCGAAACCCCGCACACGCGACCAATCCAGCCCACGCCGCGCCAAGGCACCCCAGACCGGCAACGGCGTCGATCCCGTCGCCAACCCCAGCACCGCGTCCGGCTTACGACGCACCACGCGCTCGATCAGATCCGCCGCCAACTCACCCGCAGCAGCCTTCGCCTCCTCCGGGGAACCCGGAAGGATCACCACCTCAGCCATGTACGCACCTTTCGAACGGGAGGAGAGAGCGTCAGGCCGCCACCGTCACGAGCGGCATCGAGAAGCCGGGGCGGGCGACCTCGCGTGCGAGCAGCAGGGCGCCGTCGAGCGCGCCGCCCGCGGCGGGGCGCAGGCGAAGCTCGGGGCGGAGCTCGGCGATGCGGGCGCGCAGCACGGCGCCGAACACGGCGTCGTCGAGGCCGAACAGCCCGCCCGTCAGCGCCGCGACGGGCGGCACCCCCGGCGCGAGCGCGGCGGCGAGGGTGTCGGCGAGATGCTCCGCGGCACGACGCAGGATGTCACGGCTCACGGGGTCACCCGCGGCCGCGGCGGCGCCGAGCGCCGGGACGACGGAGGCGATGACGCGCGAACGGTCGTGGCGCGTGTAGATCTGAGCGGGCCACCCCGGCACGGGTCCGAGCTCCCGCTCCGCGAGCTCGAGCACGACGGCGGCGTCCGAGCGGCGCCCGTCGTGCTGGGCGGCGCCGGCACGCAGTGCCTCCATGCCGATCCAGGCTCCCGAGCCGAGGTCGCCCACGATGTGCCCCCAGCCGTCGGAGCGGCGCGCGACCGAGGCATGGTCGGTGCCGTAGGCGATCGCGCCCGTGCCCGCGGCGAGCACGGCGCCGCCCTCCCCGGCGAGCGCGCCGAGGTGCGAGGTCACGATGTCGGAGGTCACGGCCACGGGCGCGCCGACGAGCGCGCGCAGTCGGGATGCCAGCTCGCGGGGGTCGGGCACGAGGCTCTCGAAACCCGCGGCGCCGGCCGCGAAGCCCGCGACGCCCTCGCGCTCCACCTCGGGCCAGGCCGCTCGCGCGATCTCGACCGCGCGCGTGAGGGCCGTGAGGGCGATGCTGCCCGCCGCATCCGATCCGGTCGCGGGACCCGCGAGCGGCTGCTCGTCGACCGCGCGGCCGTCGCGCGCGCGGGCGATCCGGCTGCCGCTCGCGCCGAGGTCGACGGCGAGGGACCAGCTCACTTGCTCATGCCGGCGGTGAGGCCGGAGACGATCTGTCGGGTCGCCAACAGGAAGAGCACCACGAGGGGGATCGTAGCGAGCGTGAGTCCGGCGAACAGCGTCGCCCAGTCGGTCTGGAACTCGCCGAAGAAGCGCGTGAGACCCACCGGGAGCGTGTAGGCGTCGCGGTTGCGCATGAGGATGAGCGGGTAAAAGAAGTCGTTCCAGATCGGCACGAAGCGGAACACGACGACGGTCGCGATCGCGGGGCGCACGAGCGGCAGGATGACCGCGAGGAAACTCCGGAAGGGTCCCGCACCGTCGATGCGCGCGGCCTCCTCGAGCTCCGGCGGGAGCTGGCGCAGGAACGACGCGAGCACGAACGTCGAGAACGGGATGCCGAGCGCCGAGTAGACCATGATGAGGCCCCACAGGTTGCTCACGAGGCCGAGCGAGTCGAGCAGGTAGAAGATCGGCAGGATCGCGAGGTACACGGGCAGCATGAGGCCCGAGAGGAAGAGGCCCTCGAGGGCGCGGAAGAACTTGCCGCGCGAGCGGGCGAAGGCGTAGGCCGCGAGGAGCGACACGGCGGTCGAGATGATGACCGACGTGATCGTCACGAACATGGAGTTGAGGAAGTAGCTCGAGAAGTCGGCCGTGATCCAGGCCTTCTCGTAGCTCGCGAAGCTCGGGTTCTGCGGGAGGCCGAGCGGGTTCTTCGCCATCTCGGACGTGGTGCGGAACGAGTTCAGCACCATGAGGATGAGCGGCGAGATCGCGACGACGACGTAGATCCACAGGAACGTCTGGGTCGCCGTCCGCGTGAGGGGCGTCCCCGACTGGAGTCGGCTGCGGCGCGACATCAGAACATCTTCCTCTCACGCGTGTCGAGCAACCACCGCATGAGCACGGCGACGCCGAAGATCACGAGGAACAGCAGCATCGCGATGGCCGAGGAGACCCCGATGGCGTTCGTCGACCCCGACTCGAAGGCGGTGCGGTAGAAGAGCAGCGACATGACGTCGGTGGCGCCGGCGGGGCTGCCCGTGGAGCCGCCGAGCGCGTACGGGATCGGGAACGACTCCATCGCCCCGATGAAGGTCAGGATGCTGACCGTGCCGATCGCGGGCACGAGCAGCGGCAGCGTGATGCTGCGGAAACGCTGCCACGAGGTGGCGCCGTCGAGCGAGGCCGCCTCGTCGATCTCCTCGGCGATGCCGCCGAGCGCCGCGCCGTACATGAGGATCGGGAAGCCGATCCACTGCCACGCGGTGACGAGCACGACGACCCAGATGGCGGTGCTCGGGTTCCCGAGCCACGGCTGGGCGAGGTCGCCGAGGCCGATCGCCTTGAGCAGCGCGTTGACCGGTCCGAACAGCGGCGACAGCATGAGCGACCACAGGTAGCCGATCACGAGCGGGCTCACGAGGTACGGGAGCGTGTAGATCGTCTGGAAGAAGCGCTTCATCCGGCCGATGCGGTGCAGGAGCGTCGCGATCAGCAGACCGATCGTGTTCTGGAACACCATCGCGCCGATGAAGAGCAGGAAGTTGTGGGCGAAGGCGTTGCCCACCTCGTCCTTGTAGGGCAGCTGGGTGAAGACCGTGACGTAGTTCTCGAGTCCCACGAAGTCGTCGCGGACGATCCCCCGCCAGCTGAAGAACGAGTAGCTCAGAGCGGTGAGGAGAGGGTAGAGGACGAAGACCGCGAACAGCACCAGCGCCGGCAGCACGAACAGCATGCTCGTGCCCCACGACAGGCCCGTGCCCGTCTTCAGGCGTCTCCTGATTGCAGGCATCCTCGTCCTCTCCCTCTCCTCGTCAGCTCAGAGCTCTATCGTCACTCGCCCGGGACGAACCACTGGTCGACACCGGTCTGGAGCTTCTGCGCGAGACCCGCCGCGTCGAGCTCGCCGAGGAAGAGCTGCTGCACGCCCTCGCCGAGGACGGCGGTGCCCTGAGGCTCGCCGTAGCGGAAGTTCACGAGCAGCAGGTAGGACGCGGGGCTCGCGGTGTAGAGGTCCCACATCTCCTGGAGCAGCTCGTCCTTGTACTCGACGCCCGGGATGGCCGAGAACATCGAGAGCTCGTCGGCGAACAGCTGCGCGAACTCCTTCGAGGCGATCCAGTTGAGGAGCTCTGCGGCCTCCTCCTGGTGCTTCGAGGCGGAGTTGATCGCGAAGCCGCCGTCCGCGTAGGCGGGCGTGACGGGCTGGTCGGCCTTGGCCTGCGGCGGGAGCGGCACCTGGTAGACGCCGAGCTCCATGTCGGGGGCCTGGGTCTTGAAGGTCGTCAGCTCGAACGTGCCACCGGGGTACTGGGCGGCGAGACCCGAGGTGAACTGGATCTGGCTGTCGGTGTAGCCCACGCCGACGACGTCGGGCGAGAGGTACTTCTGCATGTCGGCGACGAGCTGCAGCGAGGCGACGTAGTCGGCGTCGGTGAAGTTCTTCTCACCCGACAGGACGGCGGCCTCGAAGTCGGTCGCGCCGTAGCGGCCCGCGCCGATGATGTCCGCGAAGATCGGCAGGACCCACGAGTCCTTCGCGCCGAGCGCCATGGGCGTCACGCCTTCGGCGAGCAGCTTCTCGTTGAGGGCGATGAACTCGTCCCACGTGGTCGGCTCCTCGAGACCGAGCTCGTCGAACAGGGTCTTGTTGTAGAACATCTGGAGCGTCTGGGTCGCGAACGGCACCGCGTAGATCTTGCCGTCCTCGTGGCCCTTGGCACCCGCGAGCACGGCGGGCTCGATGGCGTCGAGGCCCTCGACCTTGTCCTCGAGCGCGACGAGCTGGCCGGCCGAGACCCAGCCCTGCAGGCCGCCGTAGGAGCGGACCATCGCGACATCCGGGCCGTCGGAGCCCGAGAGGCCGGTCGTCAGGAGCTGGTTGTACTCCGTGTTGAGGAACGCCTCGAACTCGATGGTGACGCCGGGGTGCGCCTCCTCGTAGACGTCGAAGATGCGGTTGTACTGTTCGATGTCCTCGGTGCGCCACGACCAGACGGTCAGGGTGACGTCCTCGCCCGACTCCTCGGAGCTGCTGCTGCTGGGCGCGCATCCCGTGAGGGCGAGGGCGCCCGCGGCGACGATGCCGGCCATGCGGAGGGTGTTGCGTTTCATGCTTCCCACTTTCTGAGTGTGATGTGCGGGTTATCGGTGGGGGTCTAGCTGCGGACCGCGCGCGCGATGGCGTCGCGCACGGATCCGCGGGTCTCCTCGAGCAGGGATCGCGCCTCGTCGACCCCGACGCTCGCGAGACCCGCGACGAGGGCGGCCTTGAGGTCGCCGCCCGCGCTCTCGAGGAGCTCGCGCGCCTCGCCCTGCTCGATCTCGAGCGCCTGCATGAGGATGCGGGTCGTGCGGGCGCGGAGCTTCTCGTTGGTCGCGACGACCGAGACCATGAGGTTCGACCACGTGCGGCCGAGGGCGACCATGAGGGCGGTCGAGAAGCCGTTGAGGATGAGCTTCTCCGCGGTGCCTGCCTTGAGGCGCGTCGATCCGGAGAGCACTTCGGGGCCTGTCACCGCGAGCACCGGGATGTCGGCGAGCGGGGCCAGCGCCGCGTCGGCGTTGCAGGCCACGAGCGCCGTGAGCGCGCCGTTCGCGCGCGCCGCCTCGAGGGCTCCGCCGACGTAGGGCGTCATCCCGGAGGCCGTGATGCCGATCGCGACGTCGTCGGGCCCGAGGTCGCCCGCCTCGCGCGCGCCCGCCTCCCGGGAGTCCTCGGCGTTCTCGACGGCGCGCGTGACCGCGGCATCGCCTCCCGCGATGTGGGCGATGACGACGCCGTCGGGCAGGTTGAAGGTCGGGAGCAGCTCGGCGGCGTCGAGCACGGCGAGTCGGCCGGAGGTGCCGGCGCCGAAGTAGTGCACGCGACCGCCGGCGCGCACGCGCCCGGCCGCGGCCTCGACGAGCTCGGCGAGCTGCGGGAGCACGGAGCGCACGGCCGCGACCGCGTTGCCGTCCTCGGTGTTGAGCAGTTCCAGCACCTCGAGGGCGCTCATCTCGTCGAGCCCGAGGCTCGCGGGGTTGCGCTGCTCCGTCCCGATGCGAGCCGCTCGCTCGAAGACGCCGTCGTCGGCAGTTGTGATTTCCACGGGACGATCATGACAAGACTTTCCGCAAATGTCATCTTCTGGGGGAGGTTTTTACATCTCGGTAACGTCTCGCCCTACGATGACGTCATGGACGACGTCGCCGAGCTGATCACCGAGCGCCTGAGCGCTCCGCGCGGCGAGGGCTTCAGCGCAGCCCAGCTGACCGTGCTGCGCGACGGCGAGCCCGTCGCCCGCCTCGCCCTCGGACATCCCGCCCGCTACGCCGGCCCAGACGCCGCCGAGCTCGCGCCCGAGCAGCTCGAGCCCCTCGCTCCCACGACGCGCTTCGACATCGCGTCGCTCACGAAGCTCCTCACGGCATCCGTCGTGCTCGAGACGCTCGCCGCGCACGGCGTCGGGCTCGACGAGCAGGTCACGCGCCACCTGCCCGCGTTCGCGCACGCGGGGGTGACGATCCGCCACCTGCTCACCCACACCTCCGGCCTGCCTGCCGTGTGGGGCGGTTGGCGCGAGCGCCCCGCGCCGGATGCCGCCCTGGCCTCCGTGCTCCGCGAACCCCTCGAGGCGCCTCCCGGCACCCGCCACCTGTACTCGTGCCTCGGCTACATCGCCGCGGGCGCGCTCGTCGAGCGCGTCGCGGGCGCCCCGCTCGACGAGCTCCTCGCGACGCTCGTGACGACGCCGCTCGGCATGACGCGCACCGGCTACCGCCCCGCCTCGCCCGCCGACACGGTCGCGACCGAGCTGCAGGAGCTGCCGACGCGCGGGGTCGTCCGCGGCCGGGTGCACGACGAGACGGCCGCCGTGCTCGGCGAAGTCGCGGGCAACGCGGGCGTCTTCTCGACCGCGGACGACCTCGCGCTCTTCGGCGAGGAGCTGCGCACGGGCTCCGCCGGGGTGCTCGGCGCGCGCACCCGGGAGCTCATGACGACGCCGCAGACGCCCGACGGCGTCCCGACACCCTACGGCCAGGCCGTCGGGCCGCGCCTCGGCGACCCGGCCTTCATGGGCGAGCTCGCCCCCGGGGGTATCGGTCACACGGGCTTCACCGGCACAATGCTGCTCGTGCACCCGGAGCGGCGCCTCACCCTCGCGCTGCTGACCAATCGCGTGCACCCCTCGCGCGACAACGACCCGAACCCCTTCCGTCGCGCGATCGCCGCCGCGATCGCGGACGCCTGACCGAGGAGGCCCTGTGGCGACCGATGTGCTCGTCCGACTGCGGCAGGCGCTGCCGACGCTGCGCCCCGCCGAGCAGCGCATCGGCCGTGCCGTGCTGGAGAACGCCGGGATCGTGCGCGACTCGACCATCACCGAGCTCGCGAAGCTGTGCGAGACCTCGCCCGCCACGGTCGCGCGCTTCTGCAACGCCCTCGGCTTCTCGGGCTATCCCGAGTTCCGGATGGAGGTGAGCACGGCCGCGGGACGCGAGGAGGCGGAGCGCGCCCGCTTCAGCATCGGCGAAGGCGACATCGACCCGCGCGACAGCGTCGACGACGTCGTCGCGAAGGTCGCCTTCCAGGAGGCGCTCACGATCGAGCAGACCGCCAAGGCGCTCGACCGCGAAGCGCTCGACGCCGTCGTCTCCGCGATCGTCGCGGCCCGCCGCATCGACATCTTCGGCGTCGCCTCGAGCGCCCTCACCGCGCAGGACCTGCAGCAGAAGCTGCACCGCATCGGGCGCGTGTCCTACGCGTGGGGCGACGCGCACCTCGCGCTCACCTCGGCGGCGCTGCTCGACGAGGACTCGGTGGCGATCGGCATCTCGCACTCGGGCCTCACCCTCGAGACGGTGCAGGCGCTCGAGGTCGCCCGAGCGGCCGGGGCTCGCACGATCGCGATCACCAACTTCCCGGACTCGCCCCTCACCGAGCGCGCCGACCTCGTGCTCACGACGACGGCGCGAGAGACGCGCTACCGCTCGGGCGCCATGGCGAGCCGCATCGCGCAGCTCGCGGTCGTGGACTTCATGTTCGTGCGCATCGCGCAGCAGCTCTACGACGAGATGACCTCGTCGCTCGAGCTCACGTACAACGCGGTGCAGAGCCACCGCCTCGACTACGACCGCCGGGCGCGGCCGTGACGGGCCTGCGTCTCGGCGTCGACCGGCTCGACCTGCTGCGGGAGGTCGTCGGCGCCTCGGCCCGGCTCGGCCTCGTGACGAACGACGTCGCCCTCACGAGCGACCTCGTGCCCGCGCGGGTCGCGCTGCGCGACGCCGGTTTCGACCTCGTGCGCCTGTTCAGCCCCGAGCACGGCCTCTCCGCGCAGGGCCGCGACGGCTCCTACCAGCGCGACGCGATCGACGGGCTCACGGGCCTCCCCGTCACGAGCCTCTACGGCGACCGGCTCGCGCCCGACGCCGAGAGCCTCGCGGGGCTCGACGTCGTCGTCGTCGACCTCCCCGACGTCGGCTGCCGCTTCTACACCTACGCGTGGACGATGAGCCACGTGCTCGAGGCGTGCGACGCGGCGGGCGTGCCCGTCGTCGTGCTCGACCGCCCGAACCCGCTCGGCGGGCTCGCCGAGACCGTCGAGGGGCCCATGCTCGACGCGTCGTGCGCGTCGTTCGTGGGCCGCTGGCCCCTCCCCGTGCGGCACGGGCTGACGATGGGCGAACTCGCGCGCCTGTGGCACCTCGAGGGGCGCTTCGCCGCGGAGCCGCACGTCGTGCCGCTCGAGGGGTGGGCGCGTGCCGACCACGCGCTCACCTCCGACCGCCCGTGGGTGCCCCCGTCGCCCGGCATGCCGAGCGCGCACACGGCCGCCGTCTACCCCGGCCTCGGGCTCCTCGAGGGCGTCACCGTGAGCGACGGCCGCGGCACCGCCGTGCCGTTCCGCGCGCTCGGGGCGCCGTGGATCGACCCCCTCGTCCTGTGGCGCGAGTTCTCCGCGCGGGAGCTCCCGGGCGTCGCCGCAATCCCCTACGCCTTCACGCCGAGCGCCGAGAAGTACGCGGGCGTGCTGTGCCGGGGGCTGCTCCTCACCGTCACCGACGCGCATGCCCTCCGCCCGGTCCGCATGGGCGTCGAGCTGCTCGCCCTCGTCATGCGGCTGTGGCCCGAGCATGTCACCGAGCACCGATACACGACGCGCGCCAACCCGAGCGGCATGCACCACCTCGACCTCCTCCTCGGCGTCCCGGACGCCGCCGACCGCGTGCGCGCGGGCACCCTCCCGCTCGAGGCCCCCGCGGACTGGGAGACGAAGACCGCGCCCGCCCGCCTGTACTGACGGGGCGGCACCCTCCGCGGTTCTAGGCTCGACTCGTGACACTGCTGCTTCATTCGGCCCTCCTCACCGACGAACGCGGGGAGACCCCCGACGGCTGGGTGCTCTTCGACGGCGACACGATCACCGCCGTCGGGTCGGGCGAGGCCCCGGATGCCGCGGAGCGCATCGACCTGGAGGGCGCGCGGCTGACGCCCGGCTTCGTCGACATGCACGGCCACGGCGGCGGCGGGCACGCTTTCGACGACGGCGGCGAGGACCTCGCGGCGGCGCTCGCGACCCACCGCGCCCACGGCGTCACGCGCTCGGTCGTGTCGCTCGTGGCGAACCCGCTCGCCGCGCTGCGCTCGAGCCTCGCCGAGATCGCCGAGGTCGCCGCGTCCGACCCGCTCGTGCTCGGCACCCACCTCGAGGGCCCGTTCCTCGCACCCGGCCGCAGGGGCGCCCACCACGTCGACTACCTGCGCGAGCCCGACCTCGTCGACGTCCAGCAGCTCATCGACGCCGCCCACGGGACGCTGCGCCAGATCACGATCGCACCCGAGCTGCCCGGCGCCGACGACGCGATCGACGCCCTCGTCGCCGCAGGCGTGTGCGTCGCGGTGGGGCACACCGAGGCCGACTTCGAGACCGCCGCGCGCGCCTTCGACCGCGGGGCGAGCATCCTGACGCATGCCTTCAACGCCATGAACGGCATCCACCACCGCGAGCCGGGCCCCGTGATCGCGGCGATGTCGGACGAGCGCGTCACCCTCGAGGTGATCCTCGACGGCTACCACGTGCACGACGCGATCGCCGCGCTCGCCTTCGACGAGGCCCCGGGCCGGGTCGCGCTCATCACCGACGCGATGGCCGCCGCCGGCAGCGCGGACGGCGACTACCGCCTCGGCAGCCTCAATGTGACGGTGCGCGACGGCCTCGCGCTGCTGTCCGGCACCGAGACGATCGCAGGCTCCACCCTCACCCTCGACGCCGCCCTCCGCCGCGCGGTCGACGTCGTGGGGCTCCCGTGGCCGGATGCGGTGGGCGCCGTCACGGCGGTTCCCGCGCGCGCGCTCGGCTACGGCGACCGCCTCGGCCTCCTCGAGCCCGGCTACGCCGCGGACGCCGTGGCGCTCGACGCCGACGGGCGCGTGACGGGCGTGTGGGCCGCGGGCGCGCGCCTGCGCTGACCCGTCAGCGGGCCCAGTCGGGGCGGTTGTCCCAGGCGTACCGGTAGTAGTCGGCGAAC
>RDDZ01000012.1 GCA_003852775.1 Microbacteriaceae bacterium | reverse complement strand
GTTCGCCGACTACTACCGGTACGCCTGGGACAACCGCCCCGACTGGGCCCGCTGATGCGCGCCGACACCCTCCGTGCGCTCGGCCTCGCGGGCTACCCGACGCTCGAGGCGCCCGGCGACGAGCTGCTCGACGCGCTCTCGCGCACCGGTGCGAAGGTGCAGGCGCGACCGACCGACCGTCTCGCGTCCGCGCACGACGCGTCCCACTACCTCCTGACGCCGCGGGCCGTCGTCGTGCCGACGAGCGCCGAGCAGGTCGCCGCGGTGCTCGCCGAGACGCGCCGGCTCGGGGTGCCCGTCACCTTCCGCTCGGGCGGCACGAGCCTCTCGGGTCAGGCGGGCACGGACGGCGTGCTCGTCGACACGCGGCGCGGCTTCCGGGACGTCGAGGTGCTCGACGAGGGCGCGCGCGTGCGCACGGGGCCCGGCGTCACGGTGCGCGCGGTCAACAACCGCCTCGCGCGCCACAAGCGCAAGCTCGGCCCCGACCCCGCGAGCGAGATCGCGTGCACGATCGGCGGCGTCGTGGCGAACAACTCCTCGGGCATGTCGTGCGGCACGGAGCAGAACACGTACCGCACCCTCGCGTCGTCCGTGCTCGTCCTCCCGAGCGGCACGATCGTCGACACCTCCCTGCCGGAGGCCGACGAGCTCCTGCGCGTCGCCGAACCCGAGCTCCACGCCGGGCTCATCGCGCTCCGGGAGCGCGTGCGGTCGAACCCCGATTCGCGGGAGCGGATCGCGGCGCTCTACGCGATCAAGAACACGATGGGCTACGGCGTCAACGCGTTCCTCGACTTCGAGCGCCCCGTCGACATCCTCGAGCACCTCGTGATCGGGTCGGAGGGCACGCTCGCCTTCGTCGCCGAGGCGACCTTCCGCACCGTGCCGGTCAAGCCGCGCCTCGCGACGGGACTGCTCATCTTCCCGGATCTCGCCTCCGCGACGTCCGCGCTCCCCGCGCTCGTCGCCGCGGGCTTCGCGACGATCGAGCTCATGGACGCGACGAGCCTGCGCGTCGGGCAGCGCGACCCGGAGGCCCCCGCCGACCTGCGCGAGCTCGCCGTCGAGCAGCACGCGGCCCTCCTCGTGGAGTTCCAGGAGGAGTCCGACGACGCCCTCGCCGAGCGGATGCGGACGGCCCCGGAGGTGCTCGGAGCGCTCCCGCTCGTGGCGCCCGCCGAGCTGAGCGCCGACCCCGCGCGCCGCGCGGCGCTGTGGCACATCCGCAAGGGGCTCTTCACCCTCGTCGCGGGCAACCGCCCCTCGGGCACGACCGCGCTCCTCGAGGACATCGCGGTGCCCGTCGAGCGGCTCTACGCGACCTGCACGCGGCTCATCGAGCTCTTCGACGAGCACGGCTACGAGGACTCCGTCATCTTCGGCCACGCGAAGGACGGCAACATCCACTTCATGCTCAACGAGCGCTTCGGCGACCCGGCCTCGCTCGCGCGCTACGAGCGGTTCACCGAGGACATGGTCGAGCTCGTGCTCGGGCAGGGCGGCACCCTCAAGGCCGAGCACGGCACCGGCCGCATCATGGCCCCGTTCGTGCGTCGCCAGTACGGCGACGAGCTCTACGAGGTCATGCGCGAGGTCAAGGCGCTCGTGGACCCCGCGGGGCTGCTCAACCCGGGCGTGCTGCTCACCGACGACCCCGACGCGCACGTGCGCGACCTCAAGCTCGCGCCGACCGTCGAGACCGAGGTCGACCGCTGCGTCGAGTGCGGCTACTGCGAGCCCGTGTGCCCGAGTCGCGACCTGACCCTCACCCCGCGCGAGCGCATCGTGCTGCGGCGCGAGATGGAGCGCGCCGAGCAGGCCGGCGACACCGCGCTACTCGCGCGGCTGCGCAAGGAGTACGGCTACGACGGCGTCGACACGTGCGCCGTCGACGGCATGTGCCAGACGGCGTGCCCCGTGCTCATCAACACGGGCGACCTCGTCCGCCGCCTGCGGGCGGAGCACCAGAACCCCGTCGCGCAGGCGGGCTGGAAGGCCGCCGCCGCGTCGTGGGGCGTCGTGAGCCGCGTGGGCGGGATCGCCCTCACGGTCGCCGACGCCGTGCCCCCCGCGCTGCCGCGCCTCGCGACGGACGCCGCGCGCGCCGTGCTCGGCGCCGACACCGTGCCGCGCTACTCGGCCGAGCTGCCCGCGGGCGGGCGCGCCCGCCGCCGGGTCGCGTCCGAGACGCCGGCCGCCGTCTACTTCTCGAGCTGCACGACGACGATGTTCGGCCCCGCGGACGGAGGCGACGGCGTCGCCGAGTCGTTCCTGCGGCTGTGCGAGCGCGCGGGCGTCGGTCTCGTGAGCCCGCCCGACCTCCCGTCGCTGTGCTGCGGCACCCCGTGGAAGTCGAAGGGCCTCACCGAGGGCTACGCGGTCATGAAGGCCAAGGTCGCCGCCTCGCTCGTCGAGGCCACGCGGGGCGGCGAGCTGCCCGTCGTGTGCGACGCGTCCTCGTGCACCGAGGGGCTCGAGGTGCTGCTCGAGGCGGCGGGCGAGCACGGCATCCGCGTCGTCGACGCCGTCGCGTTCGTCGCGAGCGAGGTGCTGCCGAAGCTGCCCGAGGGGGAGCGGATCGCCTCCGTGACCGTGCACCCCACGTGCTCCTCGACGCGGCTCGGCATCGACGGGGCGCTGCGCACCGTCGCGGCGGCCGTCGCCGAGGAGGTCGTCGTGCCGGACGACTGGGGCTGCTGCGCCTTCGCGGGCGATCGCGGCATGCTGCACCCCGAGCTCACGGCGAGCGCGACCGCCCCCGAGGCGGCCTCCGCGGCCCGCGCGCGCTCGGAGGCGCACGCGTCGCTCAACCGCACGTGCGAGCTCGGCATGACGCGCGCCACCGGCGAGCCGTACCGCCACATCCTCGAACTGCTCGACGAGGCCACCGCCCCGTCGCGGTCCTAGCGGACGCCGGGGCGCCGCGGTCCGATCAGGGCCCCGGCGCTCCGGCGCGTCAGCGGAAGATGATGGTGCGCACGCCGTCGAGCAGCACGCGGTCCTCGGAGAACCACTTGACCGCCTGCGTGAGGGTGCGGCTCTCCTCGTCCTGGCCGATCGCGACGAGCTCGGCGGGGGTGCGCGTGTGGTCGACGCGCACGACGTTCTGCTCGATGATGGGGCCCTCGTCGAGATCGCTCGTCACGAAGTGAGCCGTCGCGCCGATGAGCTTCACACCGCGCGCGTGGGCCTGCTTGTAGGGGTTCGCGCCCTTGAAGCCCGGCAGGAACGAGTGGTGGATGTTGATCACACGGCCCGCGAGCGCCTCGCAGAGCTCGGGCGACAGGATCTGCATGTACCGCGCGAGCACGACGAGCTCGACGTCGTGCTGCTCGACGACCTCGAGCACGCGCCGCTCGAACGCAGCCTTCTCGTCGGGAGAGGTGACCGGGTGCGACTCGAACGGCACCCCGTAGAACGCGGCGAGCTCGCCGAGGTCGGGGTGGTTCGACATGACGAGCGGGATGTCCACGCCGAGCTGGCCCGCGCGCTGGCGGAAGAGCAGGTCGTTGAGGCAGTGGCCCGCCTTCGAGACGAGCACGAGCGTGCGCAGGGGGCGGCCGACGACGTCGAGCTGCCACGTCATCCCGTAGCGCTCGGTGACGGGCGCGAGGGCGGCCTCGAAGCGCTCGCGGCTCGCCGTCGACTCCACCTGGAGGCGCATGAAGAAGGTGCCGGTGTCGTCGCTGGAGAACTGCTGCGACTCGGTGATGTTCCCCTCGGCCTCGACGATCGCGCCGCTGATGGCGTGGACGATTCCGGGGCGGTCCTCGCAGACGAGGGTCAGGATCCAGTGGGTGGTCTCGGGCATCACGATCATCCAGCGTAGGGCGTCCCGGATGGGGCCTAGGCTCGTCTGGTGCGTTCGAGCGACAACGGCTTCCCCTTCCTCCGCCTCCTCGTGCTCACCGGGGCGATCTTCGCCTCCGTCTCGAGCGAGTTCCTGCCCACGGGACTGCTGCCGGAGATGGCCGCCGACCTCGACGTCTCGGAGTCGCAGATCGGCCTGCTCGTCACCGTCTTCGCCGCGACGGTCGTCGTCTCGACCGCACCCCTCACCGTGCTCACGCGCCGCTACTCGCGCAAGTGGCTCATGGTGATGCTCCTCGGCACCTTCGCGCTCACGAACGTGCTGTGCGCGATCGCGCCGAGCTACGGGTTCCTCGTGGGCGCCCGCGTCCTCGGCGGCCTCGCGCACGGCCTGTTCTGGGCCGTCACCGGCCCCTACGCCTCGCTCCTCGTGCCGAAGCACCAGCTCGCGCGCGCCATCTCGCTCACCAACGCGGGCGGCACGATGGCGTTCATCCTGGGCGTGCCGTTCGGCACCTTCCTCGGGCACGCGCTCGGATGGCGGATGGCGTTCGGCGCGATGGCGGCGATCGTGCTCGTGTTCATGGTGTTCGTGATCCTGCACCTGCCGCCCGTGTCGCACCTCGTGCCGCTGCGCACGGGGGAGATCGCGGTGCCCACCCGGAAGGACCGCTCGCTGCCCGCCGTCGTCATCGTGTGCGTCTCCGTCGTGCTCGTCATCACGGGGCACAACATCTTCTACACGTACATCGCGCCGTGGTCGATCCAGGTCGGCGGCATCGACGAGGCCGGCGTGAGCGGGCTGCTCTTCGCCTACGGGGCGGCCGGCGCGATCGGTCTCGCGCTCGGCGGCGCCTTCGGCGACCGGTACCCGCGCGGATCCGTCAACGTCGCGCTCGCGGGCGTCGCGCTCGCCATCCTGGGGCTCGGCCTCTGGGGGACCTCCGTCGTGCCGATCGTCATCGGCCTCGTGGTCTGGAGCGTGTTCTTCGGCGGCGTGCCCGCCCTCATGCACTCGCGCGTGCTGCACTCGGCCTCGGACCGCATCCGCGACCTCGCCGCGGCGTGGCTCACGACCGCGTTCAACCTCGCGATCGGCGGCGGCGCGCTCATCGGCGGCCTCATCCTCGACGGCTTCGGCATCGGCGTGCTGCCGTGGGTCGCGGCGGCCGTCATCACGACCGGGCTCGTGTTCGTGCTCGCGACCGACCGCGCACGCATCGCCGCCCATCACTGAGGCCCGCGGCCCGCACGGATCCGGTAGTCTTGCACCTGTCGCGACTGGCGTTCGGATGGGTCACCATCGGGGAGCGACTACACGAGCAAGACGGCCGTGCGCCTGGGCCGTCCCCAGCAACCACCGGGTAGTTTTCTCGTGACGTTAGGAGCGCCAGTGACCGCCGAACCCACCTTCCTCCAGCCCCTCGCCGAGGTCGACCCCGAGGTCGCCGCCGCACTCGAGGCCGAGCTCGGACGCCAGCGGTCGACCCTCGAGATGATCGCGTCCGAGAACTTCGTGCCGCGCGCCGTGCTCGAGGCGCAGGGCTCGGTGCTCACCAACAAGTACGCGGAGGGCTACCCCGGCCGCCGCTACTACGGCGGCTGCGAGTTCGTCGACGTCGTCGAGACCCTCGCCATCGAGCGCGCCAAGGAGCTCTTCGGCGCGAAGTTCGCCAACGTGCAGCCCCACTCGGGCGCCTCCGCGAACGCCGCCGTGCTGTCGGCCATCGCCCAGCCCGGCGACCGCATCCTGGGCCTCGAGCTCGCCCACGGCGGCCACCTCACGCACGGCATGAAGCTCAACTTCTCGGGCAAGCTCTACGAGGCCCACTCGTACAAGCTCGACCCCGAGACGAACCGCGTCGACATGGACGAGGTGCGCCGCGCCGCCCTCGAGGTCAAGCCGCAGGTGATCATCGCCGGCTGGTCGGCCTACCCGCGTCAGCTCGACTTCGCCGCCTTCCGCGCGATCGCCGACGAGGTGGGCGCGAAGCTGTGGGTCGACATGGCGCACTTCGCCGGCCTCGTCGCCGCGGGCCTGCACCCCTCGCCCGTGCCGCACGCCCACGTCGTGAGCTCGACCGTGCACAAGACGATCGGCGGCCCCCGCTCGGGCTTCATCATCACGAACGACGAGGAGATCGCGAAGAAGATCAACTCGAACGTGTTCCCGGGCCAGCAGGGCGGCCCCCTCATGCACGTGATCGCCGCGAAGGCGACCGCGTTCAAGCTCGCCGGCACGCCCGAGTTCCGCGACCGTCAGGAGCGCACCGTCCGCGGTGCCGCCATCCTCGCCGAGCGCCTCACGCAGCCCGATGCGACCGCCGCGGGCATCGACGTGCTCACGGGCGGCACCGACGTGCACCTCGTGCTCGTCGACCTGCGCACCTCGGAGTTCAGCGGCAAGGAGGCGGAGGACCGCCTGCACGAGGTCGGCATCACCGTCAACAAGAACTCGGTGCCGAACGACCCGCGTCCGCCGATGGTGACGTCGGGTGTGCGCATCGGCACCCCGGCGCTCGCGACCCGCGGCTTCGGCGACGAGGAGTTCCGCGAGGTGGCCGATGTCATCGCGCTCGCGCTCCAGCCGGATGCCGACATCCCGGCCCTGCGCGCGCGCGTCGCCACGCTCGCCGACGCGTTCCCGCTGTACGAGGGCCTCACCTCGCCCGCCCGCTGGTCCTGACCGCGCCTCGTCCCCGAAAGTACGTACTTTTCGGGGATCGGGGGGCTCCCAGCGCGAAAAGTACGTACTTTCACGGAGATGACATGACCGCACAGGTTCTCGACGGGATCGCCACCGCGAGCGCGATCAAGAACGAGCTGAAGGAGCGGGTCGCGGCGCTCGCCGAGCGCGGCGTCGTGCCGGGCCTCGGCACGCTCCTCGTGGGTGCGGACCCCGGCTCCGTCAGCTACGTCACGGGCAAGCACCGCGACTCGGCCGAGGTCGGCATCCGCTCCATCCGCGAGGAGCTGCCCGCCGACGCGACTGAGGCCGACATCCGCACGGCGATCGACCGCCTCAACGCCAACCCCGAGGTCACGGGCTACATCGTGCAGCTGCCGCTGCCGAAGGGCATCGACGAGAACGCGATGCTTGAGCTCATCGACCCCGCCAAGGACGCCGACGGCCTGCACCCGACGAACCTCGGCCGCCTCGTGCTCGGCGTCGAGGGGGAGCTGCACTCGCCGCTGCCCTGCACCCCCGCGGGCGTCGTCGAGCTGCTGCGCCGCCACGACGTGCCCATCGCGGGCAAGCACGTGACGATCATCGGCCGCGGCCTCACCGTCGGCCGCCCGCTCGGGCTCGTGTTCACGCGCAAGGGCGTCGACGCGACCGTCACGCTCACGCATTCGCGCACGCCCGACATCGCCGCCGAGGTGGCGCGGGCGGATATCGTGGTCGCCGCGGTCGGCGTGCCCCACTTCGTGAAGCCGGAGTGGATCAAGCCGGGCGCCGCCGTGCTCGACGTCGGCGTCACGCGCGTCGGCACCACGGACTCCGGCCGCGCCAAGCTCGCGGGCGACATCGATCCCGCGGTCGCCGAGGTCGCGGGCTGGCTCTCGCCGAACCCCGGCGGTGTCGGGCCCATGACGCGCGCCATGCTCATCGCGAACGTCGTCGAGGCCGCGGAGCGCGCCGCCCGCTGACACGGCGATGCCGCCCGCAGCACGTGCGGACGGCATCGGGGTCGCGACTGCTACAGCTGCGGCGCGAGGGCGAAGCGGATGTCGCCCTCCGGGGTGATGACGGCGTCGAGCGTCATCTCGTCGAGCACCTGGGCGACCGGCGCGTCCATGAAGACGCGCGCGCCCTGACGCTCCACGACGATCTCGGTCGGGGCCGGAGCGTCGGCGATCGCGATGTCGAAGCGGTTGTCGCCCTGAAGGATGCGCAGGCCCGCGGTGTCGGTCTCGCTCGCGCGCGCCACCAGGTCGGAGACGACCGTTCCGGCGTTCTCGGTGAGGGTGAGCATGGGAGGTTCCCCTTTCCTCGGTTTCGGAGTCGGCCACGATTCCGAGAATGCCCGGATGCCGCAACCCCTCGGCCCGGCGGGTCGCGTCATACGGAGGGGATTGCCAGGATTCGGAGACTTCTCGCGCGGCGCAGGTCATCCGTTTCGGCGGGCTCCACTCTTTGCATGGCGTTGGTGGTAGTTAGGGCCGAGTTGCAGTTCGGATGTGATACCAAGCCGCCTTGCTGCTTGACGCAGGACGCTTCGGTGGGCCTTGTCGTGGGACAAGTAGGAGAACGCTCGGCCTGCCCAGACCAGAGAACACGCCATGAGGTACTGGAGGAGGGCTCGAGAAAGCGCCCGGTCGGGGCGATCTCGTCTCCCCGGCACGCCGCTCTCGTGCTTTGCGATGTAGAGCTCGGCGGCGCTCAGCGACGAATGACTGTAGGCAGACAGGACGCGGTAGATGACATAGGCGTCAGCTCCGCCCGGCGTCAGGTCTAGGCACACCTGCCTGAACCGCTGGACGCTGTCGATCTCCTCCGGGTAGAGATCCGGGTCGGCATCCGCGACTGAGGCTGCCCCTTCACGAAAGGCGGCGGATGTTGCCTTTGCTGCATCCTGTTGCAGCGCCTTTCGGCTTCGCGAATACTCTCGCATGAAAGCCGTGATGCCGTGGTGGCCCTTGCTCTGGACAAGCCAAACTGCGGTGAGGGCCGTCTCATATGCCATCCGCACCAGAGGGATAGCCGCATTGTCGCGCTCCGACTGGATCAATAGGTTTGCGGCTTCAACCGTGTCGTAGACGTGCCTGGAGAGTCCGATCACCGTCGCGATTCGTGCAACATCGGGGTTCTCGAACCGTTTCCCGCGGCGGGCTGCAGGCTGATGGAAGTCAGCGGTGGCTGCGGAGAAGGCAGGCCAGGAATTCAGCAGCTCTTCTAATACTTCCGCAGACTGATCGTTGCCCGGTGTGGGGTTCGCGGTGCGCATGCACGGACCATAGTGGACGGGATCTAGCGGGTCGGTGCATCCCATGCGAGAGGACAGGCGAGCGGCCTCTCACACCTCGCGGCGCGCGCCCTCCGATGGCGTCACGGTGAACGTGACGGGCTGGCCGTAGCCGTGTTCCGCGAACGCGCCGTCGACTGCGACCTGCAGCTGCGACACGAGCTCGCGCGGCACGAGCGCGATCGCCGCACCGCCGAAGCCGCCGCCCGTCATCCGGGCGCCGATGGCCCCCGCCGCCTGCGCGGTCTCGACGGCGAGGTCGAGCTCGGGCACCGAGATCTCGAAGTCGTCGCGCATGGAGCGGTGGGATGCGTCGAGCAGCTCCCCGATCGCGCGCGGCCCCTGCCTGTGCAACGCCTCGACGGTGTCGAGCACGCGCTGGTCCTCGGTGACGACGTGGCGCACACGGCGGAACGTGAGGTCGTCGAGCAGCTCCTGCGCGCGCGGCAGGTCGTCGACGGTGAGGTCGCGCAGCGCGGCGACGCCGAGGGCGGCGGCGCCCGCCTCGCACGAGGCGCGGCGCTCGCGGTAGCCTCCGCTCGCGTGCGAGTGCTCGACCTGGGTGTCGATGACGAGGATCGTGAGGTCGTTCTCGGCGAGCTGGAGGTCGACCGCGGTGGCCTCCTGGCTGCGGCAGTCGATGAAGACGGCCGCGTCGTCGCGTCCGAGCAGCGACGCCATCTGGTCCATGATCCCCGTCGGCGCCCCCACGAAGTCGTTCTCGGCGGTGCGGCCCACGCGCGCGAGCTGCAGGCGGTCGAGCCCGAGCCGCCACAGCTCGTCGACCGCGAAGGCGACGGCACCCTCGATCGCGGCGGACGAGGAGAGGCCCGCGCCGACCGGCACGTCCGACTCGATCATGATGTCGAGCCCGGGCACGGCGGCGAGGTCGGCGTGGCCGAGCCGACCGAGCGCCCAGATCACGCCGAGCGGGTAACCGGCCCAGCCGGTCACCGCATCCGGCGAGAGCTCGTCGATCGCGATCTCGGCGATCTCGTCCGAGAAGGTGGAGCCCACGCGGATGCGGGCGTCATCGCGCAGGCCGACGGCGGCGAAGGTGCGGCGGTCGATCGCGAACGGCAGCACGAAGCCGTCGTTGTAATCGGTGTGCTCGCCGATGAGGTTCGCGCGCCCGGGCGACGACCACACGCCCGCCGGGCTCGTGCCGTACGCCTGCTCGAACTCGGCGCGCACGATGTCGCGCAGATCCTGGCTCATACCGACGCCACCGCCTCCCGCAGCCGCTCGGCCGCATCCTCCGGAACGATATCCGCGATCCAGGCGCCCATCGCCGACTCGGAGCCGGCGAGGAACTTGAGCCGCTCGGCGCCGCGTCGCGGCGAGGTGATCTGCAGCATGAGACGCACCTCGTCGCGGCCCTCGCGCACGGGCGCCTGGTGCCACGCGGCGATGTAGGGCGTGGGGGTGTCGTAGAGGGCGTCGACGCCGAGCAGGAGGCGCTTGAAGAGCACGGCGAGCTCGGCGCGCTCGGCCTCGTCGAGGGCGTCGATGTCGGGCACGTGGCGGTGCGGGAGCATGTGCACCTCGATGGGCCAGCGCGCGGCGAACGGCACGAACGCCGTCCAGCGCTCGCCCGCGAGCACGACGCGCGGGCCGGCCTGCTCGCGCTCGAGGATCCGCTGGAACAGGTCCGGGTCGAGCTCGGCGATCGCCTCGAGCGTCGAGCGCGTGCGCGGCGTGACGAAGGGGTAGGCGTAGATCTGCCCGTGCGGGTGCCCGAGGGTGACGCCGATCGCCTCGCCGCGGTTCTCGAACGGGAACACCTGCGCGACGCCGGGCAGCGCCGAGAGCTCGCGCGTACGGTCCGCCCACGCCTCGATGACGGTGCGGATGCGCGTGACGCTCTGGGTGCCGAGCGAGCCGGTCGACTCGGGGCTGAAGCACACGACCTCGCAGCGGCCCACGGAGGGCGAGGTGCGCTCGAAGCCGCGTCCCGCGGGCGGGAGGGGGCCGTCGGAGTCGGGCCCGAACGACGGCGACTTGTTCTCGAAGACGACGACGTCGTAGAGGTCGGGGATCTCGGAGGGGTTGTCGGGCGTCTGCGGTGCGAGCGGGTCGAGGTGCGCGGGCGGCAGGAAGACCCGGTTGTTCCGGTTGGATGCGACCGAGATCCAATCGCCCGTGAGCACGTCCTGACGCATGGTCGCGGTCGCGGGGCGGGGGTCGAGCCGCCGCTCGTCGAGACGGCGCTCGGCGGGGAGCGTCGTGTCGGGGTCGTCGAAGTAGATGAGCTCTCGGCCGTCGGCCATGCGGGCCGTACGGCGGGTGACGCCGGACATGTGTTTACGGTATCGTAAGCCGATCTTGCCGAAACGAAAGGTTTCGTAAGTGACGGATGCTGCCCTCCCCGCCGAGCTCCGACGCGCCCGGATCGCCGAGCGGGTGCGCGAGGACGGCATCCTGCGCGTGGCCGACGCGGCCGCCGAGTTCCGGGTGAGCGAGGTCACCATCCGCTCCGACCTCGGCGTGCTCGAGGCGGCGGGCCTCGTGCGCCGCGTGCACGGCTCGGCCCTCCCCGCCGCCGGCGGCCCGCGCGAGGAGCCCGTCGAGCGTGTCTCGGCTCGCGACGCCGCCGCCAAGCGCGCGATCGGCCGGCGCGCCGCCGCCCTCGTCGACAGCGGCACGAGCGTGCTGCTCGACGTCGGCTCCACGACCCTCGCCGTCGCGCACGCGCTCGTCGACCGCGTCGAGCGCGGCGACCTCGACGAGCTCGTCGTCGTGACGAACGGCCTGTCGATCGCGCTCGCGCTCGAGGCGGCCGTGCCGCGCATCACGGTCGTCCTCACGGGCGGCACCCTGCGGCCGCTCCAGCACTCGCTCGTCGACCCGGGCGCATCCGAGTCGATCGCGGGACTCCACGTCGACCTCGCGATCCTCGGCTGCAACGGCGTCGACACTCGCGGACGCATCACCAACCTCAACCTCGCCGAGGCGGAGGTGAAGCGTGCGATGGTCGCCGCATCGGCCGCGCGGCTCGTCGTGGCCGAGGCCGCGAAGCTCGGTGCCCGCCACCTCGGCACGATCGGCGTGGCTGACGAGGCGACGACGCTCGTGACGGCGGGCGCGTGGACGGATGCCGCGGCCGCCACCGCGCGGGCCCTCGCCGCCCGCGGCGCCCGCGTGCTGCGGGCCGACGCCTGACGACTATTCCTCCGCGCGCGGGATTTCGAGCGCCTACCGCGCGCCATCCCCCGTCCTTAGCGTCGGAGCGTGACGCAGAACACGGCCTCCATCCCCACCGACGCCTTCTCCCTGCGGAGCCCCTTCGGGCGTCGAGCGATCGGCCTGTCGGTCGCGGCAGCCGTGGGCGGGTTCCTCTTCGGCTTCGACTCGTCCGTCATCAACGGCGCCGTCGACTCCATCCAGGGCGACTTCGAGCTCGGCGCGTTCGTCACCGACTTCGTCGTCGCGATCGCCCTGCTCGGATGCGCCGTCGGCGCCGCGGTCGCCGGCCGCCTCTCGGACCGCCTCGGCCGCCTCAAGGTCATGTTCCTCGGCGCGATCATGTTCTTCGCGAGCTCGGTCGGAACCGGGTTCGCGTTCAGCGTGTGGGACCTCGGCGTCTGGCGCGTCGTCGGCGGCCTCGGCATCGGCATCGCCTCCGTCGTGGCTCCCGCCTACATCGCGGAGGTCGCGCCCCGTCAGATCCGCGGCAGCCTCGCATCCCTCCAGCAGCTGGCGATCACGATCGGCATCTTCGCCGCACTGCTGAGCGACGCCCTCCTCGCGGGCGGTGCGGGCGGCGCGGGCGAGACGTTCTGGTTCGGGCTCGAGGCGTGGCGCTGGATGTTCCTCGTCGGGGTCGTGCCGGCGGTCGTCTACGGCGTCCTCGCCTTCACCCTCCCCGAGTCGCCGCGCTTCCTCATCGCCCACGGCCGCAGCGACGAGGCGCGCGAGATCCTCAGCCGCCTCGTGCCGGAGGCCGACCTCGACCAGACCGTGCGCGACCTGAAGACGGCGATCGAGGAGGACCGCGAGAACGCCGGCGTCACGCTCCGCGGACCGGTGCTCGGGCTTCAGCGCATCGTGTGGGTGGGCGTCATCCTGTCGGTGTTCCAGCAGTGCAGTTCGTCGGCATCGACGTGATCTTCTACTACTCGACGAGCCTGTGGGCCTCGGTCGGCTTCGAGGAGTCGGCGTCGTTCACGATCAGCGTCATCACCTCGGTCGTCAACGTCGCGGTGACGCTCGTCGCGATCTTCCTCGTCGACCGCGTCGGCCGGAAGCCGATCCTGCTCATCGGCTCGGTGCTCATGACGATGTCGCTCGCGACGATGGCCGTCGCGTTCCTGTTCGCGCAGGGGTCGGGCGACGACGTGTCCCTTCCCGCGCCGTGGGGCCCGATCGCCCTCGTCGCCGCGAACGTCTTCGTGGTCGGCTTCGGCGCCTCGTGGGGCCCGCTCGTGTGGGTGCTCCTCGGCGAGATCTTCCCGAGCCGCATCCGGGGCAAGGCGCTCGGCGTCGCGGCCGGCGCGCAGTGGGTCGCGAACTTCCTCATCACGGTGTCGTTCCCCGCGATGAGCGGATGGTCGCTCCCGGTCACCTACGGCATGTACGCGCTCTTCGCGGCGCTGTCGTTCGTGTACGTGGCGTGGCGCGTGCCCGAGACGAAGGGCATGGAGCTCGAGCAGACCGAGACGCTGTTCCACCGGAAGGCGTCCCAGACGCGCGCGTCGTCCTAGGCTTGCGGGCGTGCTGACCCCCATCGGACAGATCGTCGAGCTGCGCACGGCGCGCTCGTCGGCGACCGTCGCGACGCTCGCGGCCGCCCTCACGAGCCTCGAGGTCGACGGACGCGAGCTCACCGAGCGCACGCCCGCGACGCGGCTCCCCGGCCACGGCAACGGCATCGTGCTGGCGCCGTGGCCCAACCGCGTGCGCGACGCCCGCTGGACCCACGACGGCCAGGTGCAGCACCTCGACGTCACCGACCCGAGCCGCGGCAACGCCATCCACGGTCTGCTGCGCAACACCGCCTACCGGGTGCTCGAGCGCACGGATGCCGCGGTCACCCTCGGTGCGCACATCCACCCCCAGCACGGCTGGCCCTTCCTGCTCGAGACGTGGGTGCGGTACGAGCTCGCCGAGGACGGCCTCACCGTGACGCACGGGGCCCGCAACCTCGGCGCGGCGCGCGCTCCGTGGGCGGTCGGCGCGCATCCGTACTTCCGCGTGGGTGAGGTGCCGGTCGAGGAGCTGACGCTCGAGGTGCGCGCCGCGCGCTACCTCGAGCTCGACGAGCGCCTCGTGCCCGTCGCCGTGCGCGACGTCGAGCGGGGTGGGGAGTTCGACCTCTCGACGCCGCGCGAGCTCGCGGGCCTCGACCTCAACGTGGGGTACCAGGACGTCGCAACCGGCCCGGCCGGGGCCGCCGTGCTGACGGCCCCCGGCGGCGGCCGTACGGTCGTATGGCAGGACGAGCCGTTCCGCTGGCTGCAGGTGTTCACGCCGCGCGACTTCGCGCACGTCGGCCGCGACGGGGGAGAGGCCCCGGCGCTCGCGGTGGCGCTCGAGCCCATGAGCGCCGCGCCCGACGCGCTCAACTCCGGTGAGGGGCTCGCGTGGCTCGAGCCGGATCAGGTCTGGGAGGCGTCGTGGGGCGCCCGATACGAGGAGGGTGCATGAGGTCGCACACGGGAGTCGGCGAGCGTTTCTGGCTGCGGAACGGCGAGGCCCACGCGGAGCTGGGCACGGTCGCGGCGGTGCTGTGCGCCGTGCGGATCGGCGACGTCGACCTGACGGAGCCGCTGCCGTTCGACGCCGCGCCCCCGCCGTTCTGCTCCGGCATCGCGCTCGCCCCATGGCCGAACCGCGTGCGCGCGGGACGCTGGGAGTACGAGGGCGTTCCGCAGCAGCTGGACATCACGGAGCCGAAGCGCGGCGGCGCCCTGCACGGGCTGCTCGAGTTCACCGAGTACGAGGTGCGTGAGCGCAGCGACTCCGCCGCCACGCTCGGCGCCGTCATCCACCCGCAGCACGGCTGGCCGTTCCTGCTCGACACCTGGGTGCGGTTCGAGCTGCAGCCCGACGGGATCACGGTGACGCACGGGGTGCGCAACCTCTCGGGGGTGCGGGCCCCGTACGCGACGGGCACGCATCCGTACCCCCGCATCGGCGCGCACGACGTCGCCGACCTCGTGCTGACGGTGCCCGCCGACGAGTACCTCGAGGTCGACGAGCGCCTCGACCCGATCCGGTGGCGCCCCGTCACGGGCGGCACCGACCTGCGGGGCGGCGTGCGCGTGGGCGACCTCGAGCTCGACACGGCGTTCCGCTCGATCACCCCCGCGGACGGCGTCACCGCGACGCTCACGGCGCCCGACGGCTCGCGGCTCGAGGTGCGGCAGGACGACGACTGGCGCTACCTGCAGGTGTTCACGACGCCGATCTTCCCGAAGGACGGTGGGGTCGGCACCGCGGTCGCGATCGAGCCGATGACGGCGCCGCCCGACGCGCTCAACTCCGGCGAGGGTCTCATCTGGCTCGAACCCGACGCGAGCTACGAGGGCCGCTGGGGGCTGCGCTACATCGCGGCGTAGGGATTCGGCCGCCCGCAACTCGTATGCGCTCGGCAGAATGAATCGGTGCCGACGCAAGACACCGCCCACGTACCCGTCCCGACGCGCGCCCAGATCCGGCGCTGGCGTCGCTACCTCGCGGCCGAACGCGCGGAGGCGGAGATCTACCGCGAGCTGGGTCAGCGGCGAGAGGGGCCGGAGCGCGACATCCTGCTCGCGCTCGCGGAGGCGGAGGCGCGGCACGAGGGGCACTGGCTGAAGCTCCTCGGACCGAAGGCGGAGCCTGCCCCGCGGCCCGACCTCCGCACGCGCCTCCTCGGCTTCCTTGCGAAGCGCCTCGGCTTCCTCTTCGTCCTCGCCCTCGCCCAGCGCGCCGAGGCCCGCTCGCCCTACGACGACGACCCGAACGCCACCGTGCGCATGGCGGCCGACGAGCGCATCCACGGGGAGGTGCTGCGCGGGCTCGCGGCGCGCGGTCGCACCCGCCTCTCGGGCACCTTCCGAGCGGCCGTCTTCGGAGCCAACGACGGACTCGTGTCGAACCTCGCGCTCGTGCTCGGCATCGGCGCCACGGGTGCACCGCCGAGCGTCGTGCTCTTCACGGGCATCGCGGGTCTGCTCGCGGGCGCCCTCTCGATGGGTGCGGGGGAGTACGTGTCGGTCAAGTCGCAGCGCGAGCTGCTCGCGGCGTCCCGCCCCGACCCGGCCTCCCAGAGCGCGCTCGCCGACCTCGACGTCGACGCGAACGAGCTCGCGCTCGTCTATCGCGCGCGCGGCATGGACCCGGAGGAGGCCGACGTCCGGGCGCGCGAGGTGCTCGCGACCCTGCATCTCGAGGCGGACGCGCCGCCCGAGGAGCTCGACCCGCACGACGCAGTGGGTTCACCGTGGCACGCCGCCGGGTCGAGCTTCCTGTTCTTCGCCTCGGGGGCGCTCGTCCCCGTGCTGCCGTACCTGTTCGGGATGGCGGGGTGGCCCGCCGTCGTGCTCGCGTCGGTGCTCGTCGGCGTCGCGCTGCTCGGCACGGGAGCCGTCGTCGGCATCCTCTCCGGGGCGCCCCCGCTCTACCGCGCGCTGCGCCAGCTCGCGATCGGCTACGGGGCCGCCGCGGCGACGTACCTTCTGGGTCTCGCCTTCGGCGCGACCATCGCCTGATCCGGGGGCGGGTTTCACGGCAGACTGGGCGCATGGACCGCGACGACCTCGTCCGGCTGCGCAAGGCCCGCGACCGCATCGACCGCGAGTACGCCCAGCCGCTCGACGTCGAGTCGCTCGCCCGCACGGCGCTCATGTCGGCGGGCCACTTCTCGCGCAGCTTCCGCGCCGCCTACGGCGAGACGCCCTACGGCTACCTCATGACGCGTCGCATCGAACGGGCGAAGGCGCTCCTGCGCCGCGGCGACCTCTCGGTCACCGAGGTGTGCGTCGCGGTCGGCTGCACCTCGCTCGGCTCCTTCAGCGCGAGCTTCACCAAGCTCGTCGGGATGCCGCCCTCCGCCTACCGCGCGGCCGCGCATCCGGAGGCCCCCGACTCGGCGCTCGACGAGCTCCCGTGCGTCGCGAAGAACGTCACACGACCGGTCAGGATCCGAGAAGCTTCGGGAGCGTGAGCGCCGTAGCGTGACGGCATGACGATCAGACTCCGCAACAGCTTCCTCTACGTGGACGACCCGGCGGCCGCCCTCGGGTTCTACCGCGACGTGCTCGGCTTCGAGGTGCTCATGGACGTCGACCAGGGCGGCGGCATGCGCTGGATCACGGTCGCGCCCCCGGGGGCGGACACCTCGATCGTGCTCACCCCCGTCACGGCCGGCGTCTCGGACGAGGACGGCGCGACGCTCGCCGAGCTGCTCGCGAAGGGCGTGCTGGCGGGCGTCGTGCTCGAGACCGACGACCTCGATGCCGACTTCGAGCGCATCGCGGCCTCCGGCGCCGACATCATGCAGGAGCCCATGGACCAGCCGTGGGGCGTGCGCGACGCCGCGTTCCGCGACCCCGCGGGCAACCACCTGCGGATCAGTCAGGCGTGACGTGTGCGGGATCTGCCTCCCGGGCGGAGGTTGGATGCCACGTCCCGATGACAGCCGTGCCGTCCCGCTCCTCGTCGCGCTCGACGCGCACGGCGAGCCCCTGCTCGTCGAGCAGTGACCCCGTGAGCGACGCCTGACGCTCGCTCGTCTCGATGATCACGCGACCCCCGGGCGCAAGCCACTCGCGGCATCCGGATGCGACGCGAGCCTGGACGGCGGTGCCGTCGGCCCCGCCGTCGAGGGCGACGCGGTGCTCGTGGTCGCGCGCCTCGGCGGGCATGAACGCGATCTCGTCGCTCGGCACGTAGGGCGCGTTCGCGACGAGCAGGTCGACGCGTCCGCGGAGCGCTCGGGGGAGCGGACCGTAGAGGTCGCCGATGAGCACGCGCTCGGGCGGGAGGTTCCTGCGGGCGACGGCCACCGCATCCGGGTCGACGTCGGCCGCCCAGACCTCGGCGTCCGGTCGGGCCGCGCGGACGGCGGCCGCGATCGCGCCGACGCCGCAGCACAGCTCCACCACGACGGGATCGTCGGGCAGGCCCTCGAGGGCGAGGTCGACGAGCAGCTCGCTGCGCACCCGCGGCACGAACACCCCGGGCGCGACGGCGACCCGCAGTCCCGCGAACTCGGCCCAGCCGAGCAGCGGCTCGAGCGGCTCGCCAGCGACCCGGCGGGCGACGATCTCCTCGAGCGCATCGCCGGATGCCGCCTCACGCAAGAGCGCCGCCTCGTCCTCCGCGAACACGCAGCCGGCCGCGCGCAGGCGCTCGACGAGCGGGTCGGCGGCGGTCACCCGGCAACGGTAGCGCCGCCGCGGGTGCCGCGCCGGCACGCGTGCGGATGCGTCCGCGCGTCCGCTTGGACGGCTCGTGCCGTGCGCCGCCATACTGTGATCACCGGCGACCCGCGCCGGGGTGAGGAGCACGACGCCGTGCGTTTTGAGATCAAGGCCGACAAGGGCGGCAACTACTCCTGGTGGCTCATCTCGAGCAACGGGCAGACCGTGGCGTGGGCGGGCGAGTCGTTCGCCTCGAAGTCCAACGCCAAGCGCGCCGCCTCGTCGTTCAAGGCGGGGGCCTCCGCCGCCGCGTTCGAGGTGTACGAGGACAAGGGCGGTCACTACCGCTGGCGCGCCCGCCGCGGCGGCAACACCGTGGCCGTGGGTGGCGAGGCCTTCGCGTCGAAGTCGAACGCGCAGCGCGCGGCCGACAACGTGCAGGGCAAGGCGGGAGACGCCGACCTCGGCGAGTGACTCAGCCCGGCTGGGCGCCCCCGTCGTCCGCGCGACGCGGGGGCCCCGACGGCACGAGCTTGAGCCCGATCGTCGCGGCCACGATGACCGCGATGAACAGCACCTTGAGCACCGACGCGGGCTCATCGCCGACGAGCATCGCGTAGCCGACCGTGAGGGCCGCGCCGACGCCCGTCCACACCGCGTAGGCGGTGCCGATCGGGATGCGGCGGGCGGCCCATCCGAGCCCCGCCATGCTCCCGGCGAGCGCGACCGCGAAGACGACAGTCGGCACGGGCTGCGAGAGCCCGTCGGAGTAGCCGAGCGCGGTCGCCCACACGGCCTCGAGCACGGCGCTCACGAGCAGCACGACCCACGCCATCGTCAGCTCACCGCCTTGAGCCCGACGACCGCGCCCACGAGGGCCGCGATGAGCAGCAGGCGCACGACGTCCGCCCGCTCGGCGCCGCTCACGATCGACCAGAGCACGGTGAGGCTCGCCCCGATGCCCACCCACACGGCATAGGCCGTGCCCGTGGGGATCTCGGCCATCGCGATCGCGAGGCCGACCATGCTGAGCGTCATCGCGACGAGGAAGACGACGGTGGGCACGGGTTTCCGGAAACCCTTCGACGCGCCGAGGGCGGTGGCCCAGACGGCCTCGAGCATGCCCGAGGCGATGAGGATGATCCATGACATGGCTGCCCTTCCGAGTCAGTCTTGTCGTGGTGCGGGTACTGCTCCCTCGTCCGCGAGGCCGGCTGCGGCCTCCGATCCCAGGGTAGCGAGCGTCGCCGGGCAGCGGCTGTGCACGGCGACGCGTCGGCGGTCGTCGCCCGCTCCTGAGAGGATCGAGGAGTGAGCACTCCCGACCGCTACATCGTGGCCACCGACGGCGCCTGCAAGGGCAACCCGGGGCCGGCCGGATGGGCGTGGGTCGGCGAGGACGGCCACTGGGCGGCCGGGTCCATCCCGAGCGGCACCAACAACATCGGCGAGCTCCTGGGGCTGCTCTACGCCATCCGCGACCACATCGACGTGCCCGAGCTCATCGTGCAGGCCGACTCGAAGTACGCGATCGACACCTACTCGTCGTGGATGGACGGCCACAAGCGCCGCGGCTGGCTCACGAGCGCCAAGAAGCCGGTCGCCAACCGCGAGATCCTCGAGGACCTCATCGCCGTGCGCGACGCCCGTCGCGCCAAGGGGCTCCCGGACGTCGTGCTCGAGCACGTGCGCGGCCACGCCGGCCACCGCCTCAACTCGTGGGCCGACGAGCGCGCCGTGCGCGCCTCGCACCACGCCGCGAAGGGCACCGCGTCGCAGTGGTCGTCGCTCAGCGGCAAGCACGAGAAGCTCGACGTCTCGGTCGACCCGCCGCGCGGCTCCGGCGACCGGGTCTAGCCCCGTTCGGGCATACGCGGATGCGGTGGGCCCCGTGGGGCTCGAACCCACGACCTACGGATTAAAAGTCCGCTGCTCTACCGACTGAGCTAGAGGCCCGCGGCCCAAGCGTAGCCGCCGAGCGCCCGGCCGTGCGCCGGGGGAGAATGGGGCGATGGCCGACGACTTCCACAAGCCGACGCTCTTCGGGGGGCGCGAGTTCGAGGCGTACGAGGGCGCGGCTCCCGACCCGGCCGTCAGCCGCCGCATCGCGCACGACACCGCGCGCTCGCTCGTCGCCCGTGTGCGCGACAGCGACGACCCCGAGGTGCTCGACCGCGTCGTGCGGCTCACCGACGAGCACGGGCTCGACGCGATCGCCGAGCTGTGGGCGCTGTCCGGCCCGCACACCCTGCCGGGGGCGCTCTGGCGCATCTACCTGCTGCGGGCCATGATCTCGAGCGACCCCGCCGGCGTCGCCCTGCTCTTCCAGCGCGGCACCGAGGTGCTGCGCACGATCGACCCGGTCGTCGCGGGCGCCCCGACTCCCGCGGGGCCGGACGAGGTGCTCGAGCTGTCGAACCGCATCCTGCGCGGCGTCTTCGACGGCGACCTGGCCCACGCCCTCGAGCGCGCGGCGGCGTTCTGCCGCGTCGAGGCGTCGGGGGCGGTATCCGTCGCCGACGATCAGGAGGCGCCCGCGCCCGAGCGGTCCACGGTGCTCACGAAGCGCGCCTCGCGGCTCACGTCGATCGCCGACGACCTCGCCGTCTGCGCACGGATGGCGCACGACGGCTCGCTCGACTGACGCGCCCGGCATTCCCGGTTTCGCAGCACGCGAACGGCGCCTGGGAGTCGCCTCCGTCGGCGGGCGGCACCTACCCGGACGCGTAGACTGTCGGAGCCGGGCCGCAGTAACCCCGGGCTCCACCTTTCGCCGCTTCGAGCGGCCTCGCGCCGAGAGGCGTTCTGCGGCCCGGCACTCACGTCTCCCGGCCCCGCGATCCCGTTTGTTGCACGCGCGCCCGGAGGTACCGGCGCGCGTGCAACAAACGGGAGCGGTGGTCAGCCGAACTTGCCCGAGACGTAGTCCTCGGTGGCCTTGACCGCCGGCATCGAGAAGATCTTCGTGGTGTCGTCGTACTCGATGAGCTTGCCGGGCTTGCCGGTGCCCTCGATGTTGAAGAACGCCGTCTTGTCGGAGACCCGCGAGGCCTGCTGCATGTTGTGGGTCACGATGACGATCGTGTACTCCTTCTTGAGCTCCTCGATGAGGTCCTCGATCGCGAGCGTCGAGATCGGGTCGAGCGCCGAGCACGGCTCGTCCATGAGGATGATCTCAGGGCTCACCGCGATCGTGCGCGCGATGCACAGACGCTGCTGCTGACCGCCCGAGAGGCTCGAACCCGGGCGGTCGAGACGATCGCGCACCTCGTTCCACAGGTTCGCACCGCGCAGCGACCGCTCGACGAGGTCGTCGGCATCCGTCTTCGAGATCTTGCGGTTGTTGAGCCGCACGCCCGCGAGCACGTTCTCGCGGATCGACATGGTCGGGAACGGGTTCGGCCGCTGGAACACCATGCCCACCTGCCGCCGCACGAGCACGGGGTCGACGCCCGGAGCGTAGAGGTCGTTGCCGTCGATGAGCACCTGGCCGTCGACCCGCGCGCCGGGGATGACCTCGTGCATGCGGTTGAGGGTGCGGAGGAAGGTCGACTTGCCGCAGCCCGACGGCCCGATGAAGGCGGTGACGGTGCGGGGCTCGATCGTCAGGGAGACCCCCTCGACGGCCTTGAAGTTGCCGTAGTAGACGTTGAGGTCGCGAACTTCGATGCGCTTGGACACGGGTTCCTTCTTCCGGGGGTCAGCGGCCGACCTTGGGCGCGAACACGCGCGCTACGAGGCGGCCGATGAGGTTGAGGAGCATGACGATGACGATGAGCGTGAGCGCGCCGGCCCACGCACGGTCGAGGGATGCGGCAGCGTTCGTTCCCTGCGACACGTACGAGCTGTAGACGAAGACCGGCAGGCTCTGCATGCGGCCGTCGAACAGGTTCCAGTTGACGTTGGTCGTGAAGCCGGCCGCCACGAGCAGCGGGGCGGTTTCGCCGATGACGCGCGCCACGGCGAGCATGACGCCGGTCGTGATCCCGGCCATCGAGGTCGGCAGCACGATCTTGAGCACCGTGAGCCACTTCGGCACCCCGAGCGCGTACGAGGCCTCGCGCAGCTCGTTCGGCACCAACCGCAGCATCTCTTCGCTCGAGCGCACGACCACGGGAACCATGAGCACGGCCAGCGCGATCGCGCCGGCGATGCCGAGGCGCACGCCCGGGCCGAAGATGAGCGTGAAGAGGGCGTAGGCGAACAGGCCCGCCACGATCGAGGGGATGCCGGTCATCACGTCGACGAAGAAGGTGATGGCGCGGGCGAGGGGTCCGCGGCCGTACTCGACGAGGTAGATGGAGGTGAGCAGCCCGACGGGGATCGAGATGAGCGCGGCCGTGCCGGTCATGAGCAGCGTGCCGATGATGGCGTGGATGGCGCCCCCGCCTTCGCCGACGACGTTGCGCATCGACCAGGTGAAGAAGGTCGCATCGAAGCGCGGCAGGCCGTTCACGATGACCGTGAACATGAGCGAGATGAGCGGCAGCAGCGCGATCACGAAGGTAAGCACGACGAGGGTCGTGATGAGGCGGTTCATCGCGGGGCGCGGCCCCTCGACGAGGCGGGAGACGACGTAGATCGCGGCCGCGTATCCGACGACGCCGAGGAACACGGCGGCGGCGATGTTGTACTCGGTCTCGGGTTCGGCCATCCAGATGAACACGAAGCTCACCGCGGAGACGAGCAGGGTAGCCCCGAGCAGCGCCCACGGCACGGGCTTGGCGAGACGTCCGCTCGCGTAGGCGTTGACGAGCGGCTTCGCGCCGGTTGTGGCGGTCATCAGTTGGCTCCCGAGAACGCCTTGCGGCGGTTGACGACGATGCGGGCGAGGGCGTTGACGATGAGGGTGATGGCGAACAGCATGAGCCCGGTCGCGATCAGCACGTTGACGTTGGTGCCGTAGGCCTCCGGGAAGCTGAGCGCGATGTTGGCGGCGATCGTGGAGGGGTTGCCCGAGCTGATCAGGTTGAAGGTGACGAGGCCTGTCGCCGACAGCACCATCGCGACGGCCATGGTCTCGCCGAGCGCGCGCCCGAGGCCGAGCATCGACGCCGAGATGATGCCGGCGCGCCCGAACGGGAACACCGTCATCCGGATCATCTCCCAGCGGGTGGCGCCGAGCGCGAGCGCAGCTTCTTCGTGCAGCTTGGGGGTCTGCAGGAACACCTCGCGGCTGATGGCGGTGATGATCGGCAGCACCATGACCGCGAGCACGACGGCGGCGGTCAGGATGGTGCGGCCGGTTCCGGAGGGCGGGCCCGCGAAGAGGGGGATCCACGAGAAGCTCTCCCACAGCCACACGTAGAAGGGCTGCACGAGGGGCGCGAGCACGTTGCCGCCCCACAGCCCGAAGACGACGGAGGGAACGGCGGCGAGCAGGTCGACGATGTAGCCGAGAGACTGCGCGAGGCGACGGGGGGCGTAGTGCGAGATGAAGAGGGCGATGCCGATCGAGATCGGGATGGCGATGACGAGCGCGAGGATCGCAGCCCAGATGGTGCCGAAGATGAGGGGCCAGGCGTAATCCCACAGGTTCTTGTCGCCGAGGATCGAGATCTCATCGGGGGGCGTCGTGAACGCCGGGACGCTCTGCAGCACGAGGAAGCCGGCGACGAGGGCGAGTGCGCCGAGGATCATCGAGCCAGCGGCGAGCGCGCTTCCCGAGAACACCCGGTCTCCGAGGCGTTGTACGGGGCGGTTCCGATCGGTGGGGGCGGTCATGCGGGCCGGCGTGCCTCTCGGGAACGGGTCGGTCGGATGGTGTTGCAAGTGAGTCTGCCCGGGGTCGTCGGTCGTGGCAAACGATCGACGACCCCGGGAGAGGGTGGTGCGTGTTACTTGATGGAGTTGATTCCGGCGAGCGCCTTCTCACGGAGCGTGTCCGAGATGGGGGCCGAACCAGCGGCCTCCTGGGCGGCCTGCTGGCCCTCCGCGCTCACGACGTACGCGAGGTACTCCTTGACGAGCTCGACGGGTGCGCCCTCGGCGTACTCGGTGCACGCGATGAGGTACGAGATGAGCACGATCGGGTAGACACCGGATGCGGTCGAGTCGCGCTCGAGCGACACGGCGAGGTCGAACTCGCCGCGACCCTCCTCGAGGGGCGAGGCGTCGACGATGGCGGCTGCGGCCTCGGGCGAGTACGGAACGTACTCGTCGCCGACCTTGACCGCGACGGTTCCGAGGTCTCCGGCGCGCGAGGCGTCGGCGTAGCCGATCGTGCCGGTGCCGTTGGTGACCGCGTCGACCATGCCGGAGGTCTGGTTCGCCGCCTCGCCGCCGAACTCGGCCGGCCACGACTCGATCGAGCCGACCGTCCACACCTCGGGTGCGGCGACCGCGAGGTAGTCGGTGAAGTTGGCGGTGGTGCCGGAGTCGTCGCCGCGGTGCACGGGCGTGATCTGCAGATCGGGCAGCTCGACACCGTCGTTCTGCGAGGCGATCGCCGCGTCGTTCCACTTGGTGATCTGGCCCGTGAAGATGCCGGCGAGGGTCGCCGCGTCGAGGTTGAGCGAGTCGATGCCGTCGAGGTTGAAGATGACGGCGATCGGCGAGATGTAGGCGGGGATCTCGATGATGTCGGTGCCCGCGATGCAGGCACCGAAGTCGTCGGCCTCGATCTCGTCGAGCTTGAAGGCGCGGTCAGACCCGGCGAACTGGCTGCCGCCCGCCTTGAAGGTGTCGCGCCCGCCACCCGAGCCGACAGGGTCGTACTCGACGGTCACGTCGGGGTTGGCGGTCTGGAACGCGGCGACCCAGGCCTCCTGGGCCGACTGCTGCGACGATGCGCCGGCACCGATGAGGGTGCCGGAGAGCCCGCTGGGCTGGTCGTCGTTTCCTCCGGTGCCGGGCTCGTTGGCCGCGCAGGAGCTGAGGGCGAGCGTGCCCGCGAGCGCGAGGGCGGCGATGCCGCCGGTACGCGTGATCTTCACTGTGTTCCCTTCGGGAATGTCGGTCAGGTTGCGAGGCTCTTGGCGGCCTCGCTGCCGACGCTAGGAAGCGACGGTGACCAGGTTCGTCGGGAACGGTGAACGGGAGGTGAACTGCTGTTAACCAGGTGGCGGGGCCGTCAGGCGGTGGGGCTGTGGACCTCGACCGCGACGATGCCGGACTCGGGGTGGTCGACGGGCACGTGCAGCACGGCGTACTCGCCCGTGCCGAGGGCGGCTGCGCGCTGCAGCTTCGACGTGCGGTCGGTCTGCGTCTCGTCCATGACGGCGGAGACGATCTGCGGCAGCACGGGCCCGTGGCTGCACAGCACGGCGGTCTCGCGGCCCGCGATGAGCCCCGCCACGACCTCCCGCACGGCCTTGCCGCCCGAGCGGTACGCGTCCTGGCTGATCGTGTGGTCCTCCTCGACCGCGAGCCCCGTCACGCGCGCGGTGGGGGCGATCGTGCTGAGGCAGCGCGCGGCGGTCGAGCTCACGAGGTGGCGCGGGCGGTAGGCGGCGATGCCGTGCGAGACGCTGAGCGACTGGTCGATGCCGCGCTGCATGAGCGGGCGCGTGGCATCCGGTCCGTCCCAGTCCTCGGCGGGGACGGCCTTGCCGTGGCGGAGGGCGACGATCGCGAAGGTGCGCGCGCGTCCCTGGGCGAAGAGCTCGGCGAACCGGTCGACGATGTCGACGTCGTGCGGGTAGCTGAGCACCTCGCGGGCCTTCTTCAGCCCCACCCAGCGCAGCGACTCGATCTCGTCGTTCGAGACGAACGTCGAGTTCGCGCGGGCGTCGTCGCTCACCTCGCCGGCCCAGTAGTACACCTGCTTGTCGCGCCCGCCGGGCAGGGTGTACTCGACGACGCCGAGCGGGGCGCCGAGCGCGATGATGAGCCCCGTCTCCTCGGCGATCTCCCGCACGGCCGTCTCGGGCAGCGTCTCGCCCGGATCGACCTTTCCCTTCGGGAGCGACACGTCCTTGTGCTGCGTGCGGTGCACGAGCAGGATCTTGGGCTTGCCCTTCTTCGACACGCGCCAGCAGACGGCGCCCGCGGCGAGGACGGGGGCCGGGCTCATCGAGCTCCCCCCGGTCGGCGGCGGCTCGAGATGCGGCGCCACGTCTCGTCCTGCAGGTCGACGAGGGGGCGGCCGTGCTCGTCCCGGTGGCGACGCACCCACACGCCGTCGGGTTGCAGGTGCCACGACGAGGTGCCCTCGTCGAGCGCGAGGTCGAAGAGGCCGCTCGTCTCGGCGATGTGGTCGGGGTCGTCGAGGCGCACGAGGGCCTCGACGCGCCGGTCGAGGTTGCGGTGCATCATGTCGGCGCTGCCGATGTACACCTGCGGGTCGCCGTCGTTCTCGAAGCAGAAGATGCGCGAGTGCTCGAGGTAGCGCCCGAGGATCGAGCGCACGCGGATGTTCTCGCTCAGCCCCGGCACGCCCGGGCGCAGCGAGCAGATGCCGCGCACCCATACCTCGACGGGCACGCCCGCCTGGCTCGCCCGGTAGAGGCCGTCGATGATGGCCTCGTCGACCATCGAGTTGACCTTGATCCGGATGCCGGCCCTCTTGCCGGCGAGCGCGTTCGCGGTCTCGTTCTCGATGTGCTTGAGCAGCCCCTTGCGCAGGTAGCGCGGCGCGACGAGCAGGCGCTTGAACTTCTTCTCGATCGCGTAACCCGAGAGCTCGTTGAACAGGCGCGTGAGGTCCTTGCCGATCGTGTCGTCGTCCGTCAGCAGGCCGAGGTCCTCGTACACGCGGCTCGTCTTGGGGTTGTAGTTGCCCGTGCCGATGTGGCTGTAGTGCTTGAGCGTGCCGCCCTCCTGGCGTACGACGAGCGCGAGCTTGCAGTGCGTCTTGAGCCCCACGAGGCCGTAGACGACGTGCACGCCCGCGCGCTCGAGCTTGCGGGCCCACGAGATGTTCGCCTGCTCGTCGAACCGCGCCTTGATCTCCACGAGCGCGAGCACGGCCTTGCCGGCCTCCGCGGCGTCGATGAGCGCCTCCACGATGGGGCTGTCGCCGCTCGTGCGGTAGAGCGTCTGCTTGATGGCGAGCACGTTCGGGTCGGCGGCCGCCTGCTCGAGGAACGCCTGCACGCTCGTCGCGAACGACTCGTAGGGGTGGTGCAGCAGGATGTCGCCCTTGCTGATCGACGCGAAGATGTCGGGCTTGTCGGTGGGCTCCGCCGGCTGCAGGGCGACGGACGTCGTGGGCACCCGGCGCGGGAACCGCAGGTCGGGCCGGTCGATCTTCGACAGCTCGAACAGGCCGCCGAGGTCGAGCGGCGACGGCAGGCGGTACACCTCGCGGTCGGTGATCCGCAGCTCCTGCATGAGCAGGTCGAGCGTCACCTCGTCCATGTCGTCCGAGATCTCGAGGCGGATGGGCGAGCCGAAGCGGCGGCGCAGCAGCTCCTTCTCGAGGGCCTGCAGGAGGTTCTCGGTCTCGTCCTCCTCGATCACGACGTCCTCGTTGCGCGTGACGCGGAACTCGTGGTGCTCGAGCACCTCCATGCCGGGGAACAGCTCGCCGAGGTGGTTGGCGATGAGGTCCTCGAGGGCGATGTAGCGGTGCGTGCCGCTCTGCTCGGGCAGCTTCACGAAGCGCGGCAGGTTGGTGGGCACCTTGAGGCGCGCGAACTCGACGCGCTGGGTCTTCGGGTTGCGCACCCGGATCGCGAGGTTGAGCGAGAGCCCCGAGATGTAGGGGAACGGGTGCGCCGGGTCGACGGCGAGCGGCATGAGCACGGGGAAGATCTGGTTCTGGAAGATCTCATGCAGGCGCTCGCGGTCGGTGTCGTCGAGGGCGCCCCAGCTCTCGATGTGGATGCCGGCCTGGTCGAGCGCGGGCTTCACGAGCTCGTGGAACGCGCGCGCGTGGCGCTCCTGCAGCTCGTGGGCGCGTTCGGAGATGTCGGAGAGCACGTCGAGGGGCGCGCGTCCCACGTTGGTGGGCACGGCGATACCGGTGTCGATGCGGCGCTTGAGGCCCGCGACGCGCACCATGAAGAACTCGTCGAGGTTGGAGGCGAAGATCGCGAGGAAGTTGGAGCGCTCGAGCAGCGGCAGGTCCGGGTCCTCGGCGAGCTCGAGCACGCGCTGGTTGAACGCGAGCCAGCTCAGCTCGCGGTCGAGGAAGCGGTCGGGCGGCAGCGTGCCGTCATCGTCGGGGGCCGGGTCCGCGTCGTAGTCGTCGAGCAGATCCGCGGCCAGCGTGGCGTCTCCGAGCGGGCTGTTCGTCTCCATCGCCCCATCCTGCCAGGTGCGGGGTGAACGGCGGGGGTCGTCGCGTCAGCGCGTGGCGGTCTCGTCGGCGGAGGACGCGGGGGCCTGGTCGTCCTCGTAGACGTTGAAGCGGTATCCGACGTTCCGCACGGTGCCGATGAGCGAGTCGAGCTCGCCGAGCTTCGCGCGCAGGCGCCGCACGTGCACGTCGACCGTGCGGGTGCCGCCGAAGTAGTCGTAGCCCCACACCTCGGAGAGCAGCTGCTCGCGCGTGAAGACGCGCGACGGGTGGGTCGCGAGGAAACGCAGGAGCTCGAACTCCTTGAAGGTGAGGTCGAGCGGACGCCCGTGCACCTTCGCCGAGTAGCTCGCCTCGTCGATGACGACGCCCGAGGCCTGGATCTTCGACACCGAGCCGTCCTTCGCGAGGCGGTCGATGACGAGGCGGATGCGGGCGTCGACCTCCGCGGGGCCGGCCGTCGAGAGGATGACCTCGTCGACGCCCCAGTCGGCGGAGACGGCCGTGAGCCCGCCCTCCGTGAGCACGAGCACGAGCGGCACGCCGAGACCCGTCGTGCGGAGGATCTTGCACAGTGACTTGGCGCTCGCGAGGTCCTGACGCGCGTCGACGAACACCAGGTCGGCGGTCGGGGCGTTCACGAGGGCGGCCGGTTCCGCGGGGATGACGCGCACGCGGTGGCTGAGCAGCCCCAATGCCGGCAGCACATCCGTGTCGGCGGCGGAGCTCAGTATCAGCAGCTGCGCCACGCGGGTCCTTTCGGGGGCGGTTCGGGTCTCCTCGCTACGCGACAGTGTACGCAGCCCTAGGCTGGGGTGCGTGGCCACCTCGTTGCGCAGCGTCATACCGGTGTGGGCCGCGGCCATCCTCGGCGCCGTCGCGGTTCTCGTGATCGCACCCGCGGCGGCACTCACCTGGGTGCCCGTCGTCATGGCGGCCCTCGTGCTGCTGACCTTCACGATCCAGCTCTCGCTCGCCCGCAAGGAGGGCCTCGTCGAGCGGATCGTCGCGAGCCTGAGCGGCGCGCTGCTCATCCTGCTCATCGCGACGGCGATCGCCTGGTTCGCGACGCGCACCGGCGTCGGCGCCTGACCCGCGGGGGCACTAGACTCGTGAGCATGATGCTGGCGCTCGAGCTCTTCTTCATCGGTCTGCTCGGCCTGGCGACGCTGTCCATCGGCGCCGTCTCCGTCGTCGTGCTCTACAACCTGTTCCGCGGCCAGCGCTGAGACGGTGTTCGAGCTCGACGTCGACCTCCCGGCCGAACTCGTCCCCCTCTCCTGGCTGATCGGAGTCTGGGAGGGCAGCGGAGTCATGGCCTACAAGGTGGGCGACGAGGTGCGCGAGCACGAGTTCGGCCAGCGCATCGCGTTCAGCCACGACGGCACGCCCCACCTGCAGTACTCGAGCACCGCGTGGCTCATCCCCGGTGACGACGCCGCCGCATCCGACGACGCCGAGGCGCCCCAGCCGCGCCAGCTGTTCTCCGAGATCGGCTACTGGCGCCTCTCCCGCTCGCTCGGCGACGGCGACGACGGTCCCGGCATGCTGCCCCGCACCTCCGAGCCGGTCTTCCAGACCGCCGACGCCGTGGAGACCCTGCGCAACCCGCGCGGTGCGTTCGACATCGAGGTGCAGCTCGTGCAGCCGGGCGGCGTGAGCGAGCTCTACCTCGGCGAGATCAAGGGGCCCCGCATCGACCTCGCGACGGATGCCGTGCTGCGCTCGGCGACCGCGAAGGAGTACTCCGCGGCGACGCGCCTCTACGGCCTCGTCGACGACCACCTGCTGTGGGCGTGGGACATCGCCGCGCTCGGGCAGGATCTGCGCACCCACGCCTCGGCACGCCTGGCCCGGCTGGAATGACTACCCCCTTCGCCTCGCGACCCGGCGCCGTCGGCGACCCGCCGGAGCACTACGGCGACCCGATCGGCGAGCAGCGCCGCCTCGAGGCGGGCGCGGCGGTCGTCGACCTCTCCGACCGCGAGGTCGTGTCGCTCGACGGCCCCGACCGGCTGAAGCTCCTCGACTCGCTCACCTCGCAGTCGCTCGTCGGTCTCGCGCCGGGCGGCTCGGCCGAGACGCTCCTGCTCGACCCGAGCGGCCGCATCGAGTACGCCGCGCGCGTGCTCGACGACGGCGAGACGACGTGGCTGCTCATGGACGCCGGCACCGGCGCGGCCTTCGCGGCCTTCCTCGACCGCATGCGGTTCATGCTGCAGGTGAGGGTCGCGGACCGCTCGGCCGAGTTCGCGACGATCGGCACCTTCGGCGACGCGCCGGCTGCGACGGCGGCCCCGAGCGGCGTACCGCTCGTGTGGGTCGACCCGTGGTCGGCCGTGCAGGAGGGCGGGCACCAGTACGCGACGGGGGCGCATCCGGCCGAGGGGTGGAGCTACCGCGAGGCGCTCGTCGAGCGCGCGCGCCTCGGCGAGCTCGCCGAGCTGCCCGCCGCGGGCACGCTCGCGCTCGAGGCGCTGCGGATCGCCGCGTGGCGTCCGCGCGCCGCGACCGAGCTCGACGCCACCGCGATCCCGCACGAGTTCGACTGGCTGCGCTCGGCGGTGCACCTCGCGAAGGGCTGCTACCGCGGGCAGGAGACCGTCGCCAAGGTGCACAACCTCGGCCACCCGCCGCGCCGCCTCGCCATGCTGCACCTCGACGGCACCGACGCGGCGCTGCCGCCCGCCGGCTCCGAGGTGCGGCTCGGGCGCCCGGATGCCGAGGGTGCCGTCGTCGGGCGCGTCACGGCGTCCGCGTGGCACCACGAGCTCGGCCCCGTCGCGCTCGCGCTCGTCAAGCGCTCGGCGGACCCGGCATCCGAGCTCACGGTCGTCGCGGGCGACGTGCTCGTGCCCGCCGCGCAGCAGCTCATCGTGCCGCCCGATGCGGGCGCCACGGCCGACGTGCCCCGCATCCCGCGTCTCGGCGCGGTCCGTCGCTGACCCGCCGCCCCCGCCGCCCCAGCGCCCGCGCGCCGTCGTGCGCCCGCCCCCGCCGTGCCCGTGCGCACGCCCGCCCCGTGCGGCCGCCACTGAGGTGTCACTTTCCGTCGCCTGAGTGAGGCCGCGCGCGACCGAAAGTGACACCTCGAGAGCGCGGCCTGAAGTGAGGTGTCACTTTCGGTCGGATGCTCGGGATGGCGGGCGACGGAAAGTGACACCTCAGGGGGCTGAGGCGAGGGGTTCAGGGGGCGGGGGCGACGGCGGACCATGGCAGCGAGAGCTCGCCGAGGCGCCAGCGGCCGCGGCCGCCGAGGGGCGGGGTGTCGAGCACGGGCCAGCCGCCGTCGCGCACGGATGCCACGGTCGCCTGCCAGCGCTGCACCGGCCCGTAGACCCCGAGCGGCGCGTGGGTCGCCCACGCCCTGTCGAGGTCGACGAGCAGCTCGTGGATGCGCTCGCCCTCGACGTTGCGGTGGATGAGCGCCTTCGGCAGCCGCTCGGCCACGATCGACGGCTCCTCGAGCTCGGCCACGCGCAGTGAGATCGTGAAGGTGCGCGGGCCGTCCGCGTCGAGCGTCACCCAGCTGCCGACCCGCCCCACCTCGTTGCAGGTGCCCTCGACGAGCTGCCCGCCGGGGGCGAGCCGGGCGGTCATGCGCGCCCACGCATCCGCGACCTCCGCCTCCTCGTACTGCCGCAGCACGTTCATGGCGCGGATGATCGCGGGGCGGCGCCCGGCATCCGTCGGCACCTCGAAGCCGCCGAGCCGGAAGCTCACGCCCGGCCGGGCGGCGGCGGATGCGACGCGCACGCGCTCCGGGTCGATCTCGATGCCCAGCACCTCGACATCCGCTCGCACCGCCGAGAGACGCTCGTGCAGCTCGTTGCTCGTCGTCGCGGATGCGCCGTAGCCGAGGTCGACGACGAGCGGGTCGTCGGCGGTGCGCAGGGCGGGGAGCGCCGCGATCCAGCGGTCGACGCGTCGCAGACGGTTCACGCCCGTCGTGCCTCGCGTGATGCGCCCTTCGGGCTTCGCCGCTCTCGCCATCTCGGCTCCCACGCTAGCTGCCGGGCGCGTGTGCCACCTCGCTAGGGTGGAGGCATGACCTCGACGCTCATCCTGCTCCGCCACGGCAACTCGGAATGGAACCAGAAGAACCTCTTCACAGGGTGGGTCGACGTGCGGCTCTCGGAGCAGGGCGTCGCCGAGGCGAAGCGCGCCGGCGAGCTGCTCGCCGAGTCGGGACTCGCGCCCGACATCCTCTACACAAGCGTGCTGACGCGCGCGATCCAGACCGCCAACCTCGCGCTCGAGGTGGCCGACCGCCTGTGGATCCCGGTCAAGCGCAGCTGGCGTCTTAACGAGCGCCACTACGGTGCGCTGCAGGGGCTCGACAAGGCCGAGACGCTCGAGAAGTTCGGCCAGGAGCAGTTCATGCTGTGGCGCCGCTCGTTCGACGTGCCGCCGCCGCCGCTCGCCGACGACGCCGAGTGGTCGCAGTTCGGCGACCCGCGCTACGCCGATGTCGCCGACGCCGACCTCCCGCGCACCGAGAGCCTGAAGCTCGTCATCGACCGGATGCTGCCCTACTGGGAGTCGGACATCACGAAGGACCTCGCCGCCGGCAAGACCGTGCTCGTCACCGCCCACGGCAACTCGCTGCGCGCGCTCGTGAAGCACCTCGAGGGCATCAGCGACGCCGACATCGCCGAGCTCAACATCCCGACCGGCATCCCGCTCGTCTACGAGCTCGACGACGACTTCCGCCCCACCGGCCCGAGCCGCTACCTCGACCCGGAGGCCGCCGCCGCGGGCGCCGCCGCGGTCGCCGCGCAGGGCAAGAAGTAACCCGCGCCGCGGGTACCAGGAGGGCGTCGGCTGTGGCCGGCGCCCTCCGTCGTCTCCGCGGGTGCCGCGTGCCGCGTGCCGCGGGTGCGTCATCCGGGGCCCGCGAACGCCTGACCCGGGTGAGCGGGCGGAGTAGTCGTCACGCGGCGGGAGCAACTTCTCCCGCCGCCTGCACACTTCGCCGCCCGGTCGTGCGGTTGCTCCCGCCGCTGGTGCGGTTGCTCCCGCCGGCCGGACGACGGCGCCCAGGCCGAGGGTGGGCCGCGCGCGGCATCGGTGACACGATGGGGGCATGCTCGTCGCGTTCTCCGTCGCCCCCACCAGCAGCAACGTCGACGGCTCGGTGCACGAGGCGGTCGCCGCGGCCGTCAAGATCGTGCGCGAGTCGGGCCTGCCGAACCGCACCACCTCGATGTTCACCGAGATCGAGGGCGAGTGGGACGAGGTGTTCGACGTCGTGAAGCGCGCGACGGAGGCCGTGGCCGCCTTCGGCTCGCGCGTCTCGCTCGTGCTCAAGGCCGACATCCGTCCCGGCTACTCGGGCGAGATCGACGGCAAGATCGAGCGCCTCGAGCGCGCGATCGAGGGCCACGGCAGCTAGGCGGGACGACGCCGGACTGGACTAGGGGAGTTCGAGCAGTGACGGATTCTCCTGGACGAGGATGTCGTGCTCCGTGCTGAGGATCAGGTCTTCCTGCTCTTGGAACTTGCCCAGCCAACTCCTTTCGATGTCGGTCCAGAACTCAGAACCCTTGAGCCAGTACGAAATCGGCATGCTGCCGACCTGGAAGGCGCTCTCCCAGCGGGGGGTGCCTGACAGTCCGAGGTGGTTCGCGAGGCCGATCGTCGATTGAATCGAGATCTGGATTGCGGCCGACACGGCGTTGAACGCGTGGTGCGATTGGACCGAGACGGTCCCGTCCTTGCGGCGTAGAGCCATTCCCGGTGCGCTGTGCTTTTTCACTTCCATGTGGGCAAAGGAGTGGCGCACTTGCACCATCGCGTTGAGGAAGTCGACCGCGTCCTCTCCCTTGTGGACCAAGTTGTGAGCCGAGCGCCAAGTGCCGTCCTCCCCCTGGTCCTTGGCAGAGGTCCCCACTGAGATCGCCCAATATGGCATCAGGTCCACGTGAAATAGGGCCCAGTAGAGCTTCCGGATGTTCTCCGGGCTTGGTGTCTGAATCACGCCCCGGCTGCCGACGATCGTGAACCAGCCCGCAAGCTGCGGCGGGTGGTTCGCCCCGGCGGAAGCGTGGGCGTTGAGCGCCACCTGGGCGAGACTCTCGAAGTAAGCCTCCATCCCGCCAACGGCCGCGACGACGACCGCGCGATTGAGGGCGCGGTGAGGAGCTTGTGGCCGACCAGACCCGGACTTGCCTTCAGCGTTACGACGTTGAACCAATTGAGCCAGGCTCTCGATCACCGCCGTGTTCAGCAGGATCGCGTCGTTGAAGGCTGTGGGCAGTTGCTTGAGGGCTGATTGAAGCGCAAAGCGTGACATTCGCTCAATATAGCGATAAGTCCAGCACCGCTGACCTGAGCCGTCCTTCCGCGATATACTTCCCTTCTGGAAGTAGGTGAGCCGGATGGCACGCAAGCTCGACAGCGCGGAGCCCGCGGGGGAGGTCCCGCGCATCCCCGCCTACCGCCACGACGTCACCCGCTCACTCGTGCGCGTCACCGCGACGTGGACCTCCGCCGACTACCAGTCGCGGTTCGCCCGCGCGGCGGGAGTGCCCGATGAGCCGCACGCCCTCACGGTCATGTTCCTGCTCACCGAGCGGGGACCGCAGCGACCCACCGTGCTCGCGGGCATCCTCGGCATCTCCGCCGCTGCCACGAGCCGCCTCGTCGAGGCGCTCGCCACCGCAGGGCTCGTCACACGCACGCCCGACCCGGAGGACGCCCGCGCGACCCTCGTCGCCCTCACCGAGCAGGGGGCCGCGGCCGCGACCGTGCTGCACGAGGAGGGCGACCGGCTCTCCCAGCGCCTCCTCGACGGCTGGACCGACGAGGAGCGCACGATCTTCACCCGACTGATGCACCGCTACGCGGACGCCGTCGAAGACGACGCCCGCACCACCCGAGAGGAAACACCATGAGCACCTACGCTGTCACCGGCTCCGCGTCCGGGATGGGCAAGGCGTCCGCCGAGCGCCTGCGCGCGGCGGGCCACACCGTCATCGGCATCGACCTCAAGGACGCCGACGTCGTCGCCGACCTGTCGACCGCCGAGGGCCGCGCTACGGCCGTCGCCGAGGTGCTCGAGCGCGCGGGTGGCACCCTCGACGGCGCCGTGCTCGCCGCAGGCCTCGGGCCCCATCCGGGCCGCGAGACGCTCATCGCCCAGGTCAACTACTTCGGCGTCGTCGAGTTGCTGACCGGCTGGCACGACGCCCTCGCGAAGGCCGGCGAGGCGCGCGTCGTCGTGTTCTCCTCGAACTCGACCACGACCGTGCCGCTCGTGCCCGAGAAGACGATCCGCGCCTTCCTCGACGGCGACGCCGAGAAGGCGATCGCCGCCACGAAGAGGTTCAAGGACAACGCGTCGGCCATGGTCTACGCGGGCTCCAAGATCGCCGTCACCCGCTGGGTGCGCCGCGCCGCCGTGCTGCCCGAGTGGGTCGAGGCCGGCATCCGCCTCAACGCCGTCGCGCCGGGCGCGATCCTCACCCCGATGGTCGAGGCGCAGCTCGCCGACCCGCACCAGCGCGGGGCGATCGAAGCGTTCCCCATGCCGGTCGGCCGCCACGGCAAGGCCGAGGAGGTCGCCGAGGCCGTCATGTTCCTGCTGGGGCCGGCCTCGGGCTTCATGGCGGGCACCGTGCTCTTCGTCGACGGCGGTACCGACGCATACTTCCGCAGCGACGACTGGCCCAAGCAGGTGGGCCTCTCGGGCCTGCGCCGCTACATCCGCCTCGGCCGCGAGTACGCGGCGAAGAAGGGCGTGAAGCCCAGCTTCTGATCGTGTCGACCGGTTACAGCCGCGCGTCGAGGAACGCCCGCACCGCCTGCTCCGACGGTCCCGGGCTGTTGAGCCACGGCGCGTGGCCGCCCGGCACCTCGGTGAAGGTGAGGTCGGCGACGGATGCGAGCCCCGCGCGCCCGGCGGGCGGCTTGAGGAACACGTCGTCGTCGCCCCACAGCGCGTGCACGGGCAGCGCGAGGGAGGCGAGCTCCTCGCTCGTGAGCGTGAGCTCGCGGCGACCGAGCGCACGGTAGTAGCGCGGCGCCGTCTGCTGGAACTCGGCCCGCAGCGACGCGTACCAGCCGACGTCGACGAGCTCGCGCGGCCAGCCCGCGACGGTGCGCTCACCGAGCGTCATCGCGCTGTTGGCCTCGTAGCGCTCGCGGCTCACGGGCTTCGTGAACAGCTGCGCGAGACCCGGGAACGCCATGAGCCGCATCGAGAACGGCGCGCGCGTGCCGGGGAGGGCGACGCCCGGGGCCCCGAGGATCGTGAGGCTCGCGACGCGCTCGGGCCGGGCGAGCGCGTAGTAGAGCGAGAACTGGGCGCCCATCGAGTGGCCCACGAGGTGCGCGCGCTCGACCCCGGCATCCGCCAGCACGGCGTCGAGCAGGGGGAGCGGGATGTCGCGCAGGCCGTCGCCGGGCAGCTCGGCGGCATCCGAGAGCCCGTGGCCCGGCCAGTCGGGCGCGATCACGCGGCGCCCGCCGAACGCGGGGATGAGCGGGATCGCCGCGGCGGTCACGGCGGCCATGCCATGCAGCAGGAGGACGGGCAGGCGGTCGTCGCCCGCGAGCTCGATCACGTGCAGGCGCGGACCGCCAGGCACCTCGACCATGCGGTCGTCGGAGCGGGCGAGGCCGTACTCGGCGAGCAGGCGCGCCTCGGCGTCACGGTAGGCGGATGCGACGTCGGTCGGGAAGGTGGTGGTCACCCTCCCAGGCTAGAGCCGCGCGGCGCCCGGCCCGGTCGTCTCCGGCCCGGACTCAGGCCCAGTCGCCCGTCGCGAGGTACTGCACCTTCTTCGCGATCGACACCGCGTGGTCGGCGAAGCGCTCGTGATAGCGCGATGCGAGGGTCGCGTCGACCGTCTCGGCCGTCTCGCCCTTCCACTTCTCGCCGAGCACCTTGTCGAACACCTTCAGGTGCAGGGCGTCGACCTTGTCGTCCTCGTCGCGGATGTGCCCGGCGAGTGCCGGATCCTGCGTGCGCAGCAGCTCGACGAGGTCGCGCGCGATCTGCACGTCGAGCTCGCCCATCTCGCGGAACGTCTTGCCGAGCCCCTTCGGCACGACCCGCTCGGGGAAGCGGTAGCGCGAGAGCTGCGCGATGTGCTCGGCCATGTCGCCCATCCGCTCGAGCGAGGCCGAGACGCGCAGCGCGCTCACGACGATGCGCAGGTCGCGGGCGACGGGCTGCTGGCGCGCGAGGATCGTGATGGCGAGCTCGTCGAGCTCGGAGGCGAGCACGTCGATGCGGCGGTCGTCCTCGATGACCTCCTCGGCGAGCGACACATCCGACTCGTTGAACGAGCGGGTCGCCTTGTCGATCGAGTCGGCGACGAGCTCGGCGATCTCCACGAGCCGGTCCTGCACCTCGCGCAGCTCCTGCTGGAACACCTCGCGCATCGATCCCGTCCTCTCCCGCCGGATGTCGTGCCGGCTCCGTCGGCGTGCGGCGGCACGCCCCTCGGGCGGCCGCGGTGCAAGCGTCCCCCGGGAAGGTTAACGGTCGGTGACCTGGCCGTGAACGTCCCCGGAAGGATGTCGGGACATCCCCGATCCCGGGGCACCGGGCTCGCGCCCCGCCCTAGTCTGGTCGCATGGACGCCGCCTGGCTCGTGCCCGCCGCCCTGGGCTTCGGGTTCGCCGTCGGCGTCGGCGGCACCGCCGCGGTCGTGGCAGCCCACGCCCGCGGGCAGCGCGCGGCGGCCGTCGTCGCGCCGAGCGTGCCCGACGGCGTCGACGACGTCATCGACGCGCTGGAGTCGGCCGGCATCGTGCTCGACTCGTCCAGCAACGTCGTCTCGTTTTCCGCCGCCGCGCTCTCGCTGGGCCTCGTCTGGAATCACGCGCTCGTGCACCCCGAGCTCGTCGCGCTCGTCGACCGGGTGCGGTCGGAGGGCACTCCCGAGTCAGCCGAGCTCGAGCTGCCGCGCGGCCCCTTCGGCGACGCGACCGTCCACCTCCTCGTGCGGGCGGCACCGCTCGGCAGTCGGTTCGTGCTGCTCATCGCCGACGACCGCACCGAGGCCCACCGCCTCGAGGACGTGCGCCGCGACTTCGTCGCCAACATCTCCCACGAGCTCAAGACGCCGATCGGCGCGATCGGACTGCTCGCCGAGGCCCTCGAGTCGGCGGCCGAGCAGCCGGACGACGTGCGCCGGTTCGCGAACCGCCTGACGATCGAGTCGGAGCGCCTCCGCGGTCTCACGCACGAGATCATCGAGCTCAGCCGCCTCCAGGCGGCCGACGCGCTCGAGCACGCGGGCCCCGTGCGCGTCGACACCGTGATCGCGCGCGCTGTCGACGCGAACCGGGTCGCCGCCGAGTCGCACCGCATCGCGATCGTCGCGCAGCCCGACCCCGACGCGGTTGTATGGGGCGACGAGTCGATGCTCGTGACCGCCGTGAACAACCTTGTCGCGAACGCGATCCAGTACTCGCCCGACGGGTCGCGGGTGGGGGTCGGCGTCACGCGCCGCGAGGCCGCGGTCGAGATCGCCGTCACGGACCAGGGGGTCGGCATCCCGGAGTCGGAGCGCGACCGCGTGTTCGAGCGCTTCTTCCGCATCGACTCCGCTCGCAGCCGCCAGACCGGCGGCTCCGGGCTGGGCCTCGCGATCGTCAAGCACATCGTGCAGAACCACGGCGGTCAGGTGCGCGTGTGGTCCCAACAGGGCCGCGGGTCGACGTTCACCATCCGTCTGCCCGAGGCCGACCCCGCCGCCGTCGACGCTGCCGCCTCGTCCCCCGACCGCCCGATCCGTGGAGCCCGACCGTGACCCGCATCCTCATCGTCGAAGACGAGCCCTCGCTCGCCGAGCCGCTCGCGTTCCTGCTCGGGCGCGAGGGGTACAAGACCGCGATCGCGGGCGACGGGCGCTCCGCCCTCGCCGAGTTCGACCGCACGGGCGCCGACCTCGTGCTGCTCGACCTCATGCTCCCGGGGCTGCCCGGCACGGAGGTGTGCCGCGAGCTGCGTGCCCGCTCGAGCGTTCCGATCATCATGCTCACGGCCAAGGACTCGGAGGTCGACATCGTCGTGGGGCTCGAGCTCGGGGCCGACGACTACGTCACGAAGCCCTACAAGAGCCGCGAGCTGCTCGCCCGCATCCGCGCCGTGCTGCGACGCCGTGGGCAGGAAGGCCGGGCCGCCGACGACGCCTCCGACCCCGTGCTCGAGGTCGGCCCCGTGCGCATGGACGTCGAACGCCACACGGTGACCGTCGACGGACGGGAGGTGCCCATGCCGCTCAAGGAATTCGAGCTCCTGGAGTTCCTCATGCGGAACGCCGGTCGGGTGCTCACGCGCGGGCAGCTCATCGACCGCGTGTGGGGCTCCGACTACTTCGGGGACACGAAGACGCTCGACGTGCACGTCAAGCGCCTGCGCGCGAAGATCGAGGTCGATCCGGGCGAGCCGAAGCGCCTCGTGACGGTGCGAGGGCTCGGATACCGCTTCGAGGACTAGCCCCGGCGGGTCAGCCCTCGGAGCCCTCCGACTCCTCGGGGGTGGCGCTCGGCGTGGGCTTGGGCGTCGGCTTCGGCAGCACGGGCTTGTACTCCTCAAGCGTGCCGTCAAGCACGGGGATCCGCAGCTCCTTCTGGTCGCTGCTGATGTGCACGACAGCCTCGAGCAGCGCGCCGGGCTTCGCGCCGAGCGGCTCGAGGGTGACCTGGCCGCCCTCGAAGCCGAAGTCGGTGCGGCCGTTGGACTCGGCGGTCAACTCGATCTCGATGAACTCGCCGCCCGCCTTCCACTGCACGGTGAAGTCGATGTCGGAGCCCGTCGTGTTGACGGCGGTGCCCACGAGGTTGCCGAGCTCGCCGTCCTCCGAGATGACCAGCACGTTGCGCAGCTCGAGGTCGCCGAGGGCGAGGCTCACACCGTCGCTCGGGTCGTACTGGCGGCCGGTCTCGGGCTGCTGCCAGAACGAGCAGCCGCTCAGGCCGACGACGAGCGCTCCGCTCAGGGCGATGGCGGCCACGGCACGTGCTCTCACGGGGATCCTCCAGGGAAAGTCGACAAGCCCTCCCAGCCTACCGGTAGCCGGGTGCCTCGGATGCCGCCGCCCCCGGCCGGGGGACGGTCCCTGTGATAAAATGAGAGGTCTGCGGAAGGAATAACTCCATGCTCTTCGAGGTCGGCGAAACCGTCGTTTACCCCCATCACGGTGCGGCAACCATCATCGAGGTCAAGGACCGCGTCATCAAGGGCGAGACGAAGAAGTACCTGAAGCTCAACGTCACCCAGGGTGATCTGATCATCGAGGTCCCCGCCGAGAACGTCGACCTGGTCGGCGTCCGCGACGTCATCGGCAAGGAGGGCCTCGACAAGGTCTTCGAGGTGCTGCGCGCCCCCTTCACGGAGGAGCCCACCAACTGGAGCCGCCGCTACAAGGCGAACCTCGAGAAGCTCGCCTCCGGCGACGTCATCAAGGTCTCCGAGGTCGTCCGCGACCTGTGGCGCCGCGACCAGGACCGCGGCCTCTCGGCCGGCGAGAAGCGCATGCTCGCCAAGGCCCGCCAGATCCTCATCTCCGAGCTCGCGCTCGCCGAGAAGACCGACGAGGAGAAGGCCTCGAGCGTTCTCGACGAGGTGCTCGCCTCCTGAGGTGGCCGGTCGCGGCGGCCACGTCGCGACCGTAGGCTCGAGGCATGAGCCTCGCCCCGGATGCCGCGCGCCTCGCGATCGTCGTCGTCGCCGCCGGGAGCGGCACCCGCCTCGGTGAGGACGTGCCCAAGGCGTTCGTCGAGCTCGGCGGCCGCACGATCCTCGAGCACGCCCTGCACGGCGTCTTCGGCGCCGCACACCCTGCGCAGGTGATCGTCGTCGCGCCCGCCGCGCTCGTCGCGCGCGCCCGCAGCATCGGCGAGCGCGTGGCGGGGGCGGCATCCGGCTACCTGACCGTCGTGGCGGGCGGGGACACGCGCCAGCGCTCGGTCGCCGCGGGCCTCGCGGAGCTCCAGCCGAGTGTCGAGGCGGTGCTCGTGCACGACGCCGCGCGCGCCCTCGCCCCCACCGCGCTCATCGACCGTGTCGCGAACGCGGTGCTCGCGGGAGGAGCGTCCGGGGTCGTGCCGGCCCTGCCGGTCGTCGACACCGTCAAGCGGATCGATGGGGACCGCGTGCTCGGCACGGTCGACCGCAGCGACCTCGTGCACGTGCAGACGCCGCAGGGCTTCCCGCGCGCCGAGCTCGTCGCCGCCTACGCCGCGGCCGAGGACGAGCACACCGACGACGCTTCGCTCTACGCGGCCGCCGGGCACGCGGTCGTGACCGTCCCGGGGGAACCCCGCGCCTTCAAGATCACGACGCCGTGGGACCTCCGCCGGGCCGAGCTGCTGCTGTCGGCGGGAGCGCGCATCCGCACGGGCGTCGGCATCGACGCGCACGGCTACGACGAGGACCGGCCGCTGTGGCTCGGTGGCGTGTACTTCCCCGACGAGCCCGGGCTCGCCGGGCACTCGGACGGCGACGCCGTCATCCACGCGATGTGCGACGCCCTGCTGTCCGCTGCCGGCCTCGGCGACATCGGCTCGCGCTTCGGCACCTCGGCGACGGAGTATGCGGGCGCGGCGAGCGAGGTGTTCCTGCGCGAGACCCTCGCGCTCGTGCGCGGGGCGGGCTTCCGGGTGAACAACATCGCTGTGCAGGTGATCGCCAACCGCCCGCGCCTCGCGGCGCGCCGCATAGAGCTCGAGGCGCATCTCGGCGCACTCGTGGAGGCGCCCGTGAGCGTCGCGGCGACGACCTCCGACGGCCTCGGCTTCACGGGACGCGGCGACGGGCTCATGGCGGTCGCCACCGCGCTCGTCACCCGCTGACGTCCGGAGACGGGAACCGCCCGCCCGGTCCCGGGTGCGCCGGGGTCCGGACGGGCGGAGCCGTCGGGGTGCGTCAGGCCTTGCGGCGGCGCACCAGGATCACCGCGACCGCTGCGATGATCGCGGCGAGTAGCAGGGCGATCAGCACCGTCGCCCAGACCGGCCAGCCCGCGTCGGACGCGGCCTCCGGCTCGATCTCCTCGTCGGTCGGCGCGGCATCCGGGGTCTCAACGACCTCGCCGCAGTCGGCGTCGACCGTCGCGACGATCGTGAGCGGGTCGAGCGCCTCGCCGGCGGGGTAGGTGCCGAAGGCCGCCGAGCCCGACTCGGTGAGCGTCGCGGGGACGCCCGTCCAGGTGAGGGTGTCGCCGTCGCGCATCGCCGTGACGTCCGTCAGGTCGAGCTCGCCGAACTCCACCTCCGCCTGGTCGACGGCCTCGCCGCTCTGGGTCGTGCCGTGGATGTCGACGATGAGCAGGGCGCTGTCTCCGTCGATCACGATGCGCGGGTTCTCCACGGTCGTGTCGAGGATGCCGCCGTGGCCGGTGAAGCGGATGCCACCGGCGAACTGCAGGTCGAGCGCCTCCGCGCCGTCGGACGAGCCCGTGCCGCCGACCCACGTGAATTCGGGCGTCTCATAGCTCACGTCGTCGCCCACGGTTGTCCACTCGCCGTTGGCGATCGAACCGTCGATGTAGGCGCGGAAGCTCTCCTTGAAGCCCCACACGAGCGTCGCGTCCTCGACCGTGCACTGCAGCGCGGCGAGAGCGGTGACGGCGTCGAGGTTCAGCACGGCGCCGCGCGCGACGGAGCCCTGGAAGGTGAGCGTGTGGGTGCCGGTAAGGCCCTTCGGGAGCTTGCCGGCCCAGGTGGCGACACCGTTCGCATCCGCCGTGACGTTCTGCGCGAGCACCGTGGGCGTCGAGTAGATGACGACCAGGATGCCGGTCTCGTTCGGCCGGAAGCCGCTCGCGGAGGCCTCGATGCGGCCACCGGGCTCGATGTCGCCCGTCACGTCGAGGCCCTCGGTCGCCGGCGGGGTGGCCGGGATCGAGCCGCGGATCGGCGCCGAGGCGACGGTCGCAGTGCCCGCGGTGACGGCGCCCTTCGCGCCCACCGTGAACGTCACGGGGTCGAGCGCGTCGCCGGCGGCGTAGTAGCCGCGGAACGCGGTCGAGCCGGCCGCGGTGAGCGTGGCCGGGACGCCCGCGTAGCGGACCGAGCCGTCGGTCGCGACCGTGCGGGTGGCGGAGCCCAGCGCGAGGTTCGCGAAGGCGACCGTCGAGCCGTTGACCGTCACGTAGAGCGTGCCGCTCGTGGCCGAGTCGATGCGCACTTGCGGGTTCGCGAAGCGCAGGTCGAGCTCGCCGTGGTGGCCGGTGAAGCGCACCGAGCCGCCGTACGAGACCGTGCCGAGGCCGTTCGCGAGGCTCGCCTCGGCGATCTGCGGGAACACGTACGTGCCGCCGACAGCCGTCGCGCCGCTCGTGATGATCGAGCCGGAAGCGATGGGGCCCGTGATGTAGGAGCGCCACGCGCCCTTCACGCCCCACGAGAGCGAGCCTGCGCCCATCGTCGGCGTCTCCGGCTGGCCGCCGCCCGTTCCGGGCTCTCCGCCGTTGCCGGGCTCCCCGCCGGGGGTGGCGAAGGTGATGGGGACGGCGTGCTCGTTGTCGGCCTGGACGACGCCGCCGGCGCCGACGGTGAAGACCGCGAGGGTGGCGCCGTCGCGCTTGATGGCGTCGAGCTGGGCCTTGGTGATGGTGGTGGTGATGGAGAAGTCCGCGCGGGTGCCGCTGGTCTCGACCCACTGGTGGTAGAGGCCGGCGGTCGGGTTCTCCTTCACCCAGCGCTGGAACGCCTGATTGCGGGCCGAGCTGGGCGCGCCCTCGGAGGGACGCCAGGTCGAGTCGAGCCAGCCGATCTGGAGGTAGACGCCGGCCTTGCCGCCGCCGTGGCCGTTAGCGTAGTCGGTGTTGTAGTCGGTGCCGGTGATCGTGATGGTCGCGCCGTCGGGGTTCAGGCCCGAGGTCTGCGACACCGTCAGCGTCGGGGTGGCGGCAGGGGCCTGCTCGACGGGCCAGCTGAAGCTCACCGGGTCGAGGACGGTGCCGGCGGTGTACGAGCCGCCGAGGGCCGGAACGCCCGCGGGGAGCAGCGTCGCGGGGACGCCCGTGTAGGCGACGGTCGTGGCCGTCGAGGCGTTCGTGCCCGCGGCGAGGTCGAGGGAGGCGAGCGCGACATCCGCGTACGACACGAACTCGTGGGTGCTCGAATCGCGCGACACGACGTCGGCGACGAGCTCGGCGGTGGCCGCGGACGTGACGCGCACCCGCACGTTGCTCACGGTGATGTCGAGCGCGTACTCGCCCTCGGGGACGCCCGTCCCCGGGTGGCCCTGGAAATGCAGGGTGCCGGGGTAGGAGACGGTGCCGAGACCGTCCGTCACCGAGCCGGTGCCGCCCGACCAGCCGTACGGGGTCGCGGTGTCGACGCCCGTGCCGGTGATCGTTCCCTCGGCCCAGTTGGCGAGGTAGGTGCGGAAGCTCGCCTTGAAGCCCCACTGGAGGGTGGCGCCCGCCACGTCGCCGGGCACGGCTGACGCGGGGGCGACGGGGACGAGCACGCTCGCGAGCGCGAGCAGGGGGACGAGCAGTGCGGCGATCCAGGGCGCGCGTGAGCGCGCGCGGGCAGGCGCGTACGACAAGGAGATTCTCCGAAGGTTGAGAGTGGTTCGGACCGCGCGACGCGCACCATCGCGGGGATTCAGGTAAGCCTTACCTTACTCGTTTTCGGCGGCGATGTCGACCCGGCCTCGTTCCCGAGGTCCGGTCAGCGGCGCGCCGGTAAACTCGCCGGGTGACGATCCGCCTGTACGACAGCCGCACCCAGGGGCTCCGCGACTTCGAGCCGCTCCAGCCCGGCAAGGTCGGCATGTACGTGTGCGGACCCACCGTGCAGTCCTCGCCCCACGTCGGCCACCTCCGCTCGGCGCTCGCCTACGACCTGTGGCGTCGCTGGTTCTCCTACCGCGGCTACGACGTGACCTTCGTGCGCAACGTCACCGACATCGACGACAAGGTGCTCGCGAACGCGTCCGAGAACGAGCCCTGGTGGGCGGTCGCCTACCGCGTCGAGCTCGAGTTCACGGCGGGCTATCGGGAGATCGGCATCCTGCCCCCCACCTACGAGCCCCGCGCGACCGCGAGCATCCCGCACATGCAGGAGCTCATCCAGACCCTCATCGAGCGCGGCCACGCCTACGTCGCCGACGACGGCACGGGCGACGTCTACTTCGACGTGCGCACCTGGAGCGAGTACGGCGCCCTCACGCGCCAGAAGCTCGACGACATGGCCGACTCGCCGGATGCGCCCACGCGCGGCAAGCGCGACCCGCGCGACTTCGCGCTGTGGAAGGGCTCGAAGCCCGAGGAGCCGGCGGATGCGTCGTGGAACTCCCCGTGGGGCCCGGGGCGCCCCGGCTGGCACATCGAGTGCTCGGCGATGAGCAAGCGCTACCTCGGCCCGGAGTTCGACATCCACGGCGGCGGCCTCGACCTGCGCTTCCCGCACCACGAGAACGAGCTCGCCCAGTCGACCGCCGCGGGCGACGGCTTCGCGCGCTACTGGGTGCACAACGGCATCGTCATGGTCGAGGGCCAGAAGATGTCGAAGTCGCTCGGCAACTCGATCTACGCCGCCGAGTTCCTCGCGCTCGCCCCGCACGTCGTCGTGCGCTACTACCTCGCGAGCGCCCACTACCGCTCGACGATCGACTACCACCCCGGCGCCCTCGAGGAGGCCGAGGCCGCGCTCGATCGCATCCGCGGGTTCCTCGAGCGGGCCGAGAGCGCCCTCGAGACCGCGCAGGTGGCGGGCCCGGGCGACGGCAGGGTGCCGGATGCCTTCGCGGCCGCCATGGACGACGACCTCGGGGTGCCGCAGGCCATCGGCGTGCTGCACGAGACCGTGCGCGCCGGCAACACCGCGCTCGACACGGGCGACCTCGCGCAGGTCGCCGTGCTGCGCGAGCAGGTGAAGGCGATGGCGGGCGTGCTCGGCGTCGACCCGACGGCGCCCGAGTGGGCCGCACCGGCATCCGGCACCGCCGAGACCGCGCTGGGCACGCTCGTCGAGAAGCTGCTGGCCGACCGGGCCGCCGCCCGAGCCGCGAAGGACTTCGCGGCCGCCGACCGCATCCGCGAGGAGCTCGCGACGGCGGGCATCGCGATCGAGGACACGCCCGACGGGGCGCGCTGGAGCCTCGCATGAACCACACCGACCACACGACGACGCAGGGGAGCTGCTGATGGCCAAGCCGGGACGCCCGGGGGCGCGCAAGAACAAGAAGGGCGCGACCACCGGGACGGGGGGCCACGGGCGCCGCGCGCTCGAGGGCAAGGGACCGACGCCGAAGGCGGAGGACCGCAGCTGGCACGTCGCCGGCAAGCGCAAGGCGGCGAAGCAACGGCTCGAAGCCGCGCGGGCCCGCGCCGGCAAGACGGATGCCCCCGCCAAGCGGGCGCCGCGCCCCAAGAAGGCGGACGAGGGCGAGCTCGTCACGGGTCGCAACTCGGTCGTCGAGGCCCTGCGGGCGAAGATCCCCGCGACCGCGCTCTACGTGGCGGCGCGCGTCGAGATGGACGACCGCGTCAAGGAGGCGCTGTCGATCGCGACCAAGCGCGGCATCCCCGTGCTCGAGGTCATGCGCCCCGAGCTCGACCGCATGAGCGGGTCGGATGCCGTGCACCAGGGCCTCGCGCTCAAGGTGCCGCCGTACGAGTACGCGCACCCGCTCGACCTCGTCGAGCGCGCGCACCATACGGGCCGCCCGCCGCTCATCGTCGCCCTCGACGGCGTGACCGACCCGCGCAACCTGGGCGCCATCATCCGCTCGGCGGGTGCGTTCGGGGCGCACGGCGTGATCGTGCCGCAGCGCCGCTCGGTGGGCATGACGGCGTCGGCGTGGAAGACCTCGGCCGGCGCCGCCGTGCGCGTGCCCGTCGCGATGGCGGCGAACCTCACGCAGACGCTCAAGGCGCTCCAGAAGGAGGGCCTGTTCGTGCTCGGCCTCGACGGCGGGGGCGACACCTCGCTGCCGGGCATCACGTTCGCGGATCGCCCGATCGTGATCGTCGTCGGCTCCGAGGGCAAGGGCCTCTCGCGCCTCGTCACCGAGACCTGCGACGCGATCGTCTCGATCCCGATCACGTCCGACACGGAGTCGCTCAACGCGGGCATCGCCGTGTCGGTCGCCCTCTACGAGGTGGCGAAGCTCCGCGCCCAGTAGCCGATACCGCGCGCAGCGTCAGCCGCGCGCCGCGAGGTAGCGGCGCACCGCCTCCGCGGTCGTCGCGTGGTCGACGACGTCGGGCTCGCCGGAGGTCGTGATCGTGCCGACGACCTCGCCGTTCACACGGATGGGGATCGAACCGCCGTGGGCGCGCAGGAGGTCGTGGTCGACATCCGTGCGCTCTTCGAACGGCGTGCCCGCCTCCTCGTGGCGGCGCCGCACGAGCAGCGAGGGCTCGCCGAAGCGCTCGGCGACCGCGGCCTTGCCGGCGAGCCACGGGTCGTTCTGGGGTCCGGTCGCACCGAGCTTCGCCTGGAACACGACGTCGCCGCGCAGCACGATGCGCACGGCGAGGTTCAGCCCGCGCTCGTCGATCACCTCGAGAGCCGCGAGGCCCAGGTCGACGGCATCGTCGTTGTCGAAGGAGTCGACGTCGAACGCGTCCTCGCGCTCGAGGTCGTCGACGGTGTACTCGGGGAGCTGGGCCATGGCGGCAGACTATCGGCGGCGCCGGCCCGCCGTCCTCAGTCGCGCAACGCGAACCGCGCGTGCAGACGCTTGAGCGGAGCCGGGGCCCACCACATGATCCGCCGCTGCCACGTCATGAAGGCCGGCACGAGCAGGCACCGCACGAGCGTCGCGTCCAGCAGCACCGCGACCGCGAGCGCCGTGCCGAGCTGCTTGATGACCATGAGGTCGCCCGTCGCGAAGCCCGCGAACACGACGATGATGATGAGGGCTGCGGAGGTGATGATGCGGCCCGAGCGCTGGATGCCGCGCGCGATCGCCTCGGCGTCGTCGACCCCGCGCTCCACCTGCTCGGTGATGCGCGACAGGATGAACATCTCGTAGTCCATCGCGAGGCCGAAGCCGAACACGAGCGTCAGCAGCAGCACGAGCACGTCGACGCCGAGCACGTCGTCTGGGTCGAACCGCATGAACCCGGCGAAGTTGCCCTCCTGGAAGCCCCACACGAGCACGCCGAGCGAAGCCCCGAGCGACAGCACGCTCGCGACGAGCGCCTTGATCGGCACGACGAGCGATCCCGTCATGAGGAACAGCAGCACGATCGTGCCGAGCGCGATCACGAGCACCGCCCACGGCACGCCGTCGGCGAGGGTGTCGCTGAAGTCGACCGTGCGGGCGTCGGCGCCCGTCACCCAGCCGGCCGCGTCCGGGCGCACCTCCCGCACCTCGCGCACGACCTCGCCGCCCGTCCTCGGCTCGACCTGGACGTTCGCGCGCCATACCTCGTTCACCTGCTCGAGCTCGCCCACCTCGACCACGTGCTCGAGACCGGATGCGGCATCCGCCCACCCGGCGAGCACGGCCTCGCTCTCGGTGACGAGCACGACGCGCGGATCCGCCGCCTGCGGGAAGTGCTCCTGCAGGGTCGTCATGAACTCGTACTGCGTCGACGACTCGGGCAGGGTGTCGACGCTCGTGTTAGCGATCCGGAGGTGCAGCACGGGGCTTCCGAGCAGCACGAGCACGGCCGCGCACGCGAGCGTGATGAGCGCCGGATGCCGCTGCACGCGCCGCGTGAGGCGGGAGAAGAGCCCCTCGTCGGGTGCGATGTCGCCGAAGCGGCGGAGCACGGGACCCGCCCCCGGGAGGCGCGTGAGCAGGCCCGGCTTGAGGAGCGCGGAGCCCAGCAGGGCGAGCAGCGCGGGCAGCAGGGTGAGCGCCGACAGGATCGAGATCGTCGTCACGGAGAGCGCCCCGAGGCCGATCGCGCGCACAATCGCGGCGTCGAAGCACAGCATCCCGAGCGCGGCTATGCCGAACACGATGCCGGAGTACAGCACCGTGCGACCCGCGGTATCGGCCGTGCGGGCGATGACGTCGAGGCGGCTGCGGCCGTCGGCGTGCCGCGACTCCTCGCGGAAGCGGCTCACGATGAGCAGGCCGTAGTCGATCGAGAGGCCGAGGCCCACGGCCGTCACGACGTTCATGACGGTCGTGTTGATCTCGAGCAGGTAGGTGAAACCGAACAGGGCCCCGAGCCCGCCGACGATCGACACGAGCGCGCCGACGAGCGGGGTGCCCGCCGCGAGGAAGCCGCCGAACACGACGAGCATCACGAGCAGGGCGATCGGCAGGGCGATCGCCTCGCCGCGCGCGAGGTCCGACTGCGACAGCTCCATGATCGAGTCGACGAGCAGGGCCGTGCTGCCCGCCTCGGCCGTGGCGTCGGGGTCGAGTGCGCGGAGCTCGGATGCGGCCTCCGCGAGCCGTGCGTCCACGCGGTCGACGAGTGCGCCGTCGACCGCGCCGTCGCGCGCGCGGACGGTCGCCGTCAGCAGGAAGCCCTCGCCGTCGGCCGAGAACAGCCGCTCGGCGGCGGGCGGAACCGAGCCGTCCGGCATCCGCGGGATCGCGAGCGGGTCGACGACCGTGACGTCGGGGCCCGCGAGGTCGGCGGCGAGCTCGGCCGTGATGCGCGCGAGCGCCGGGTCGTCGAGGTCGACGCCGTGTACGAGGAGGGTCGACGACGCGTCGTCGCCGCCCGACTGCAGCTCGTCGGCCTCCGCCGACTCGACGTCACCCCACGCCCACGACGAGCCGAGCCGGTCGAACAGCCCCTCGCCGAGCACACCGCCGAAGGTCGCGGCTGCGACCGCGGCGAGGCCCACGGCCCACGCGGCGAGCGTGACGAGCGGATGACGTGTGGACGCTCGGGCCAAGCGGCCCGGGACCCCCGGCCGTCCGCTCAGACCTTCGCGCGCCAATCCTCTTCGCCGTCGTCGACGACCGCGATGGGCAGGGTGATCGCGGCGGTCGGCGGGCCGACGACCGTCACCTCGTCCCGGCGGTGGCGGAGCACGTTCTCGATGTAGGAGGTGAGCGCCTCGGCGAGCGGCACGTTGCGCTGCTCCTCCTGCGACAGGTACCAGCGGTGGTCGAGCAGCTGGTGGAACATCTCTGCGGGCTCGAGCTTGCCGCGCAGGTCCTTCGGGATCGAGCGCACGACGGGCTCGAACACCGTCACGAGCCACTCGTGGGCGACCATCTCCTCGTCCTCGCCCGACTTGCCGCGCGTGGCCCGGTAGGAGTCGAGGTCGTTGAGCAGGCGGCGCGCCTGGTTCTCGCCCGCGTCGAGGCCCGTGAGGCGCAGGAGGCGGCGCGAGTGGTGGCCGGCGTCCACGACCTTCGGCTGGATGCGCACGCTCGTGCCGTCGCCGTCCTTGCGGATCGACAGCTCCTCGATATCGAAGCCGAGGTCGTTGAGGCGCTCGACGCGCTCGCGGATGCGCCAGCGCTCGGACTCGGGGAAGGTCTCGGATGCCGTGAGCTCGCGCCACAGGGAGCGGTAGGCGGCGACGATGCCGTCGGCGATGGCGACCGGGTCGACGCCGTCGTCGAGGCGGCCGCCCGACTGGAGGTCGAGCAGCTCGCCCGCGATGTTGACGCGCGCGACCTCGAGGTCGTTCTCGCGCTGCCCGTTCGAGAGCCCGCCCTCGTAGAGCTTGCCGGTCTCGGCATCCACGAGGTAGGCGGCGAAGGCCCCCGCGTCGCGACGGAATAGGGTGTTCGAGAGCGACACGTCGCCCCAGTAGAAGCCGATGAGGTGCAGGCGCGCGAGCAGCAGCGCGAGGGCGTCGACGAGGCGCGTCGCGGTGTCGGGCCGCAGCGCCTGCGAGTAGAGCGCGCGGTAGGGGAGCGAGAACTTGAGGTGCCGCGTGACGAGGGCGGGGGAGAGCTCCTCGCCGTCGTCGCCCACGCGGCCCGTGACGACCGCGACGGGCTCGACGCACGGCACGTCGAGGCGCTGCAGGGTGCGGAGCATGTCGTACTCGCGGCGGGCGAGCTCGACCGTCGTCTCCTTGATGGCCACGACGTGGCCCTCGAGGTGCACGAAGCGCACGAGGTGCCGCGAGATGCCCTTCGGCAGGGCCGCGATGGTCTCGTCGGGCCACAGCTCGAGCGGCAGGTTCCACGGCAGGTCGAGCAGCGCCGGGTCCGGCATGGCGGAGGTGATCGACAGCGAGCTCACGTGACGAGCCTATTCCGTGCGGGTCGGGGCGAGAACGGCGGAGGCCGCACCCCCGGCGGGGATGCGGCCTCCGGTGATCGGATCGCTTACGCGGTGGCGCTGACCGCGGCGTTGAGGCGGTCGCCCGACTCGACGTCGAACACGTGGACGTGCTTCGGGATCGGGGTCACGACGACCTTGTCGCCGGCGTCCGGGTGGTTGCGGCCGTCGACGCGCGCGATGATGTCGACGCGGTGGCCGTCCAGCTCGGTGTGGCCGTACAGGTAGCCGTCGGCGCCGAGCTCCTCGACGACGTCGACCTCGACCGTGAGGCCCTCGCCGCTCGACGCGATGGCGACGTCCTCGGGGCGGACGCCGACGATGACCTTGCCGCCCTTGGCCGAGGCGAGCACGTCGCGCTCGATCGGGGTGACCGAGGTGCCGAAGCGCACGCCGCCGTCGGCGACGTCGGCCTGGAACAGGTTCATCGCGGGCGAACCGATGAAGCCGGCCACGAAGACGTTGTTCGGGGTCTCATAGAGGTCGCGCGGCGAGCCGACCTGCTGCAGGATGCCGTCCTTGAGCACCGCGATGCGGTCGCCCATGGTGAGGGCCTCGGTCTGGTCGTGCGTCACGTAGACGGTGGTGACGCCGAGGCGGCGCTGCAGCGACGCGATCTGGGTGCGGGTCTGCACGCGGAGCTTCGCGTCGAGGTTCGACAGCGGCTCGTCCATGAGGAACACCTGCGGCTGACGCACGATCGCGCGGCCCATGGCGACGCGCTGACGCTGACCACCCGAGAGGGCCTTCGGCTTGCGGCCGAGGTAGGGCTCGAGGTCGAGCAGCTTGGCGGCCTCGAGCACGCGGGCCGCGCGCTCCTCCTTGCCGACGCCCGCGATCTTGAGCGCGAAGCCCATGTTCTCGGCGACGGTCATGTGCGGGTAGAGCGCGTAGTTCTGGAAGACCATGGCGATGTCGCGGTCCTTCGGCGGGACGTCGGTGACGTCGCGGTCGCCGATGAGGATGCGGCCGTCGTTGACCTCCTCGAGACCCGCGAGCATGCGGAGGGTCGTCGACTTGCCGCAGCCCGAGGGGCCGACGAGGACGAGGAACTCGCCGTCCTCGACCTGCAGGTCGATGGCGTCGACCGCGGGGCGGGTCGCGCCGGGGTAGATGCGCGTGGCCTTGTCGAAAGTGACGGATGCCATGATCGTTCGTTCTCCTTCACCGGCAGGTACGTGCCGGACGATCCGTAGTGAATGGAAGACCACCGGCGTCGGTGCCGATGATTCCGCTCAGTATGGCATAGCGCGCGAGGTGCGTCGTGCTCAGGGAGCGTCCGGACGGTTCCCAGATTGGCTCCCTAGCATCGTGCCGCGGACGTGAGTGGCGTCCCGGCACTTGCGCGTCGTATCCTGCCGATCGCGCTCCCCACACCCGAGAACGAGGATCGATGACGTACGGCGAGTCAGATCGCCCGGAGCCCGGAGGCAACGATGCCCGGGCCGCAGCGAAGGAACGCGCGCGCGAACTGCGCACCCTGCACCGCAAGCAGGAGCGTCGTCGTCGGCTCGTGCTCCAGCTCAGCATCCTGGGCGGCGCGCTCGTCGTCATCGCCGTCGTGGCGGTCACCCTCATCTCCATGAACCAGGCGCACGCGCGCGGGCCGCTCAACATGGCGAGCGACGGCATCAAGATCGGCGCCGAGCTCAAGGCGGTGCGCACGCCGGGCCTCTCGCCGAGCGCGACCCCCGTGCCGAGCGAGAAGAGCGAGCCGGGCGTCATCGACATCCGGATCTACGTCGACTACCTGTGCGGCAACTGCGGCACGTTCGAGACGAACAACGCCGAGCAGCTGCGCACCTGGGTCTCGTCGGGCGCGGCGACGCTCGAGATCCACCCGATCGCGCTCCTCACGACGAAGTCGGCGGGTACGCAGTACTCGCTGCGGGCGGCGAACGCGGCCGCGTGCGTGGCCGAGTTCTCGCCCGACGCGTTCTTCGACTTCCACAGCGCGCTCTTCACGAACCAGCCGGAGGAGGGCTCCGAGGGGCTCACCGACGAGGAGCTGTACGAGCGCGCCGTGAAGGCGGGGGTCTCGGACCGCGCCAAGATCAAGACCTGCATCGAGAAGAAGCGCTTCGCGGCGTGGGTGCAGGCCGCCACCGTGCGCGCGCTCAACGGCCCCATCCCGGACGCCGACATCCCGGCGATCACGACGGCGCCGACGATCATCGTCGACGGCAAGCGGTTCCAGTACACGAAGGACTTCGACGCGAAGGAGCTCGCGCAGGCCGTGACGGGGGCCGCGGGCGACAACTTCGCCGCCACCCCCACGCCGAGCCCGTCTCCGAGCGGCACCCCGGCCCCGTAGGCTGGATGCCTGTCGCCTCCTTAGCTCAGTTGGCCAGAGCGTCGCTCTTGTAAAGCGAGGGTCGTCGGTTCGAATCCGACAGGAGGCTCCACGGGACGGAGGGGCATGACGCACGAGCACGCGCTGCGCCCGTTCGTGACGAGCCTCGCCGTCGTGTCGAGCGTCGTCATGGGCGGCTTCATGGCGGCGCAGTCGCGCATCAACGGCGAGCTCGCCCACGAGCTCGACGACGGCATCCTCGCCGCCCTCATCTCATTCGGCGTCGGCACGCTCGCGGCCGCGCTCGCGCTCGTCGTGTGGCGGCCCGGCCGCCGGGGCCTCGGCCTCATCCGCGACGCCGTGCGGGATGGGCGCACCTCGCCCTGGTTCCTCATCGGCGGCACGGCGGGCGCGCTCATGGTGACCTCGCAGGGCCTCACGACCCCCGTCGTCGGCGTCGCGCTCTTCACCGTCGCGATCGTCGGCGGGCAGACCGTCGGCTCGCTCCTCCTCGACCGCCGCGGTCTCGGCACGATGGCGCCGAAGCCGCTCACCTCGGCCCGCCTCGTGGGCGCGCTGCTCGCGGTCGTCGCCGTCGTGTGGGGCGTCTCCGGGCGTCTCTCGGGAGATGCGCCGTGGTGGCTGCTCGTGCTGCCCTTCGTCGCGGGCATCGCCACGACGTGGCAGCAGGCCGCCAACGGGCAGCTGCGCGGCGCCGCCGGGTCGGCGCTCAGCGCGACCTTCGTGAGCTTCGTCGCGGGCACGCTCGCGCTCGCGGTCGCGGCCGTCGTCGACCTCGCGATCTCCGGCCCGCCCGCCTCCTTCTCCGCAGGGCCCTGGCTCTACACGGGCGGCCTCCTCGGCATCGTGTTCATCGCGGGCGCCGCCGTCATCGTGCCCCTCGTGGGCGTGCTGCTCTACACCCTCGCGACCATCGCGGGCCAGCTCGTCGTCGCCGTGTTCCTCGACGTGCTGTTCCCGGTGGGCTCCGCGCATGTCGACGCCGCGACGCTCGGCGGCGCCGTGCTCGCGATCGTCGCCGTCGCGATCGCCTCGTTCCGGCGGCCCGGCCACCGCACCGCGTAGCCGGCCTCGCCACGTGCGGAAGCGGCCGCGGGCTAGAGGGTCGTGAGGTGCTTCCTCGCGGGCACCGGCTTGCGCTTCCCGCTCTTCCGCGGCGGCTTCGAGCCCACGTAGAGCCAGCCGAGCAGTCGCTCGTCGGGCGCGAGCCCGTGGGCGCGGTGCACGGCGTCGGAGCGCGTGTAGAGGCCCGTGCGCCACATGACGCCCCAGCCGGCCTCGTCGAGCAGCAGGCTCAGCGCGTGGGCCACGCCGGATGCCACGGCCTCCTGCTCCCAGTCGGGGACCTTCGCGCTCGGCGTCGGCGATACGACGACGGCGAGCAGGAGCGGAGCGCGCAGCGGCTTGCAGGAGAGCTTCTCGGCGTCGGGGCCGGTCGCGCCCGCCGCCTCGGCGATCGCCCGGCCCACGCGCTCCCGCGCCTCGCCGCGGATCGCGATGATGCGCCACGGGCGCAGCGCGGCGTGGTCGGCGACCGTGCCGGCGATCTCGATCGCCTTCAGCAGCTCCTTGTCGCTCGGAGCCTCCTCGCCGACCGAGGAGTGGGACCGCCGCCGCAGCATCGCGTCGGCGGCGGAGCCCTTCCTGCCCATCAGTGCTCCGCGGTGGCGTCCTCGTTCTCGGGCTGGAAGCCGAGCGAGAGCGAGTTCATGCAGTAGCGCAGCCCCGTGGGCGTGCCGAAGCCGTCGTCGAACACGTGGCCCAGGTGGCCGCCGCAGTTCGCACAGCGCACCTCGGTGCGCACCATGCCGAGCGAGCGGTCCTCGAGGAGCTCGACGGCATCCGGGTTCACCGAGTCGTAGAAGCTCGGCCAGCCGCAGCCGGAGTCGAACTTGGTGCCGCTCTTGAACAGCTCCGCGCCGCACGCGGCGCACGTGTAGAGGCCGGCGCGGTGCTCGTCGAGCAGCTCGCCCGTCCACGCGCGCTCGGTGCCCGCCTGACGGAGGACGCGGTAGCGCTCCTCGCCGAGCTCCTCGCGCCACTGCTCCTCGGACTTGCTGACGTTGTAGCCCATCGCGTCCCCTTTCCTCGCACATCCTAGGTACCCGGTGCGGGCACCCGCTCAGTGCAACGTCGCATGACGTCTCGGAGTTCCCGGATGATGTCCCCATGACGGAGACGACGCGCGACTGGTACCTCCGCGCCGCGCGCGAGCTCGCCGCGACCTCCGCGCGCCAGGTCGAGTGGTGCCTCGGCGTCGCCGACGACCCCCGCATGCTCGCCCTCCTCGACGCGCTCCCGCGGCCCGCGCGTCAGCCCTCGCTGCTGTTCGCCGTCGCCGCGTACCTCGGCGCGCCCGACGCCCCCTACGCCGCGTGGGCGGACGCCGTGCTCGCCCGGAGCGACGAGCTCGTGCGCGAGCTGCCGCGCCGGCGGGTGCAGACCAACGAACCCGGACGCTGCGTGCCGCTCCTCGCTGCCCTCGCGCGCATCCCGGGTCCCATCGCGCTCGTCGAGCTCGGCGCCTCGGCGGGGCTGTGCCTGCTGCCCGATCGCTACACGACCCGCCTGGCCACCCCGGACGGCGTCGTCGGGCTCGGGGAGGGGGAGCCGGTGCTCGAGGCCGAGGTCGACGCGGGGATCGCTCCGAGCGCGCTTCCCGACATCCGGTGGCGTCGCGGCGTCGACCTCGCACCCCTCGACCCGCGCGACGTCGACGACCGCCGGTGGCTCGAGGCGTCGCTCCCGCCCGACCGGCCCGACCGGCTGGCGCGCCTGCGGGCCGCGCTGCGGACCGCGCGCGAGCACCCCGCGGACGTCGTCGCGGGGGAGGCGCTCGCGGCGCTGCCCGGGCTCGCGGCCGACGCGCCGCGGG
>RDDZ01000157.1 GCA_003852775.1 Microbacteriaceae bacterium | reverse complement strand
CCATCCGGTGTTCACGAAGCCGATTCGTTGCGCTCGCAATGTTGCAAGCGGTTCCATTCATAACCGGTCTTGCTCGTTTTGCCAAGAGGCAATCTGGCGCGCGTGTCGTTTCGGCAAGATGGGAAACGCTTGCAATCCGGAGTCGATGCCCTACCGTGGTGCCTATGACTTCTTCCGAGTGGTGGCGCAGTGCCGTCATCTATCAGGTGTATCCGCGCTCCTTCGCGGACTCGGACGGCGACGGAGTAGGCGACCTCCCCGGTGTCACGCATCGCCTCCCCCACCTCGCCGAGCTCGGCGTCGACGCCGTCTGGCTCTCGCCCTTCTTCACCTCCCCCCAAGCGGATGCCGGCTACGACGTCGCGGACTACTGCGACGTCGATCCGCTCTTCGGCACGCTCGAGGACTTCGATGCGATGCTCGCCAAGGCGCATGAGCTCGACCTTCGCGTCATCATCGACCTCGTCCCCAACCACTCCTCGAGCGCGCACCCCTGGTTCCAGGAGGCCCTCAGCTCGCCGCCCGGCTCGCCCGCGCGTGCGCGCTACATGTTCCGCGACGGCAAGGGCGAGCGGGGCGAGCTCCCGCCCAACAACTGGGAGTCGGTGTTCGGGGGCGGTGCGTGGACACGCGTCACCGAGCCCGACGGCACCCCGGGTCAGTGGTACCTGCACCTCTTCGACGCCTCGCAGCCCGACTTCGACTGGTCGAACCCCGAGGTGCGCGAGTACTTCCGCGGCGTGCTGCGCTTCTGGCTCGACCGCGGGGTCGACGGCTTCCGCGTCGACGTCGCCCACGGTCTCGCGAAGGCCGAGGGCCTGCCCGACTACACGCCCCCCGCCGAGGCCGGCAGCATGGGCGGCGACGAGGCCAACGTGCCCTACTGGGCGCAGGAGGGCGTGCACGAGATCTACCGCGACTGGCACGCCGTGCTCGCCGAGTACGGCCCCGACCGCATCCTCGCGGGCGAGGCCTGGGTGGAGCCGCTCACGAAGCTCGCGAAGTGGGTGCGTCCCGACGAGATGCACCAGACCTTCAACTTCAGCTACCTCGAGACCCCGTGGGAGGCCGCGGCGCTCCGCAAGGTCGTCGACGAGTCGCTCGACGCGTTCGGATCGGTCGGCGCGCCCAGCACGTGGGTGCTCTCGAACCACGACGTCATCCGTCACGCGACGCGCCTCGCGCTCACCCCGCCTCCCCCGCAGGGGCAGGGGCTCGGACCGCGCTCCGAGTCGCGGGCGGACGCCGTCCTCGGCCTGCGCCGCGCCCGCGCCGCCACGGCGTTCATGCTCGCGCTGCCCGGGTCGTCGTACCTCTACCAGGGCGAGGAGCTCGGCCTTCCCGAGGTCGTGGACCTGTCCGATGAGGCGCGCCAGGACCCGAGCTTCTTCCGCACCGCGGGCGAGACCTACGGCCGCGACGGATGCCGCGTCCCGATCCCGTGGGAGGCCGCGGCCCCGTCGTACGGCTTCGGCCCGACCGACGCGAGCTGGCTGCCGCAGCCGGCGTCGTGGGCGGAGTACGCCCGCGACGTGCAGGTCGGCGTCGAGGGCTCGACGCTCGAGCTCTACCGCAGCCTGCTGTCGCTGCGCCGCGAGCACCGGCTGGGCTCGGGCGAGCTCGAGTGGCTGCCGGAGTCGGCGGGCGACGTGCTCGTCTTCCGCAACGGCGACGTCACGGTCGCGGCCAACACGGGCGCCGCGCCCGCCGCGCTGCCCGCGGGTCGCGTGATCGCCTCGAGCGGGCCGCTCGACGGCGACGTGCTGCCGGCGGACACCACCGTCTGGCTCGTCGCGGAGTGACCGCGGGCGCCCGCCTCACCGCCGGGTGAGCGGCGGGCGGCCGGTCGTCAGCCGGCGTGCGTCTGCAGCCACACGAACGGGTCGACGTGCGCCCCGTTCACGATCACCTCGAAGTGGAGGTGCGGGGCGGTGGTGACGCCGGTCGAGCCGACGAGGCCGACGAACTCGCCGACGGGCACGCTCTGCCCGACGTAGAGCGGCGACGAGCCGAACTGCATGTGGGCGTAGCGGGTCTGCACGACCTGACCGTCGATGTGGTGCTGGAGCACGATCGTGTGCCCGAAGCTCCAGTGGTCCTCGCGCTCGATGACGACGCCGTCGGCGACCGCGAAGATCGGGGCGCCCGATCCCGGCACGAAGTCGATGCCGCGGTGGTCGGTGGAGCAGGCCGCGCAGTCCTTCGCACGGAGGCCGTAGCCCGACGAGATCGGGACCGTGTAGGGGAACGGCCAGCGGATGGCGCCGGATCCGTTGGAGGTGTAGCTGAAGTTGCGCGAGCCGTACTTGTCGCGCAGCACCTGGGCCCACGACTTCACCTCGAAGTCGTCGCGCTGGACGACGACCGAGTCGTGGTCCTCGTGGACATCGAGCCCCTGGCCCTCCGCGACGAGCGTCGCCGCGATGAAGTCACCCTCGACCTCCGCCGTCTGGGGCGAGTAGACGCCGAGCGCGTTGGCGGGGAGCGACATCCCCACGACGAGCGCCCCCGCGGAGGCGAGGGCCGCGAACGAGAGCAGGCGCGAGGCGATCGTGTGGCGCACCGTGCTGCGGGCGGGACGCGCGGCGGGCGCTGCGGCGACGGCCACAGCGGGCGACGGGGCGACGGGCGCAGCGGGTGCCGCGGTCTCGGCGCGCGCCGCATCGGCCGCGCGCTCGCGTTCGCGCAGCTCGCGTCGGGATGTCGCCGGGGGGAGCGAGTGGTCGTTCCCCGCCGTCACGATCTCGGATTCCGGTCGCGGCGACGGGGCGCGGTGCAGACGTTCACGCTCTCCTCCGGCTCGCGACGAGTGATTCGGGTGGGTTTCGGGCAACACCCGATGCTACCCGAGGGCCTTTCGGGCGGCCAGGCCGTGGATCAGACTCCCAGGCTCGCGAGCAGCTCCTCGAGCGGCTCCACGACCTCGGGGTGGCCCGCGATGATGAACTCGCTGCTCGGGTGCGCGTCTCCGCGACCCTTCACGACGGCGCCCGCCTCCTGCGCGATGAGCGCGCCGGCTGCGTGGTCCCACGGGTTGAGCGTGCGCTCGAAGTAGACGTTGAGGCGCCCCGCGGCGACGTAGGCGAGGTCGAGCGCCGCGGTCCCCCCGCGCCGGATGTCGCGCACGATCGGCAGCAGCCCTGCGGCCACAGCCCCCTGCTCGCGGCGCACGCCCGCGTCGTACGCGAAGCCCGTGCCGACGAGCGCCTGCTCGAGCGGCGTCGGGTCGGCGACGCGGATGGCACGGTCGCCGAGCCGGGCGCCGCCGCCGCGCGAGGCGGTGAAGAGCTCGCCGTTCGCGGGGTTGAACACGGCGCCCGCGAGCGCGGTCCAGGTGGCGGGGTCGGGCTCGCCCTCGACGACGGCGATCGAGACCGCGTAGTGCGGGATGCCGTAGAGGTAGTTGACGGTGCCGTCGATCGGGTCGACGACCCACGTGACCCCGCTCGATCCGCCGGAGACGCCGCCCTCCTCGCCGAGGATGCCGTCGTACGGACGCGCCTCGGCGATCCGGGTGCGCACGAGCTCCTCGACCTCGCGGTCGGCGGCCGTGACGACGTCGACGATGTTCGACTTCGTGGCGGCCACCTCGACGCCCTCGCGGCGACGCGCCGCGGCGAGCTCACCCGCCTCGAGGGCGATGGAGCGGGCGAGGTCCAGAAGCTCGGTGGTCATGCATCCACCTTCCCACGCCGGAAGGTGCGCCCGGGGATCCGGCCGGAACCGCCATCGTGCGCGTGCGTCAGTTCGCGCCGTTCGTCTCCGGGTTCGCGTCGTCGACCGGGTCGGGGTCGACGGGCTGCCCCGTGTCGGGGTCGACCGGCAGGTCCGCCCCACCCGACTCAGGCCCGGACGTGCTCGCCTGCTCGAGGCCGGCCTCCAGTTCCTGCGATGCCAGCTCCTCGTCTCGCTCGTTCGTGTCCATACGGGCACCTCCTTCTCCCGCCAAGGTCACACGCCGGGCGGATGGGCGGGAGGGGCTTGACAGGGCGGGCGGCGGGCACGCTGCCGCACGACGGGCTGCGCGCGGCGCGGGCGTCGTGATCCACCCTCGACCGTCGGGAAGCAATGGGGTACAGAACTCGAAGCGAGGGTCCCGCAGTTTGCGGGTGATTTGTTCATTACCCTCGATATCGGGGTACGTCGATGTGAGGGTGTGTTGACGCGTCCACAAGACCGACACGAGGTGAACACGGTGCCCTCAGCCATCCCGACGACGGCTTCCTCCCCTGCGACCGCCCCGCGCCTGCTCGCACTGAGCGCGCTCGCGGCGGCCACGCTGCTCGCCGGAGTACTCGTGCCCGCCGCCCCCGCATCCGCCGACGCGACGACCCGCTGGGTCGACCCGGCCGCCTCCTCCACGGCGCCGGGCACCGGATGCGGCGGGGCGGCGGGCTACACCACGATCGCCTCCGCCATCGCGGCCGCGGCGGCGGGCGACGAGATCCGCGTGTGCGCGGGCGACTACTCCGAGGGCAAGATCACGGTCGCCACCGCGGGCCTCTCGCTGTACGGTGCGCAGGCGGGCGTCTCGGCGGGCGTCGGCTCGGCGCGCAGCGCCGCCCCCGCCTTGGAGGAGTCGAACGTGGACGTCGAGTTCACCTTCACCAAGCCCTTCACGACGATCGACGGCTTCTCGTTCTCGAGCGACAACCGCGCGATCTACGCGATGGGCGCGGCCGACGGCGGCACCGTCGTGAACAACCGCTTCGTGGGGACGGCGCGCGGCGTCGCGAGCTACGGCGACCTCGTCGAGGTGTCGCACAACCTCTTCGCCGACAGCACCTGGGGCGTGCACCACGACGACGCCGGCACGGTCGGCGGGCTCGTGAGCGACAACGTGTTCCGCAACCTCATGTACGCCGTGTCGTCGGCGGCGCACGACCTCGAGATCCGCGACAACGTCGTGAGCGGGGTGCGCTACCGGGCCTTCACGCTCTACGGCTACGCGAACACCGTGACCGGCAACGCGATCGACATGCCGGCCACCGCCGGGGGCGAGGGCGCCATCACCTTCTCGGGCACGGCGCGCGGGGTCGACGTGCGCATGTACCTCGCGACCGTGCCGACGATCGCGGCGGGCGGCGTCATGGGCTCGCCGCACGCGGTCGAGCTGCCGTTCGTGTTCGGCACGACCGCCGTCGCTGCGGAGGACGACTTCGTGGCCGACGACGAGGAGAACCGCGAGCTCTCCGAGCGCGTGCAGGAGCTGTGGGCGTCGTTCGCCCGCGACGGCGAGGCGACGAGCCGCGGGCTCGACTGGGCCCTCTACGACACCGCCACCCGCTCGTCATCGCCGCGATGATCGGCTGGGAGTGGATCTGGACCGGCCTCGCCGTGCTCGTGGCGCTCGTGGTCGGCGTCGTGCTGCTCGTGCGGTGGCGGCGCCGCGTGCGCCGCACCGCCGCGGGAACCGCTGCCTTGTGAGCGCGCCCGAGCTCACCACGCGCCGCCGCATCCACCCCGCGTGGTGGATCGCCGCCGTCGCGTTCGTCGTCCTGCTCGCGGCGGCCGGGTTCCGCGCCGCGCCCGGCGCGCTCATGGTGCCGCTGCACCACGAGTTCGGCTGGTCGACGAGCGTCATGTCGGCGGCGGTCAGCATCAACCTGCTCCTCTTCGGCCTCACCGCGCCGTTCGCGGCTGCCCTCATGGACCGCTTCGGCATCCGACGCGTCGTGGCGGTCGCCCTCGCGTTCATCGCGGCGGGCGCGGGCCTCACGGTGCTCGCGACCGAGGCGTGGGTGCTGCTGCTCACGTGGGGCGTGCTCATCGGCCTCGGCACGGGGTCGATGGCGCTCGTGTTCGCGGCGACGATCGCCAACCGCTGGTTCGTGAAGCGGCGCGGGCTCGTGATGGGGGTGCTCACGGCGGGCTCCGCGACGGGCCAGCTCATCATCCTGCCGCCCGTCGCGGGCCTCGCCGAAGGGCCCGGATGGCGTGCGGCCTCGCTGCTCATCGCCGCGATCGCGCTCGCCGCCGTGCCGCTCGTCGCGGGCGTGCTGCGCGACCACCCCGAGGATCTCGGACGGATGCCGTACGGCGCCGACCCCGCCCGCCACGTCGCTCCCCCGCGCCACACGGGCAGCGCCGCGCGCCGCGCGATCGACGGGCTGCGGATGGCGGCCCGCCGCCCGGCGTTCTGGGCGCTCGCGGGTGCGTTCGCGATCTGCGGCGCGACGACCAACGGCCTCGTGGGCGTGCACTTCATCCCCTCGGCCCACGACCACGGCATGGAGGCGACCGTCGCGGCCGGCCTGCTCGCGGTGGTCGGCGTCTTCGACGTCGTCGGCACGATCGCGTCGGGATGGCTCACCGACCACGTCGACCCGCGCATCCTGCTGCTCGTCTACTACTCGTTCCGCGGCGTCGGGCTGCTCGTGCCGCCCTGGCTGCTCGCCGACACCGTGCACCCGAGCATGATCGTCTTCGTCGTGGTCTACGGGCTCGACTGGGTGGCGACCGTGCCGCCGACCTCCGCGCTGTGCCGCGAGATCTTCGGCGACCAGGGCACGATCGTGTTCGGCTGGGTGTTCGCGTCGCACCAGGTCGGCGCGGCGATCGCCTCGCTCACGGCCGGCGTCATTCGCGACACCCTCGGCACCTACACCTACGCCTGGTGGGGCGGAGCGGCGCTGTGCGCCATCGCGGCCGTGCTGTCGATCGTCGTGCGACGGCAGCGCACGCCCGTGTCAACCCCCTGACCGTCCGGGTGCGGCATCCGTAGCGTCGAGGGCATGTGGGCTCTCATCTTCATCCTGCTCGCCATCTGGCTGCTCGTGACCGTGCTCGGTTTCGCGATCAAGGGCCTCGTCTGGCTCGCGGTGCTCGGCATCGTGCTGTTCGCCGTCACCGCGGTGTTCGGCATGATCCGCCGCGGCCGCACCGGGACGCGCGTCTGACGCGGTCGTAGGGTGTCGGGGTGGTCCCCCCTCCGACCGCCCGGATGCCGACTGGCCGGTCGGCGAGGACGTCGCGCGCCGCGTGCTGGTCGGCTTTCGACCTGAGCACGTCGACGGGGTGACGCACGTCGCGACCGGCTGGGACAACGCGATCTTCCGCGCGGGCGACGTCGCGGTGCGCCTGCCCCGGCGCGAGGAGGCAGTGCAGCTGCTGCTGCACGAGCGACGCTGGCTGCCCGAGCTCGCCTCCCGGCTCCCGGTCGCCGTCCCCGCGCCCCTCGCGAGCGGGGATGCGGCGCCCGGCTTCCCGCACCCGTGGGCGATCGTTCCGTGGTTCGACGGCACAGCGCTGTGGCACATGCCGCCCGCTGACCGCCGCCCGCTCGCCGAGCCGCTCGCACGCTTCCTCGCCGCGCTGCACATCCCCGCCCCCGGGGAGGCGCCGGTCAACCCCGTGCGCGGTGTGCCGCTCGCCGAGCGCGCCCTCGCGGTGCCGCCGCCGTTCGACCGCCCGGAGTCCGTTCCGCTCCGGCCGCCCTGGGAGGACGGCCTCGTCGCCCCCGTGTGGGACGGTCCGCCCGTGTGGGTGCACGGGGACCTCCACCCCGGCAACATCGTCGCCCGCGATGACGGCGGCACGGTCGAGCTCGCCGCCGTCATCGACTGGGGCGACCTGGGCGCGGGCGACCCCGCGTGCGACCTCGTCGTGGCGTGGTTCGCCTTCGACGCCGAGGGCCGCACCGCGTTCCGCGCCGAGCTGGAACGCCGGGGCGCCGTCGACGACGCCATGTGGCGCCGCGGCCGCGCCCGGGCCGCCGCGATCACCGACTCGATGCTGCACACGACCGCGGGCGACGGCGACGTGGCCCGGATGAGCCGCCGCGCGGTGTCCGAGTTGGCGTCTGGGGCCTGAGGAGCTAGAGGCTAGACGCTCATAGCCTCCGAGTACCACGGCAGGAGCCACCTCCGGGACGCGGTTAGATTCGCCATCCTTCCCGTCGAGCGAGTTCAACGAACCCAATCGTCTCAATTCCATAGTCGCTCGCCACGTTCGGGATCTTCATATTGTGCGGGTGAGTGTTGGGGCCCGCTCTTCTCTCGTCAGTCACGATGACCCGCGCATGAACAGCACTGTGGGAAATGACGAACGGGTCCGCGGCGTTGCGCTCCAATCGCGCCCACCCCGGATACCGTTCGGAAATCTGTGTGGCAAGCTCGAGCTCTACTCGGCCAGGGGGGCATAAGAAACCGGATTGCGACAAGGCCCAATCGTGGAGATCGTCGTCCCCTCGACTCGTCTCATCAAGGGCCTCAGAGCAAATACATGCCCGTCCACCTGCGATGAGTTCCTCGAGCGGGGCCCAAACGCTCGGAAACACATCTCGCGGATTCCTGCGCGTCAGACCGATCAAGATGCTCGTGTCGATCGTGTAGTCGCTCACTCGCGGCCGCTCCCCCCAGAACGGCGGAAGTCCGCGATCATGTGCTCCACTACACCCAGCCGCGCATTCAGGAGATAGGTCGCATCTAGGTAAGTCAGGCGATCAGAGTCGAGGGCTTCGACCACCGCACCAAGGTACGTGGGGCCAACATCGCGCGTTCGCAGTGTCCACTGCGGGGGGAAGCCTTCGCTGTCACGAAGCCGCTGCCGCGCCCGGGCCCAGTCTGCTTCAGCCTCAATGCGGAATAGCTCAAGCGTCTCCTCATCGATGAGGTCGAGAGAGCGAAGCCGGATCGCTGCTGCGTACTGACTGACCCTGAACTCACCCGCGACATTGCGGATGAGCTCTCTACGATCCGGAGACGGTCGCATAGCTCGTACTTCTGCCTCGGGCATTAGGAAGTTGGCTGCGAACCTATTGGCAAGGGCTTCGATGGCAACAGATTCGGCGAGCATGCAGACGCCGCTCGTCCTATTCGCGATATGAGCAACCTCGTGGAAGAGGGAGAAGACCTTGCCATTGGCCGCATCGGCCCCGTTCACGAGGATTACCGGGAGTTCATCGTGATAGATGGACAGCCCTCGGAACACGTCATGGTCTACGCCGGTCGTCTGAAACACCAGGTAGCCCTTGGCCTCTAGCTGACCGCGCCAAAAGTTGAAGACGGCGCCAGCCTGGCTTTCAGATGGGCGAAATCCGTCACGAAGCCCCATGGCACGCCGAAACTCGGAAGCTCGAGAAGCAACGTTGTCGAAGTCAATCGCGCCCGGCTTCACTACCTCGGCGACGCTGTCAACTAGGTCGAGGAACGCCGCACGCTGCGCATCCGCTCGACGAATTTGCTTATACAGCGCGGGAGGAAGACTGCCGGTTGCTCGCGCTCTAAAGTCGACCGTCTGCGCTACGTCGATTTCGCTGGGGGGAGGCGCCAGCAAGAACGCCAGAGTGCGGTCGAGTCGCTTGGCGATCAGCCTGGCTTGCCGAAGCGTTGGTTCAGCGCCTCCTGCCTCGATCTCGAGGTAGCGCTCTGGGGCGAGGTTCGCTGCGCGAGCAACGTCCTCCGGCTCGAGACGCAGGATTGTACGAGCCCATACGAGAGTTCTCGGATTGACAGGCACCCGCGCGGTCATCTCACACCTCCCTCGTTCGCCCTCACACTAGGCGAGTACACCCGAACCGTAGGACATTACTTTGCCCTAACCGGACGCAGGCCCCGACGCAATGCCGGTCCCGCGAATCCAGGCATCAGCGGAGGGGCGCGGGGGCCAACGATAGGTGCCGGTGTGAGCGTGAAACGGACCACCTGCCATCGACTCGCGCGCTCTAGGTGTACTGCCCAGCCAGGTTGTTTGAGATCCGGCTGATGGGCGGGAGCTTCCCGATCGCAGTGTGGGGCCTGTGGTGATTGTAGAAGTGCAGCCAGGC
>RDDZ01000120.1 GCA_003852775.1 Microbacteriaceae bacterium | reverse complement strand
CCGGTACCTGCGGGGATCAGCTGGCCGATGATCACGTTCTCCTTCAGACCGACGAGCGGGTCGGAGCGACCCTCCATCGCGGCCTGCGTGAGCACGCGGGTGGTCTCCTGGAAGGAGGCCGCCGACAGCCACGACTCCGTCGCGAGCGAGGCCTTGGTGATACCCATGACCTCCTGACGCGCCGACGCCGGCTTCTTGCCCTCGACGATCGCGGCGCGGTTGATCTCGGTGTACCGCGAGCGGTCCACGAGCTCACCCGGCAGCAGCTCGGTGTCGCCGTGCTCCACGACGGTCACCTTGCGCATCATCTGACGCACGATGACCTCGATGTGCTTGTCGTGGATCGGCACACCCTGCGAGCGGTAGACGCCCTGCACGCCGTCGACCAGGTGCTTCTGCACGGCGCGGACGCCCTGCACGCGCAGGACCTCCTTCGGGTCGAGGTTTCCGACCACGAACTGCTGGCCGAGCTCCACGTGCTGGCCGTCCTCCACGAGGAGGGTGGCGCGCTTGAGCACGGGGTAGATCTGCGGCTCGTCGCCGTTGTCGGGCGTGAGGATGATCCGACGCTGCTTCTCGGTGTCCTCGATCTCGATGCGACCCGCGGCCTCCGCGATCGGGCTCGCGCCCTTCGGGGTGCGGGCCTCGAAGAGCTCGGTGACACGGGGCAGACCCTGCGTGATGTCGTCGGCACCGGCGGTACCACCCTGGTGGAAGGTACGCATCGTGAGCTGCGTGCCGGGCTCACCGATCGACTGGGCGGCGATGATGCCGACCGCCTCGCCGATGTCGACGAGCTTGCCGGTCGCGAGCGAACGGCCGTAGCAGGCGGCGCAGACGCCGACCGCCGACTCGCAGGTGAGCACCGAACGCACCTTGACGGTCTCGACGCCGGCCGCGATGAGCTCGTTGATGAGCACGTCGCCGACATCCGAGCCCGCGGCCGCGACCACGTTGCCCTGGGCGTCGACCGCGTCCTCGGCGAGCGAGCGCGCGTAGACCGAGTTCTCGACGTTCTCGTCGCGGACGAGCTCGTCGCCGATCTTCCCCGCGATGCGGAGCTCGAGGCCCTTGGTCGTGCCGCAGTCGTCCTCGCGGATGATGACGTCCTGGGCGACGTCGACGAGACGACGCGTCAGGTAGCCGGAGTCCGCGGTGCGGAGGGCGGTGTCGGCGAGACCCTTACGGGCACCGTGCGTGGCGATGAAGTACTCCGCCACCGACAGACCCTCGCGGTAGGACGAGATGATCGGGCGGGCGATGGTCTCGCCCTTCGGGTTCGCCACGAGACCGCGGATACCCGAGATGTTGCGGACCTGCAGCCAGTTACCACGGGCACCCGACGACACCATCCGGAAGATGTTGTTGTCCTTCGGGTAGCTCTCCTGCATGGACTTGGCGATCTCGTTGGTCGCCTCCGTCCAGATGTCGATGAGCTCCTTGCGGCGCGTGGCGTCGTCGATCAGACCCTTGTCGTACTCGCCCTGG
>RDDZ01000049.1 GCA_003852775.1 Microbacteriaceae bacterium | reverse complement strand
TGTCGGACGGTCGATTGGACAACATGAAGGCGGCTGCGGTGTCGGTCCTGGAGTCCTTCCTGGGCCTGGGCGCTTCGTCCGACATGGACATACGGGTGGTGGGCTATAACGCTTCCCGGACCTCGATCACCCGCTACAACGTGGGTGGGACGGGAGTTCAACAAATCATCGACTGGGTGAACGGACGAACGGCCACCGGAGGAACCGACTTTGTGAACGGGGTGGATACCGCCCCGGAGTTCTTCAACAACGCGGGCGACAAGCCCCGCTATGTGTTCTTCGTGTCGGACGGTATCCCGGAGCCCGGGAGCGGGACGCCTACCCAGAACGCGGAGGCCGCGCGGGCTATTCTGGACACCATCCCCGGGGTGAGCACGTTCTGCTTCAACATCGACCTGAGCGACATCACCTACACCGGAATCTTGGACAACACACCCCAGGACGGAGTGCCGGTGGTAGCGGGAGGGGACCCTGGGCCTCTGGCTACGGCGATCATGGGGGCGCTCCACGCGCAGCTGGACATGAACCCCGCCCACATCATCCGGGAGTGCCTGACGGACACGGAATGGGGGATGGGCTACCTGGAGGCCGACCTGGATGACGTTTCGTTCCGGGCCGCGGCGGATCGGCTCCATCAAGAACAGATGGGGATGAGTCTGCTTTGGACGAAGCAGACGGAGATTGAGGAGTTCATCAAGGAGGTCCTGAAGCATATCAACGCCGTGGTCCGGGTCAACCGCCGCACTGGCAAGTTCGAGCTGAAGCTGATCCGGGACGACTACGATGAAGAAACCCTCCTGGAGTTGAACCCGGACAACATCGAGCGCCTGACGGACTTCTCCCGCCCGTCCTTCGGGGAGCTGGTCAACTCCGTGACGGTCAACTACTGGGACCCGATCACCGGGGGCGACGCCTCCCTGACGGTCCAGGACATCGCCTTGGCGGAGGCCCAGCGCGCGGTGGTGAACACCACGCTCCAGTATCCGGGATTCACGAACAATATCTTGGCGGCTCGGGTCGCGGAGCGGGACCTGCGGACGTTGTCCACGCCCTTGGTGAGCTGCGTGATCTACACCGACGCCATCGCCAAGGACCTGGGCGTGGGTGACGTGTTCAAGCTGGCTTGGCCGGACTACCTGATTGCGGGTATGGTGATGCGCGTCACCCAGATCGCCTACGGCGACGGACGCAGCAACAAGATCAAGATCACTTGTACTCAGGACGTGTTCGCACTGCCGGAAACAGTCGCGTTCGAGCCGGAGCCGCCGGTGTGGGAGAATCCTGACGTTCCCCCGGTTCCGGCGACCCTCCGCCTGGCGAAGGAAATGACCTACTATGAAATGGTACAGCGCGGAGGACAAACGGCGGTCAACGCGGAGCTGACGGCCAACCCGGAGGTGGGCTATCTGATGGTGTCCGCGGTTCGTCCCAACAACGGGACTATCAGCGCGCGGCTCGCTTCGGACGGCGGGGCCGGGACCTGGGAGGATGTCAA
>RDDZ01000077.1 GCA_003852775.1 Microbacteriaceae bacterium | reverse complement strand
GGCGGATTCAACTGGTCGTCGCAACACCTTGATCGTGGAGGTGTTCGGAAGTGGCGACGAAGGACTGGAGCGCGAAGACCAGCGACGCGCCCGAGGGAGTTCGCCGTCAGTGGCGCGCGGATCGGGCGCTGCGGCCGCCGATGCGCTCGCCGGGACGGCCAGAGCCCTCTCGGGCGGTGCAGCGTCAGTTCTGGCGGTTGATCGCGACGGGGATCACCTCGGCAGAGGCCGCCGTGAACGTCGGCGTGTCCGTGCCGGTCGGGATGCGGTGGTTTCGTCACGCTGGCGGCATGCCGCCGTTGAGTCTGGAAGAGCCGTCGGGCAGGTATCTGTCGTTCGCTGAGCGCGAGGAGATCGCGCTCATGCGCGCGAAGGAGAAGGGCGTGCGCGAGATCGCCCGCGAACTGGGCCGGGATCCGGGGACGATCTCACGAGAGTTGAGACGCAACGCGGCCACCCGGAGCGGGAAACGCGAGTATCGGGCAGTCGTGGCGCAATGGAAAGCGCAGCAGGCGGCCAAGCGCCCGAAAGTCGCCAAGCTCGCCGGGAACGACGCGTTGCGTGAGTACGTGGCCGAGCGTTTGGCGGGGAAGGTGCGCCGCCCGGACGGGAGCGTCGTCACCGGGCCGGAGACGCCGCCGTGGAAAGGACTGAACAAACCTCACCGCGCCGACAGGCGATGGTCGGTGGCGTGGAGTCCGGAGCAGATCTCGCACCGGTTGAAGATCGACTTCCCCGATGATGAGTCCATGCGCATCAGCCACGAGGCGATCTACCAGTCGCTGTTCATCGAGGGCCGCGGCGCGCTCAAACGCGAGCTGGTCACCTACCTGCGCACCGGACGGGCATTGCGCAAACCGCGGGAACGATCGCGAAACAAGCCGCAAGCGCATGTCACCGAAGACGTCGTGCTGTCGAAGCGTCCCGCAGAAGCCGCCGACCGAGCCGTCCCCGGACATTGGGAAGGCGACCTGATCATCGGCACCGGGCGGTCAGCGATCGGGACACTTGTCGAACGCTCCAGCCGCTCGACGTTGCTCGTGCATCTGCCGCGGCAAGAAGGATGGGGGAAGGTGCCGCCGGTGAAGAACGGGCCCTCGCTGGGCGGGTACGGTGCCGTCGCGATGAAGACCGCGTTGACGACCTCGATCACGCAGTTGCCTCAGCAACTGCGCAAGACGATCACGTGGGACCGCGGGAAGGAGCTCTCTGAGCATGCCGCGTTCACCCTCGAAAGCGGCACGAAGGTGTTCTTCGCCGACCCGCATGCCCCCTGGCAGCGGCCGACGAATGAGAACACGAACGGGTTACTGCGGCAGTACTTCCCGAAGGGCACCGACCTGTCACGGTGGTCCGCGGAGGATCTCGAAGCGGTCGCTCTCGCGCTCAACAGCAGGCCCCGCAAGGCCCTCGGTTGGAAGACGCCAGCGGAGGTGTTCACGGAGCAGTTAGGATCGCCCCAACAGCCGAGTGTTGCATCGACCGATTGAACCCAGTGA
>RDDZ01000124.1 GCA_003852775.1 Microbacteriaceae bacterium | reverse complement strand
GGCTCACCTCATCGAGGCCAACACCAAGAACTACACCACCAGCCGGGACGTCACCTCACCCACCGCCACCGGGGTCGAGGCCTCCCGGCGAGTGATCGTCACGAGATCGTCGAGCGAGCACTCCAGCGCATCGCACAACGCCGCCAACACGTCGAGACGCACCCGCTGGGGCGGCTGAGTCACCAGCCGATACACCTGCTCCCGGGACAGGTCGATGCCGCGCTCTTCGAGTAGGGGTTTCAGTTTGGAGGTCTGGAAGATCCCGCGCGACGCCATCACGCTGCGCAGATTCCAGCCGGTGTCGAGCTCAACGGTCATCAGCTTCTCCTTCGATGAGGGCCTTCAGCGCTTCGGCGAGCACACGGTTCTTGTAGTCCGAGCTGACGGAGGCGTAGATCGAGGTCGTCGAGGCATGCATATGCCCGACCTGCTCTTGGACGAATCGATCGGCGTACCCGAACTCCAGAAGGTGTGTGACATAGGAGTGCCGGAGGCTGTGCAACGTCAGGTCCTTCGACAGGCCGGCTTCATCACGCAACTCTGCGAACCTCCGATCGAGATACCCAGCAGACAGACGCGTGCGGCGCTCGGTCACCCAGAGCGCGTCGAGGTCGTCTCCGGGCGCGAAACGGGCCCGGGCCTGCTCGAGCCATTGCTGCATGCCGGGGACCCACCAGTCGAATTCCGGCACCAGCAGCACCGTGCGACGTCGTGGCGCGCCACCGCCCGCCGCCTTCGCCCATCGCACGTGGACCGCGCCGTAGCGGCCCCACTGGCGCATCTTCGCGTTGTGGTGCAAATCGACGGTATCGAGCATCACCGCCTCAGTGCGGCGCAGACCGAACGCGTAGACCGTCTTCAGCAACTGGGCATCCCGCAACGCGCCGAGCGCACCCTTTCGCCCGGAACTCACGAGCAGCTCGACGCGGGCGTCGGCCGTATCGAACAGGCGCTCGATCTCGTCGTACGTGAACGGGCGACGCTTCCCATGGCCTTCGAACTCGAACCGGTGCGCCACGGTGTTCCACGGCAGGCACACCTGCGAAGGGACCTCCCCGAACTCGCGATCGCAGATCTCCATCCAGTCGTACAACGGGTTCATGAGGTAGTCACAGAACCCACGGATAGACCCATGGTTGGCGCGCATCGTCGACAACGTCCGAGTGCGACCGCCAGACTGAGCAGTGAACTCATCCACATCCGCGACAGTCCACCTCCAAGGCGGTTTGTCCACGAAATCACGGAACCGTGTCACCGTCGCCGTCCGGTTCCGGATCGTCTGCTCACGGAGCCCGCGCGACAGCTGCTGGTTCCGCCAACCATCGATCATCGCACTGAAAACCTGCGCTTCCGGGTTCGCCAGTGCGACGTTCGATGCTGACGTGATCAGCCGAAGCGCCGCTGGAGAAGCCTCAAAATCTTGCATTAGATGCAACAAAGTATGGGACAGTGCATCACTGTGTCAACCCAGATCTCCGCATCCGCGAGATCACGCTGTTATGGTCGAAACACTTCGACACCGAAGGAGCCGAATAGGTATCGATTGCAAGCACGGACAGTTGCATTCAATGCAACATGCGAGGGTTCTCAACCCGAGCCGAGGACGCGGTGCACGAGCGGAACGCCAGGCCGGTAGGCGAGGTGCACGTGACTCGGCGCGTCGAGCAGCACGAGGTCGGCGCAGGCGCCGACCGCGACGCGTCCGACGTCGTCTCGGCGCAGGGCCGCGGCTCCGCCCGCGGTCGCCGCGTGCACGGCCTCGAGCGGCGTCATCCCCATCTCCCGCACCGCGAGGGCGATGCAGAACGGGAGCGAGGTCGTGTAGCTCGATCCGGGGTTGCAGTCGCTCGCGAGCGCGACCGTGACGCCCGCGTCGAGCAGGCGGCGCGCATCCGGCCACGGCTGCCGTGTGGAGAACTCGGCCCCCGGGAGCAGCGTCGCGACGGTGCCGCCGCCCGCGAGCGCGTCGACGTCGTCGTCGCTCAGGAAGGTGCAGTGGTCGACGCTCGCGGCGTCGAGGGCGACGGCGAGGCGCACGGCCTCCGAGGGCCCGAGCTGGGCGGCGTGCAGCCGCACCCCGAGGCCGCGCGCGGCACCCGCCCGCAGGATGCGCTCCGCCTCGTCGAGCGTGAAGGCGCCGGTCTCGCAGAACACGTCGATCCAGCGCGCGTACGGGGCGCACGCCTCGAGCATCTCCCCCGCGACGAGGTCGACGTAGCTCGCGCGATCGACGCCCTCGGGCACGACGTGGGCGCCGAGGAAGGTCACCTCGGGGGTGAGCTCGCGCGCGACGCGCACCGATCGCAGCTCGTCCTCGAGGCTCAGCCCGTAGCCGCTCTTGACCTCGATCGTGGTCGTGCCCTGGCGCCGCGCCTCCGCGACGAGCCGACGCCCGTGGGCGAGCAGCTCGTCATCCGTCGCGGCGCGCGTCGCGGCGACCGTGCGCCGGATGCCGCCCGCCGTGTAGGGGCGCCCCGCCATCCGCGCCTCGAACTCGTCGCCGCGGTCTCCCGCGAACACGAGGTGCGTGTGCGCGTCGACGAACCCCGGGATCACCGCGCGCCCCTCGGCGTCGATGCGGTCGTCGGCGTCCGGCGCCGCGGCGGACTCGCCGACCCACGCGATGCGCCCCTCGTCGATGACGACCGCGGCGTCGCGCACGATCGGCCGCTCGACCTCGTTCGTGACGAGCTCGCCGATGCCGGTGAGGAGGGTCGCCGTCATCGCGCCGCGAACCCCCGGATCGCTTCGAGCACGCACAGCGCCGCGAGCCGCACGGTGCGGCCGTCGGGCGCGTCGAGCGCGGCGTCGACCTCCGTGAGGTCGATCGACACGACCGACGGATGCGCGCCCGCGGCCCGCGCGGCCTGACGCAGCTCGAGCGCGGAGAAGCCTCCCGGGAGCGAGGCCGGGCACGCGGGTGCGACCGAGCGGTCGCACGCGTCGACGTCGAGGTCGACGTGCACGCGCGATCCGGCGACGCGCCGCAGCGCGCGTGCCATCGCGCCGCCGAGGGAGACGCGCGTGAGCTCCTCGCGCGTGACGACGGCGATCCCCGCCTCCCTCGCCCGTGCCCGGTACGCGTCGGAGTTGGCGAGCGGCTCGATGCCGAGCTGCGCGATCCTCCTGCCCGGGATGCCCGACTCGAGCAGCTGCCGCACGGGCGAGCCGTTCGAGACGCCGTCGCGCAGGTCGTGGTGGGCGTCGACCGTCACGAGGGAGTCGGCGCGTCGCCCGAGCGCGACGGGCACGGTCGCGGCGTTGTCCCCGCCGAGCGCGATGACGAGGGAGGCGTCGAGCGCCGCGATGGCCTCGGCCGCGTGCTCGGGCGAGGCGTCGGGGTCGACGAGATCGCCCGCATCCGCGATCACGAGCCCGGTCTCGAGGCTGTAGCGCCGCAGCGCCTCGCGGACGGCGGCCGGGGTGAGGTGCGTCGAGCCCGGGGTGATCGAGGTGCGCCACGTGGGCACCCCGACGAGCACGACATCCGCATGGCCCGTGGGCGCGGGCCAGTCGCCGGCCCGGGGCCAGAGCGGGTCGTCGTGGAGCCCCATCACTCCTCCATCGGCACGCGGACGCCGAGTCGTCCGGCCGTCGCCTGGGCCTCAGGGTAGCCCGCGTCGACGTGCCGGATCACCCCCATGCCGGGGTCGTTGCGCAGCACGCGCGCGATCTTCTCGCCCGCGAGCGCCGTGCCGTCGGCGACCGTCACCTGGCCCGCGTGGATCGATCGCCCGATGCCGACGCCGCCGCCGTGGTGGATCGACACCCACGAGGCGCCGGATGCCGTGTTGACGAGCGCGTTGAGCAGCGGCCAGTCGGCGATCGCGTCGGAGCCGTCCATCATGGCCTCCGTCTCGCGGTACGGGCTGGCGACCGAGCCCGCGTCGAGGTGGTCACGGCCGATCGCGAGCGGCGCCGAGAGCTCGCCCGAAGCGACCATGTCGTTGAAGCGCAGCCCCGCGACGTCCCGCTCGCCGTAGCCGAGCCAGCAGATGCGCGCGGGCAGCCCCTGGAAGTGCACGTGCTCCCCCGCGAGCCGGATCCAGCGGGCGAGCGACTCGTTCTCGGGGAACAGCTCGAGCACCGCGCGGTCCGTCTTCGCGATGTCGGCGGGGTCGCCCGAGAGCGCCGCCCACCGGAACGGCCCCTTGCCCTCGGCGAAGAGCGGGCGGATGTAGGCGGGCACGAACCCGGGGAACGCGAACGCGTCGGCGTAGCCCGCCGCGAGCGCCTCCGTGCGGATGTTGTTGCCGTAGTCGAACACCTCGGCACCCGCGCGCTGGAAGCCGACCATCGCCTCGACGTGCACGGCCATCGACTCCCGGGCGCGCTGGGCGAAGCCGGGGTCCGTCCGCGCCTCGGCCCAGTCGTCGAAGGCGACGCCGAGGGGCAGGTAGGCGAGCGGGTCGTGGGCGCTCGTCTGGTCGGTCACGATGTCGATCTCGGCGCCCATGGCGAGCAGGCGCGGCAGCACCTCGGCCGCGTTGCCGAGCAGGCCGATCGAGAGGGCGCGGCGGGCGTCGCGGGCCGCGTACGCCTGCGCGAGCGCGTCCTCGACATCCCTCGCCTCGACGTCGAGGTAGCCGTGCTCGATGCGGCGGCGGATGCGCGAGGGGTCGACCTCGACGCAGATCGCGACCCCGCCGTTCATGGTGACGGCGAGCGGCTGCGCACCGCCCATGCCGCCGAGGCCCGCGGTGAGCGTGATGGTGCCCGCGAGCGACCCGCCACCGTGTCCATCTCCCCCGCCCCTTCGGGCGGCGATCTTCGCGGCCACCGCCGCGAAGGTCTCGTAGGTGCCCTGCAGGATGCCCTGCGTGCCGATGTAGATCCACGAGCCGGCCGTCATCTGGCCGTACATCGTGAGGCCGAGCGCCTCGAGGCGGCGGAACTCGTCCCAGTTCGCCCAGTCGCCCACGAGGTTCGAGTTCGCCAGCAGCACGCGCGGCGCCCACTCGTGCGTCTGCAGGACGCCGACGGGCTTGCCCGACTGCACGAGCAGCGTCTCGTCGCCCTTCAGGGTCTCGAGCGTGCGCACGATCGCGTGGAAGCTCGCCCAGTCGCGCGCGGCCTTCCCGGTGCCGCCGTAGACGACGAGCTGCTCGGGGTGCTCGGCGACCTCGGGGTCGAGGTTGTTCTGCAGCATCCGCAGGGCGGCCTCCTGCGGCCAGCCGAGGGTGTGCAGCTCGCTGCCGCGGTGGGCGCGGATGACGGGTGCGTTCATGCGTCGAGTCCCTTCACGAGGTCTCCCGCGGCGACGAGGTCGACCGCCGCGGCGATGTCGGGGGCGAGGAAGCGGTCGGGGCCGGCGCCGGGCACCCGCTCGCGCAGGGTCGCGACGGCGCGCTCGGTCGCGGGCGCGCATCCCTCCCCGCGCAGCTCGACGCCGCGCGCCGCCGTGAGGAGCTCGATCGCGAGCACGCGGCCGAGGCCGTCGAGCGAGCGGCGCAGCTTGCGTGCGGCGCTCCAGCCCATCGACACGTGGTCCTCCTGCATCGCGCTCGTCGGGATCGAGTCGACGGAGGCGGGCGCCGCGAGCCGCTTGAGCTCGCTCACGATGCCCGCCTGCGTGTACTGCGCGATCATGTGACCCGAGTCGACGCCGGGGTCGTCGGCGAGGAACGGCGGGAGGCCGTGGTTGCGCGAGCGGTCGAGGAAGCGGTCGGTGCGGCGCTCGCTCATGGAGGCGACGTCGGCGACGGCGATCGCGAGGAAGTCGAGCACGTAGCCGAGCGGGGCGCCGTGGAAGTTGCCGTTCGACTCGATGCGGCCGTCGACCGTGACGACGGGGTTGTCGATCGCGCTCGCGAGCTCGATCTCGGCGACGCGGCGCGCGTGCGCGACCGTGTCGCGGGCGGCTCCGTGCACCTGCGGGGCGCAGCGCAGCGAGTAGGCGTCCTGCACGCGCGGGAAGCCGTTCGTGCGGTGAGCCGCGACGACGGGCGAGCCCGCGAGCACCTGGCGCATGACGCGCGCGGATGCCGCCTGGCCGGGGTGCGGACGCAGCGCCTGCAGGTCCTCGGCGAACACGGCATCCGTCCCCGCGAGTCCCTCGATGCTCATGGCCGCCGCGAGGTCGGCGGTCGTGAGCAGGCGCTCGAGGTCGTGCAGCGCGAGGCACAGCATCCCGAGCATCCCGTCGGTGCCGTTGATGAGGGCGAGGCCCTCCTTCTCGTGCAGCTCGAGGGGTTCGATGCCCGCCCCGCGCAGGGCGGCGGAGGCGTCGAGGAGCTCGCCGTCGACGCGCACCGGGCCCTCGCCGATCGCCGCGAGCGCGATGTGGGCGAGCGGGGCGAGGTCGCCCGAGCAGCCGAGCGATCCGTACTCCCCCACGACGGGCGTGATGCCCGCGTCGAGCATCGCCGCGTAGACGCGCGCGACCTCGGGCCGGGCGCCCGTGCGGCCCGTCGCGAGGGTCGCGAGACGCAGCAGCATCGTGGCGCGCACGACCTCGCGCTCGACCTCGGGGCCCGAGCTCGCGGCGTGCGAGCGCACGAGCGAGCGCTGGAGCTGCACGCGGCGCTCGCGCGGGATCGACTGCGTCGCGAGCGCACCGAAGCCCGTCGAGATGCCGTAGTGCGGGCGGGTGTCGGCGGCGAGCTCGTCGACGATCGCGCGGGACGCCGCCATCGCCTCGAGGGCTTCGGGGGCGAGCTCGACGCGCGCGTCGTGGCGTGCGACGGCGACCACCTGCTCGACCGTCAGGGGCGCCGCCCCCAGCCGCACGGTCTCCTTCGTCATGGCGCTATTCCACCGAGCGCGCACAGTCCGCGGGAGGGGGTTCGACGCTAATCTGTCTGAGATCTCAGACGATCGGAGGACGCCGGATGCCGACGATCCCCGCCGCGCGCAATGCCCTCGGCATCCTGCGCTACCTCGGCGAGCGGGCCGCCCCCGCACGGGCGTCGAGCATCGCGCGCGACCTCGCGCTGCCGCGCTCGTCGGTGTACCAGCTGCTGCGCGTGCTCATGGACGAGGGCTTCGTCATCCACTACCCCGAGCACCGCACCTACGGGCCGAGCACGCTCATGGCCGAGCTCGGCGCGGCGCCCCGCCGCTCGGCGCAGCTCACGCGCCTCGCGACGCCCCTGCTCGAGCGCCTCGTGCCGCGCGCTCCCCTGCCGGTCGTCGCGCACCTCGCGCTCCTCAGCGGCGCCGACGTCATCTACCTCGCGCGCGTGCAGGGGTTCCGCGCACCCACGACGGTCACCAGCACGGGCGTGCGGCTGCCCGCGCACCTCACGGCGACGGGGCGCTCGCTGCTCGCGGCGCTGCCGCCCGGCCAGGTGCGGGCCCTCTACCCCGACCGCGGCAGCCTCATCCGCCGAAACGAGCGCGGGCCGCGCACGCTCTCCGAGCTCGAGCGCATCCTCGCCGAGACGCGCGAGCGCGGGTGGGCGCGCGAGGACGGCGAGATCACCGAGGACTACGCCTCCGCCGGGGCAGCCGCCCTCGACGCGACCGGCTACCCCGCGGCCGCCGTCGGGCTCACCTTCCGCAGCGCGTCCGCGGGCGCCGAGCACTGGGCCGCCCTCGGGGAGGACGCCGTCGCGACCGCGCACGAGATCACCGCCCGCCTCGCCGGACGGCACTGACCGCGGCCGCCCCAGACGCGACGCGGCCATGCGCGTCACCGGGGTGAGCGCATGGCCGCGTCGAGAGGTTCGATCAGCCCGCGGGCGTGAACGGCGGGGTGACGCCCTCGGCGTAGACGGGGGCCGGCAGCACGGTGGCGTCGTCGCCGCCCTGGATCTCGCGCAGCGCGTCGACGATCTCGTTCACGTTCTCGGGCACGGGCAGGCCGCACGCGTTGAGCTCGGAGCGCAGCTCGAGCGTCAGGCGCTGCTTGCCAGCCTCCACGGCCTCCGCCGTCGTGCCCTCGCCGGGCTCGGTCGAGGCGTTCTGGATGTCGGAGACCTCGGCGCACACGTGGTAGACCGAGCCGCCGGCGACCCAGTACACGTGGTCGCGGCCGAGCAGCTGGATGACGGTCGACTGGTCGGCCGTGTACTTCTCGACCGACGGCGGGTTGAAGTCGATGCCGAGCACGACGGCGAGCGCGGCGAGCACGATGCCCACGGTGCCGGCGATGCCCTTCTGGCTCTTCGACATGTCCTTGTTGAGGAAGATCAGGATGATGAGCGGCACGAACGCGATGATCGCGATGATGGCGCCGAGCTGGTTCTGCACGAAGAAGCGGACGGTGTCCTTCTTCGAAGCCGGGTCGAGGCGGTTGGCCTTCTTCCAGAGGAACGAGCCGATGATCGACAGCGCGGCGATGACGACGAGCAGCACGATGAGCGTGATGAAGGCCCACTGCGGGAACTCGTAGGTGGCCGACTCGGAGACGAGCAGGCCGGTCTCGTCGTCACGGACGAGCCCGTCGGCACCGCCGACGAGCTCGCGCTGGCGGAGCAGCCAGAAGATGCCGACGGCCTCCCCGGCGATCGCGACGGCCCACAGCACGAGCGCGACGATGCGGAGCGTCGTGGCCTTGCGCTTGGCCTCGGGCGTCGGCTTCCAGGTCGATCCGGCCTCCGGCTCGCCGTCGACCGACTTCTTGGTGGTGGTCGCCATGGGGAGTTCCTCCTGCTGCATACGGGTTGCACGAAGCGTACCGACTCCGCCCGGCACCCCGGAAATCGTTGGCGATGCGACGGATGCCCCACCCGGCATGACGGCGACGTAACGTGGGCGCATGCGCCGCGTCATCGCCCGGATCTTCTGGGTCTTCTCCCGCTGGAAGCTCGTCACCGAGCCCGCCCAGGACCGCCCGACGATCCTCATCGGCGCACCGCACACCTCCAACTGGGACTTCGTGCTCATGCTCGGCATCGCGTGGAGACTCGGTCTCGACTTCCGCTGGCTCGGTAAGAAGAGCCTCTTCGCGGGCTGGCGCGGCCCGATCATGCGGGCGCTCGGCGGCATCCCGGTCGACCGGTCGGATGCGAGCCGGGTCGTCTCCGAGATCGTCACGCGCATCACGGATGGCGAGGTGTTCAGCCTCGTCGTGACGCCCGACGGCACCCGAGGGGGCAACACGCACTGGAAGTCGGGCTTCTACCGCATCGCCCGCGAGACGGGCATGCCCGTGACCCTCGGGTACGTCGACCGCACGACGATGACGACGGGGCTCGGCCCCACGATCGAGCTCACGGGCGACGTCCGCGCCGACATGGACGTGGTGCGCGCCTTCTACGCCGACAAGGCGGGGTTCCACCCCGAGAAGAAGGTCGAGCCGCGCCTCACCGCCGAGGACGGCCTCTAGCTTGCGTTTCGTGCGCGAAGCGCCGGTTGAACGACCCGATAAGCGAGATACGCGTTCGGTCGAATGCTCGCCGCTGCCTGGATATCTCTCGTAGAGCGAAAGAGGTTCCACAACCTTGTAAACGCTGGCCGGTCAAGCCGCCATTCACCCATGAGTTCTTGCTCGACAAGCCAACGTTCCACAGTGTGTTCGAAGAGTTCCTGGTTGTACGCACGAATCGTTCCGGTAACCACAGCGACGATCTCGTGGATCGCCTGCGGAGATCCAAGTGAGATCCAAGTCCCCGCCTGGACGCCCAGCACCCGCGCGTTGTGCTGCGAAACGTACCCCCCTGAATGAACCGCGCAATGACGAACGTGACAAACCCGCTCGTACTCGTCGAGGAGGGTCTTCAGCGAGAGGCCGGTGTCCTTTTTCCCGGTGATCTTCTTTGTCCAGGTCGTTATCGCTTCTGCACTCGAGAATGACTCTCTGTCGAGAACTGCGCGCATCGCATCTGCGACCGACGAGGTGAATACAAACTCAAGCTTGGTCTCCATCGACTTAACCCGCTCCGCCGTCAGCGCGCACACCCCAACCAGGTCGGTCAATAGGGTGCGGAAGTAGTCCTCCGCCGCTGCCACCGCCGCAACCGCAAGAATCAGTCCGTGTTGGCTGTGCCACACCTTCGCGGACTCG
>RDDZ01000114.1 GCA_003852775.1 Microbacteriaceae bacterium | reverse complement strand
GGGGGGGGTGGTGGGGTGGGGGGGGGTTGGGCCCCGCGGGGGGTTTTTCTCCCGGGCGGGCGCGGCGCGCCCCCCCGGGGGGGGGGCCACGACCGTGATCTGTGTCATCCGTGCGGTGTCGCCCCGGTGGCTTACGGGATGAAGGGCTCGATCTGCGGGACCGACTGACGGACCGCGGCCCAGCCGAAGCCGAGGTTGGCGCGGCGGCCGGTGATGAGCACGAGGAGAGCGTGCGGCTTGTTGGGCAGCACCATCATGAAGTGGAACGTGCGGTCGGTGGTCATCTGCACCTCCTTGATGAGGTGGTGCGACACCGACTGGCCGCGCTGCTGCGCGAGCAGGTCCTCGACGGCGCGGACCGTGCGACCGCGGAACATGTCGACGGCCGCCGCGGCGACGGTGTCGAGGTAGCTCTGCGTGAAGTACGGGACGGTGTGCGCCGCGGCCAGCAGGAGGCCGGACTCGAGGTCGACGACCGCGAAGCCGAGACCGTCGTCCACGGACTCGACGATCGAGCGTGCGATGTCGTTCAGGTTGTTCATGTGGTTCCTCTTTCTGTGGGTGCGGGATCGATGTCGGTGGAGGCGTGTGCGAGCGCGGTGGCGAGCGACTGGGCGGTGATCCGCACGGCCGCGAGGGCGGTGCCGAGGCTCTCGCCCTCGCCGAAGTGCGCGGCGATGACGAACGGGTTGCCGGGCACGCGCATCTGGATCATGGCGCCCCCGGAGGCCTGCACGATCATGGCGTCGCCCGAGCCGAGCGAGAGCTCGTGGACGAGGGCTTCGCCGAGCGCCTGAGCGGAGCTCGCCATGCTCGCGAAGCGTCCGTCGCGCACGGGGCTCCAGGGTGCGCGCGCGACCTCGAAGCCGTCGTCGGAGAGCACGACCGCGAGCTTGAGGGAGCGCGTGGACCCGGCCATCGCCCGCAAGGCGTCGCTCCCGATGGTCACGAGGTGCTGCGGGAAGCGCAGGGGCTGGGCATCGACCTCGGTCATGCGTCCCTCCCGTCCGAGATGAGCCGCTGGCGGGTCTCGACGCTCGCCGCGAGCACGGAGAGCGCCGTGACGAGCTGGGGCCGGTTGCGCGGATCGACGGTGAAGACCGGTGCCGCGAGCTCGGGGAAGCGCTCGCGCACGGCGCGCTGGTGGTCGGCGATCGAGGGAGACGGCGCGACGTCCATGTGCGTCACGCCGACGACGACGCCCCCGCGCCCGTAGATCTCGCCGAACTCGTCGAGGAACTCGATCATCCGGCCCGTGGGGTCGGAGGAGTCGTTCTTCACGAGGAGGAGGAGCCCGACGGCGCGGCGCTTGAGGATCGACCACATGAAGTCGAATCGCCGCTGTCCGGGGACGCCGTAGAGGCGCAGCTTCGAGGTGGAGTCGAGCCCGATCTCGCCGTAGTCGAGGGCGACGGTCGTGGTGTCCTTGTCGACGACCTCGCGCTCGGTGTTGAGGGCCTCGGTGTGGACGACCTCGATCTCGGAGAGGGTGACGATCGCTGTCGTCTTCCCCGCCCCCATCTCGCCG
>RDDZ01000143.1 GCA_003852775.1 Microbacteriaceae bacterium | reverse complement strand
AGCGCCCGCAGCCCGCGGCTGCGCGACAGCTTGCAGCCCGGCCGGTTGCGCCCGGTCCCCGCCCCATGAGGGCGGGGCGGGCATCCCGCGCGATCCGCGCGACAAGCCGGTCACGGAGGGAGGGAGCATGTTCCTGAACGGTTACGGCCCGCTGGTGCTGGCGGGGCTGATGATGACGCTGAAGCTGGCGCTGCTGGCGATGATCGGGGCCTTCCTGCTGGGGCTTGTCGGCGCGGGCTGCAAGCTGTCGCGCAGCCGCGGGCTGCGGGCGCTGGGGGCGGGCTATACCACGGTGATCCGCAGCGTGCCCGACCTGGTGATGATGCTGCTGCTGTTCTACAGCCTGCAGATCTGGCTGAACCGGCTGACCGACGCGCTGGGCTGGGCGCAGATCGACATCGACCCGTTTTCGGCCGGGGTCATCACCCTGGCGGTGATCTATGGCGCCTATTTCACCGAGACCTTCCGCGGCGCCTTCGCGGCGGTGCATCGCGGCCAGATCGAGGCGGCGCTGGCCTATGGCATGCCGCCCTGGACGCTGTTTCGCCGCGTGCTGTTTCCGCAGATGATGCGCCACGCCCTGCCGGGCATCGGCAACAACTGGCAGGTGATGATCAAGGCCACCGCGCTGGTATCGCTGATCGGGCTGAACGACCTGATCAAGGCGACGCAGGACGCCGGGAAAGGCTCGGGGCAGTTCTTCTATTTCAGTATCCTCAGCGCCCTGATCTTTCTGGCCCTGGCGACGGTCATCAACCTGGCCGTCCTGCTGCTCGAACGGCGCTTTTCGGCCGGAACCCGGAGGCATGCCGCATGATCGAGATCCTGCAGGAATACGGGAAAGCCTATCTCTGGACCGACGGCTACAAGATCACCGGCGTGGCGATGACGCTGTGGCTGCTGATCGCCTCGCTGGCCCTGGGCTTCGTGCTGGCGGTGCCGCTGTCGGTGGCGCGCGCCTCGGCCAATCCCTGGCTGCGGCTGCCGGTCTGGCTGTTCACCTATGTCTTCCGCGGCACGCCGCTTTATGTGCAGCTGCTGATCCTCTATAGCGGCGTCTACAGCCTGTCCTTCGTGCAGTCCCAGCCCCTGCTGAACGGGTTTTTCCGCGAGGGGATCAACTGCGCCATCCTGGCCTTCGGCATCTGCTCCTGCGCCTATACGACCGAGATCTTTGCCGGCGCCATCCGTGCCGTGCCGCCGGGCGAGGTCGAGGCGGCGCGCGTCTTCGGCATGACCAGCCTTGGCGTCTATCGCCGGATCGTCCTGCCAAGCGCGCTGCGCCGCGCCTTGCCCGCCTATGGCAACGAGGTGATCCTAGTCCTGCATGCCACCTCGATCGCCTTCACCGCGACGGTGCCGGACATCCTCAAGATCGCCCGCGACGTGAACTCGGCCACCTATGCGCCTTTCAGCGCCTTCGGCATCGCGGCGGTTCTCTATGCCGCCATCGCCTTCACCCTGGTCTGGCTGTTCCGCCGTATCGAGGCGCGGCTGCTGGACTTTCAGCGCCCCCAGTCGACAGGCCC
>RDDZ01000068.1 GCA_003852775.1 Microbacteriaceae bacterium | reverse complement strand
CAAGTAGATTTCAGCCGTGCTGCCCAGCTCCGCGTAGGTTCGGCGGGCAATCGACTGGAGACGGTCCATGACCGCCGCCGCGTTCTCGACGGAGCCCGCGGCGATGTTCACGCGCGAGGTGAGGTCAGACCACGCGGAGGTCAGCCGGATGATCTGCTGGAGGCCGAAGGCCGCGCCCAGGGTTCCCAGGGCGCGCTTCAGGAAGTCCACCGAGTTGGCGGACTTGGTAGCCGTCCCGCCGATGTCCTCCAGGTTGCGCTTAACAACCCGGGAACCTCGTTCAGTAACAACTATGTCAATGCGTTCTTCAGCCATCCTCAGCTCCCCGGATCGCCGTCAACGATGCGACCAAAATACACAACCTGAAGCGCCTCCATGACGGCTTGTTCCACGAAGTTCGCGGGGGCTTGGTCCGACCAGCCGTCATTGAGGCGTTGGATGTAGGGCAGGTTGTTGGTGATGTGAATCTCCTGACCGCCCTTGTAGTTCTTGATCACGGCTTCGGCCTGATCCAGAGCGGCTTGAGTGTTGGCGGCCTCCGTGTCGCCCAAGGACCCGGGCACGTAGGCGTCAATGACCGTATCCGGCGCGGAACCGATCTGGGCAATCCAGTTGGATCGGGCTCGCCCGGTATCGACCGGGGTGCCCATGACCACGGCTTGGTCCGCGGCCAGGGCAACTCGACGGGTGAGCGCGTCCGCGCCCTCCGCGACCTTCTGGCCGCGGAGGGTAATGCGTCTGCTGAACTCACTTAGACTTGGCACGATTCCGGCTCCACTCAAGGTATTTCTGATCAAGCCGCTGGACGAACCAAATGAAGTCCTCCAACTGCTCGCCTTCGATACCGTGGATCATTCCGTACTCCAGAATGCTCAGCATCGGTATCGGCCCGAGGGACATGCCGGTTTGCCTACATGACGTCAGGTCCAGGAAGCCGGTGTAAAACAGTTCAAGACCAAGGTTCAACTCCGGAGCGTTTTGTATGGAGTTCGGCAAGGGCATGCCGAACTTCATACATTGCTCAACAATCTTCCGTTCTACTGGTCCTTGCTCGAACCCGTAGCAGAGGACTTCCCAGAGTTTCCCAGGTCTTGCTCCGCCACCTCCTCGCGGAACAACGCCACGTTGCTGGCTTGCTCGCGGAGGTCCGCGAACAGGTCAGGCAGGTCCTCGAACAACTTCAGGACGTTCTCCCGGTTGAATGGGAGGTTCTTGCCGTCCTGTCCCTTCACGTTCTCCCAGCCCAGAACCACGGTGTCCGCAAACACGTCACGGTACAGGCGGTCAGCGGTCGCGTTGTCCAGGAGGCCGGACTGGATTGCCTTGCGGTAGGGCCGCGTGGCCTTCTCCAGCGCCTTGCTGAACGCCTTGTTGCTGCCGCCGGCACGGGCGATCTTGATGCGAATGGGCTTGCCGTCATCGTCGGTGCCGTATTCGATGAAGATGCCGTCCGTTTCCAGGTTCTGGTCGGTTTTGAACAGTTTGTACAGGCTCATTCTCGTTTTCTCCGTTTTGGGTTGAGTGGGGAGGGCCGAAGCCCTC
>RDDZ01000046.1 GCA_003852775.1 Microbacteriaceae bacterium | reverse complement strand
CCGCCGGTCAGCGACCCGGTTCGTCCCGGTCCTGCGGCGGATGGCCATGCGCCAGGTTGACCAGCTGGGTCTGGCTGTTGACCCCGGTCTTGACGAACAGCGCCTTTTGCTGGGTTCGCACCGTCTCGTGCGACAGGCCGGCCGCCGCGGCGATCTGCCTGAGGTTGAAGCCGCGCAGCAAGCCGCCCAACACCCTGCCTTCCGCGGCGGTCAGGTCATGGGCAAGGCGCAGCCGGTCGCGCTTTTGTTCAAGGTCGAACCCGTGCAGCCCCGGATCGACGACCAGCATGACGCAGGGGCCAAGCAGCAGTTCCGACAATTCGTCGCGGTTGATCCGCACCATGGTGATCGTGGCCTGGGCCGTCCTGAACTCGGCCCGCTTCCGCGCGGCGGAGTTGCGCGACAGCATCTCTCCCAGGCAGTCGTCGGCGGTCTGATCGACCAGCCCGACCGTGCCAAAGGGCGATTGCCGGACCGCCCGCCAGATCCGATCCGAGAGCTGCGCGGCCGGCGAAACCGGCAGCATCCTGCGGTTCGCGTCGACGATCAGCACGCCAAGATCCAGCGACCGCGACAGCGCCGCCGGCAGTTCGGCCAGCGCGCCCAGCCCCGAGCCGCGGCGGCACCAGGCTACCGCCCGCTGCAGATGCCCGGAAATCCTGTTGAAGCTCTGCGACCAGGCTTCGATTAGCGCGGACTGGCCCAGCGGGGCCATGATGGTCAGCGTCGTCGCGCAGGAGCCGCGCATGTCGATCAGCAGCCCTGCCGCCGTGTCGAGCCTCAGGGGCCGCAGGAAGCCGTCATGGAACTCGGTGCGCAGCAGCTCTTCATGCGGAACCAGGTGATGTGCCGGCATGGATTGACGCGTGGGCGCGCGCATCGCCCGTTCCATCCACGGATTGCGCAGCGCATAATAGTCGCCGTAATCCGCGATGGCCCGCTCGGGCATATGGTTGTGGATGAAGGCGCAACCGCCTTCCATGCCCTGATGGAACAGCCCCGCGATTCCGCCCGGCGTTTCGCGCTCGATCTCGGCCAGGAAGTCCTGCCAGCTCCGCTCGCCCAGCAGGATCGCATAGATCAGGTCGATCAGCCGTTCCTCATGCCGTTCATGGATCGCCCGAATACCGCTCATACTGATAACCCCTCGGTTCGAGGTTATTTTCGGATCCCAGCGTGTCAAGCGCCGATACGGGGCAAGGCTATGGTTGTGGCTGCATTTTCGACGACGGCGCGCCGCGGCGGGCAGGCGCGCCGCGCCCCGCAGGCTACGCGGGGCAGCTGCTCATCCAGCCGTCCGGCGCATAGGCATAGGACTGGTTGGCGGTCTGCCGCGCCTCGGCGGCAAGGCGGCGGGTATTCTGCAAGGCGGTCTGGATGTCGGCGCTGCATTCGGCGTCCCCGGCCGCCCTTGCCTCGGCCAGGCAGGTCTCCAGCGTGGCGATTCCCCTGTTCGCGCCGCACCACGCCATCTTGGTCGAGACATGGACCGAGCTTCCGCCTTGCGCTCCCTGGGCGATCAGCCGGTCGGAATAGTCGCTGAGCCGGCC